>CAYQBV010000027.1:0-24992 GCA_964415705.1 uncultured Chthoniobacter sp. | reverse complement strand
GTCACCCACATCACTTGGCATATCGAACCAGTGATCCGCCGCATCGTCCAATGGGCCACCGCGCTCAGCCAGCAACGCACGGACCTGCGCCAGGTCACCTTCCCCGCCGATTTCATCCCCGGCGGGACCATCGGGCCGGTGTGGAAAGGGTGAGCGCCTGCGTCCGCGGACCTTTGGAGATCGAGCGCCGTCCGTCGTCCATGGAGGAAAGGCGGGCGTTTGCCAGCGCGGCGAGAGCGCCACGTTCTTGCGCGGGGTCGGGAAACTGCGGATAACTTACGCCTCCCCGAGGGCGTCCCTTCCCGGGCGCCTGCTACGGCGCGGTGCCGAACTGCTTTTTGTGCAGCGTCCTGAACGGGTTCGCGGGCGCGAGCGGCACGTTTTCGTTGACCATCATGGGCACGACCGAGGCCCACCACTTCTCGTACGCCGCGCTCATCTCGGCCACGATCTTCGCGTGCTGCGCGGCGATGTCCTGCTTTTCGCCGTAGTCGGTGCGCGTGTCGAAAAGCATCCAACTGGGCTGGGCGTCTTTCGTGGTCGTGGAGACGAGGTGGTATTCGGGCGTGCGCACGCTGCATTGGGTGTATTTGTCGGTCTCGGGCGGCTTGCCTTTTTCCCAGCGGCCGAGGTGGGTGAAAAGCGTGCGCGTGGGCCACGGCGCGGCGGGATTTTCCAGCAGCGGGACGAGGCTGCGGCCTTCGCTTTGTTGCGCCACTTTCTCGTCGAGCTTCGCGCCGGCGAGTTCGGCGAGGGTGGGGAGGAAGTCGAGGTGCGCGGCGAGCTTCGTCACGTCCGCCGGTTGCAACGTCCCCGGCCAGCGCCAGAATGACGACGAGCGGGTGCCGCCGAGGAAGGCCGTGCCCTTTTGCCCGCGCATCCCCGCATTGAAAACGCCGACGCCGCCGGTGCCGCCGTTGTCATTCATAAACACGACGAGCGTGTCCTTTTCGAGCCCCCACTCCGTGAGCTTCGCGAGCAGTCGGCCGAGGTTGTCGTCGATGTTCGCGATCATGCCGAAGAACTTCGCTGGTCCCTTGCCCTGGTAGCGCGCCTCGTCCTCGGGGCGCACTTGCAGCGGACCGTGCGGCGCGTTCGTGGCGAGGTGCAGGTAGAAGGGCTTCCCGCCTTTCACGCTCTCGATCCACTTCGTCGCCTGCGCGAAAAAGACATCGGTGCAGTAGCCTTCGGTCTTCTCGAACTTGCCGTTGTGTTTGATGAGCGGGGAGAAATAGGTGTTGCCCGGCGCGTCGCCGCACGAGCCGGGGTAGTGCTGGCCGATGCCGCCGCCGCCGTGGATGAAGACCTCGTCGAAGCCGCGCCGCTCCGGCTGATACTCGTCCTCGTCGCCGAGGTGC
This sequence comes from uncultured Chthoniobacter sp., assembly GCA_964415705.1. Lineage (GTDB taxonomy): Bacteria > Verrucomicrobiota > Verrucomicrobiia > Chthoniobacterales > Chthoniobacteraceae > Chthoniobacter. The sequence goes on along the minus strand of CAYQBV010000027.1, from coordinate 23,634 downwards.
CATTTGCCAAACATGCCCGTGGTGTAACCGGCGGTCTTGAGCACCTGCGGCAGTGTGACGGCGTCGAGCGTCATGCGCTCGCGTTCGAGGATGGTGTGGGTCACGCCGTTCTTGAATTCGTGCCGGCCGGTGAGCAGCGCACTGCGCGTGGGCGCGCAGGTGGGGCTGACGTGGAAGTCCGTGAACCGCACGCCTTCGCCGTGCAGCCGGTCGAGGTGCGGCGTCTTGAGCACAGGATTGCCATTCGCCGAGACGTCGCCGTAGCCCTGGTCGTCGGTGAGGATGAAAATGATGTTCGGGCGTTTGCCCGCGAGGCCGGCGGCGTGGGTGCAGGGCGCGGCGAGGATCGCGGACAGGCTGAGGAGCGCGCACGAGGCGAGGCGGACCAGGCGCTGGAGGAGGGGCGTGGGATTCATATGGCGGCGCAATTTGCCCGTCCGGACGGCTCTGGCAATGTCCGTTCCTGCTTTCAAACCGAAAGTGCGCACGTCCTCCGACCTTTCGCTTGACCGGCCAAAGTCGGCCCCCTACTTTGCGCCTCCACAAAACGGGCTGTGGCTCAGCTTGGTAGAGCGCTTCGTTCGGGTCGAAGAGGTCCAGGGTTCGAATCCCTGCAGCCCGACCAAACCCGAGGGTTTCGGTCATGTGGGATCGCGCGGCCCCGCGTTACGCCTCGCCTTTGGCCGAGGCAGCGACCGGTCGCAACTCTGACACGGTTTCGCCGACTTCGCGCCAGCCGGGGAAGTTCCAGGTGTTGGGAAAGCCGGCGCATTGGATGGGTTTGACGGTCTGGACGGCGCAGTCGCGGCCAGCGAGGAAGATGCAGTCGTGGTTGGAGGTGCCGTCGGCGGCGGGGCCTTTGGCGAGGAGCGCGAGGCCGTCGCGCGCGGGGCGGAGGCGGGTGTAGCGCTGGATGAAATCGTGCTTGCTGAGGCCGAGATGGCGGGCGATCTCGGCGATCTCGGCGGCGCCCACTTTCACCTCCCCCGGCCAGCGGCAGCAGGCGGTGCGGCGCTGGCCGGGGTCGTGGATGGCGGTGGGCACGGGCCGACGATGGCGGCGAAACGGCGGGCGGGGAAGGCGGGAAATCGCCGCGCGTTGACAGGGCGGGGCGGGGCGGCAAAAGTACGCAACTTTATGAAAGCCACCCGCCCGCTTTGCACCGCCCTCTTTGCCACCGCGGCCCTCACCACGGGCCGGGCCGTCGATTTCGTGAAGGACGTGCAGCCGATTCTGGAGTTCAACTGCGTGCGCTGCCACAACCCGAAGGCGACGGATTACGAAAAGGGCGACACGGATCTCGATCTCTCCACGTTCAAGACAGCGACGGAGGACTCGAAAACGATCGTCGCGGGCGATGCGACGAAGAGCAAACTCTACACGACCACGGTGCTGGCCGATGACGCGAAGAAGCTGATGCCGCCGAAGAACCGGGTCACCGGCGCGTTGGAGCGGCTGGCCAAGGCGGAGACGGAGATTTTAAAAAACTGGATCAACGAGGGCGCGAAATGGCCGGAGGGCGTGACGCTGACCGCGCGCAAGAAGGAGGAGAAAGGCGTGGACGAAGGCGAGGTCTCGGCGCGGGTGCATGCGCGGATCGTGGAGACGGCGAAGGCGCAGTCGGCGGGCGAGATGAAGGAATACGTGGTGGTGATTCCGGGGACGGAGGTGAGCTTCACGATGCTGCCGATCGCGGGTGGAAAATTCAAAATGGGCAGCCCGGATGGCGAGAAGGGTCGCAAGCCCGATGAGGGGCCGCAGCACGAGGTGGAGATCGCGCCATTCTGGATGGAGAAGTGCGAGGTCACGTGGAGCGAGTTCGAGCTGTTCATGTATCCGAGCGAGGAGAAAAAAGCGCGCGAGCTGAAGAAGCTGCCGACAGAGCTGAACGCGCTGACCGACGCGATCACGCACCCCACGCAGCCGTATGTGGAGATGAGCTTCGGCATGGGCAAGGACGGCTACCCGGCGATCTCGATGACCCAGCACGCGGCGAATAAATACTGCCAGTGGCTGAGCGCGAAGACGGGCCACTTTTACCGGCTGCCGACCGAGGCCGAGTGGGAATACGCCGCGCGCGCGGGGACGACGACGGCTTACTTCTGGGGCGATGACGCCGCGCCGATGAATGAGTACGCGTGGTCCGGCAAGAACAGCGATTTCAAATACCAAAAGGTCGGCAAGAAGAAGCCGAACCCGTGGGGTCTGCACGACATCCTCGGCAACGTCCTGGAGTGGACGCTTGATCAGTATGACCCGGAATTTTATAAGAACTCGCCCGCGGCGAATCCCTGGAACAAGGCGACGAAGCCGTATCCGCATGTGGCGCGCGGCGGTTCGTGGGACGACGACGAACCCGCGGCGCTGCGTGCCGCCGCGCGGCGCGCGTCGAACAAGGGCTGGAAAGTGCAGGACCCGCAGCTTCCAAAGAGCATCTGGTACCACACCGACGCGCAATTCCTCGGCTTCCGCGTGGTGCGCCCGCTCCAGACGCCGACCGCCGAGGAGGCGCACGCGTACTGGAACAGCGGCGTGGAGAAGGACAACCCGCTGCTGAAAAAGGCGGAGTAGCTGGCGTTTTCCCCATTCACGATGAATCATTCATCGCCAAATCCCCCGCGCCCGTCCTAGCGTGCCGGTCCACCTCCACAACCCGTAACATTATGAATCATCCTTCCGACAACATCCCGCCCGACGCTTTCAGCCGGCGGACTTTCCTCAAAAAAGGCTCCACCGCCATGGTCGGCGGCGCGTTCCTCGGCACGCTGGCCGCCGAGCGTTTCGCCCATGCGGCGGGCACGGACGAACTCAAGATCGCTCTCATCGGCTGCGGCGGACGCGGTAGCGGCGCGGCGGATCAGGCGCTCAACACTTCCAACCTCGGCCCGGTCAAACTCGTGGCCATGGCCGACGTCCACGAAGACCGGCTGAAGGGCGCGCTCAGCAATCTGAAAGCCCGGCACGCCGCCCGCGTCGATGTCCCGGCGGAGCGCCAGTTCCTCGGCTTCGATGGTTTTGAAAAGGCGATCGCGACCGCCGATGTCGCCATCCTGACCACGCCGCCCGGCTTTCGCCCGATGATGTTTGAGGCCGCGATCAAGGCCGGCAAACACGTCTTCATGGAAAAGCCCGTGGCCTCCGATGCCGCGGGCGTGCGCCAGGTGCTCGCCGCCGCCGAGGAGGCGAAAAAGAAAAATCTCAAGGTCGGCGTAGGCCTCCAGCGGCATCACGAAGCCGGCTACATCGAAACCGTCAAACGCATCCAGGACGGCCAGATCGGCGATGTGACCTCGATGCGCGCGTTCTGGAACGGCTCGCGTCCGTGGCAGAAAAAGCGTGCCGATTTGGAAAAGCAATACGGGCGCAAGCTCACGGAAATGGAATACCAGCTCCGCAACTGGTACTACTTCACCTGGCTCTGCGGCGACCACATCGCCGAGCAGCACATCCACAATATCGACGTCATCAACTGGGTGAAGGGCGGCTACCCGGTGAAAGCGCGCGCGATGGGCGGGCGAGAGATCACCACCAGTCCGGACGACGGCGAAATCTACGACCACTTCGCCTGCCAGTATGAATACGCGGATGGCTCGATCCTTTTCAGCGAATGTCGCCAGCAGCCCGGCTGCTGGAGCAGCGTGAGCGAGTACGCCGTGGGCACCAAAGGGCGCTCGAACGTCGGACGCAACGAGATCACCGGCGCGGATGCCTGGCGCTACAAGGGTGGCGGCAAGGATGGCTACCAGAAGGAGCACGACGACCTCTTTGCCGCGATCCGCGACAACACGGAATACAACGAAGCCTTCAATGGCGCGAACAGCACGATGACCGCGATCCTGGGTCGGATGGCGGCTTATTCCGGCAAGGAGATCGAGTGGCAGGCCGCGCTCAATTCCAAGATCGAACTGCTGCCCAAGGAACTCGGCTGGGACAAGCCGGCGCCGGTCAACCCCGGCGCCGACGGCTACTATCCGCGCGCCACCCCCGGCAAAACGGCGGTGCTCTGACGCAGCGCGCTCTGCCCGCACTTCATCCGAAAATGGCCGCCGTTTCCCGGCGGCCATTTTTCTTTACCGCGCTACCGCGTAGTCGGCTGCTGCGTGGGTGTGCCGCCGGCTTTCGGGACGTTTCGCCAGCGCGCCGATTCGAGAAACTCGATCCTCTCACCCGGCTGCCGCACGACCTGCGCCGCAGTGCCCGGCGTTTCTTCGACGAGCTTCAGCCCGCGCTCCGGGCCGAGGACGCTGACGGTGGTGGAAAGCGCGTCGGCGGTCATGCCGTCGGGCGCGATAACGGTGACGAGGCTGTGATCGGTGAGCCCGAGGCCAGTGCGCGGATCGACGATGTGCGAGTAGCGCCGGCCGGCGATCTCCACGCGCTGGAAAACGTCGCCGCTGGTCGCGATCGCACCGTTTCGCAGAAACACGACCTGGGGCAGCGGAGCCCCGGCGACATCGAGCGCGGCGACTTCGATACGCCAGCCGGGTTCGCCGGGTGGTGCGTCGCCTGCTGCCATATCGCCGCTCCCGCCGACCAGCGCGCGAGGAAAACCCCGCTGCCGTAAAACCGCCAGCGCCTCATCGCATGCGAACCCTTTGGCAATCGCCCCGAGATCGAGCCGCATCTCCGGCGCGAGTAGCTCGGCGGTCTGTCGCGCAGGATCGAGTCGGAGCTTTTTGAAACCGACCCGCGCCATCATCCCGGCGAGCAGTTCCGGCGCGGGGAGTTCCTGCTTCCGCCGGGCCCGCCGCCAGACATTGACCAGCGGCCCGACCGTGATGTCGAAGGCACCCTCGCTCCGCACGGAAAACTCCTGCGCGCGGACGAGCACCTTCCACAGCGCGTCGCCTACGCGCACCGCTCGCCCTTGCCCGGAAGTCCGCGACAGCCGGCTCAGTTCCGCATCGCTGTCGTAATCGCTCATCTCCCCGTTCAGTTCCGCGATCCGCGCAAACGCCGCATCCGCTGCCGTGCGCGCCGTCGCCTCATCCGCCGCATAGAGCGAAACGCGGAACGGCACGCCCATCTCCGCCTTTTCAAAGACGAACTTCGTCAGCTCCAGCTCCGGAGCCGCATGACCGGCCGCCAGGCCCAGCCCAAGCGCCGCGGCCAGCGCGTTGAATCGGAATCTTGATCTTAGTCCCACAAACCGACCCCTAACGCGCACGGACGGGAAATCCAACCACAGCTTGCTGGAGCAGCCCGGCGGGATGACGAGGAATCCTCCTGCGGGTTTCGTTCGTCATTCGTCAATTCCTCTCTCCCACCGCCTCCGCCCGCCGGGAACTCCGCTCAGGATGACGGCTTTTACGGCATCCGCCAGATGAGGCGGACGCCGTCGAGGCGGAGGCGGGCGGCGGTGAGGGCGGTGGTCAGCTCGGTCTGGTGGGCGCGGAGGGCGGCGATCTCGGCGGGGCGGACGTGGTCGTTGATCTCGGCGAGGTCTTCGAGGCGGGCGATTTCGTGGCGGAGCTGGGAGTCCATTTTCTCCTGCGCGGCGGCGGCGATGGTGGTGAGCTGCGCGGCGGCGAGTTTTTGCGCCGCGGCGAGCATCGCGGGGAAGAGTTTCTTTTTCACCGCGCCGCGGTCGAGCAGGCGGAAGACGTCCCCTTTCTCCAGCACGGCGGCGGCGAGTTCGGCGTCGGCGGTGATGTCCTTTTGCGCGTGGTCGATGACGACGCGGACGGGAGTGGTCGGCAGGAAGCGATCGACATGCAGCGCCGCCGGGGCCACGCACTCGACGACGTAGTTGGTTTCGAGCAGCAGCGATTCGCCGTCGGGGTGACGCCAGATGCCAAAGGCGGCGTTGCCGGTCTCCGCGCCGAGCAGCAAATCGAGCGCGCTGCGGACGAGCGGATGATCCCACGTCATGAAGCCGAGATCCTCGCGGCTGAGCGCGCGGGCGCGGTCGAAGGTGACGCTGAGGCCCTCGGCGGGGATGCCGCTGAGCGCTTCGCTGAGCAGGTGGTCGGGGCGGAAAAGGTAGGTGCGCGGGGCGAGGTCCTCGATGTGCATGCCGCAGTGTTCGAGCAGGCGGATGACGAACGCCTCGAACTCCGGGTCGGCATCGAGCGCGCGGATGTGATCGGTGATGACGGCAGCGGCGGCGGGCCGGCAGGAGCTGAGTTCGAGCAGGCGGTCGTGGCCGCGCTCGAGTTTGCGGGTGACGCCGGCGCGGACCTGGCGGGATTTTGCGAGAAAGGCGGTGAGCTTCTTCGCGTCGAAACGCGCGAGCAGGGCGGCGAGCGGCGCGCCGAGTTCGCGGACGATCTCCGCGGCGCCGTGCAGGTTTTTTTCAAAAGCGCCCAGCCCCTCATGATACCAGCGCGCCACGACTTCCGAAGCGGTGCCGGGCGCGTAGGGCACGTGGATGCGGATGGTCGCGGTCTGGCCGATGCGGTCGAGGCGGCCGATGCGCTGCTCGAGGAGTTCGGGGTTGGCGGGGAGGTCGTAGAGGACGAGGTGGTGGGCGAACTGGAAGTTGCGGCCTTCGCTGCCGATCTCGGAGCAGATGAGCAGGCGCGCGCCTTCCTCCTCGGCGAAGTAGGCGGCGTTGCGGTCGCGCTGGAGCAGGGTGAGGCCCTCGTGGAAAACGGCGCACTTCACGGCGATCAAGCGCTGGAGCCGCTCGGCGGTCTGCTCGGCGAGCGCGCGGGTGCGGCAAATGACGAGAATTTTCGCGTCGCGCAGCGTCTTCAGCAGCTCGGCGAGCCAGCGCACTTTGGCGTCGTCCTCGTTCGCGCCGTCGAGCGGGACGAGCAGCGCCTGGCGTTCGGGGAAGCCGGAGAGCGCGGCGCGGGTGTTGCGAAACATCACGCGTCCGGTCCCGAACGCGTCGAGCAATTCGGCGACGAGATGCGCGCGGGCGGCGGCATCGCCGGTGGCCGCGGCGTCGCAGCGGGCGGCGAGGCGCGGGGATTTCGCGGCGAAAAGCGCGCGGTCTTTCGCGTCCAGCGCGGCACCCGCGAGCAGGCGGTCCACGGCTTTCGCCACCTCCTCGTAGTGCTCGGCCTCTTCCACAAACTCCGCGAACCCGGCGTAGCGATCCGGGTCGAGCAACCGCAGGCGGGCGAAGTGCGCCTCGACGCCGAGTTGCTGGGGCGTGGCCGTGAGCAGAAGCAGTCCCGGCGTTTGCGCGGCCAGCGCGGCCACGAGCTGATACTGCGGGCTGGCCTGCTCGGGCGTCCATTCGAGGTGATGCGCCTCGTCCACGACGAGCAACTCCCAACCCGCCGCGAGCACCTGCGCCGCGCGCGTCTCGCTGCCCGCGAGCAGTTCCACGCTGCAAAGCACGAGCTGGCTGTCGAGGAAGGGATTCGTCCCGCCGTCGGCCGAATCCAGCGACGCGCAGCGCTCCTCATCGAAGATGCTGAAGAGCAGATTAAACCGCCGCAGCAACTCCACGAACCATTGGTGAACGAGCGGCTCCGGCACGAGCACAAGCACGCGCTCCGCCCGCCCGGTGAGATGCAGCCGGTGCAGGATCAGTCCCGCTTCGATGGTCTTGCCCAGCCCGACTTCATCGGCCAGCAGCACGCGCGGCGCGAGGCGCGACGTGACTTCGCCCGCGATGAACATCTGGTGCGGAATCAAATCCACGCGCCCGCCGACAAACCCGCGCACCGGCGTCTGCCGGTTTTCGCTCCGCCGCCGCAGCGCTTCCGCGCGCAGATCGAAGGTGGGCAGTTCGTCCACCTGCCCGATGAGCAGGCGCTCCTCCGGCTGGGAAAAGCTGATCGTGTCCGAAAGCTCCGCCTCCGCCACGGCTCGCCCGGTGCAGCGATACGTCAGCAACCCCGCGCGATCCTCCACCGCTGCGACCAGCATTTCCTCGCCGCTGTGCAGCTTGATCTTGTCGCCCTCGGCAAACGCGACCCGCCGCAGCGGCGCGGATTTCAGCGCGTACTGCCGCTGCTCGCTCGCCGCCGGGAAGTGCATCTCCATGCGCCCAAACTCCACTTTGATGACAATGCCGAGCCCGAGCTCCGGCTCGCTGTCGCTGACCCATCGTTGGCCGGGGATTGGTGGATTCATGGCGGAAAAAAGGGCCGGAGACTACGCCATCGCGCGCCGCTGACAAACGATTTGCGCGCGGCCACTTTCCCACCCTTGGACCCCGCCGCGAGGGACCGCGCGGCAGTAAGCAACCCCGCCTCCATCGAGTTCCCTTCGCTCTCGTCGTGCGCGAATATTTACTCGCCCTCCGGTTCCGGCTAACTCATGCACGTTACCGGTCGATCAGTTTCCCATGAGCCAGCTCATCTACGTCGAAACCAGCATCCCGAGCTTCTACTACGAGACACGGACCTCCGTTCAGCTCCAGGCTCGGCGCGAGTGGACGCAGGAATGGTGGAAACTCGCACGCTGGCGCGATGCCCTTGTCATTTCACCCGTCGTCATTGCCGAGTTGGAGGAAACCCCCGACCCCACAAAGCAGGCGCAAATGCTCGGTCTCGTCGCCGACCTTCCGCGTCTCGCCTACACCGACGAGATCGACACCATCGTGGAGGCGTATTTTGCCCACAGGCTCATGCCCCTCGAAAGCGGCGGCGACGCCCATCACCTCGCCCTCGCCTCTTTTCACCGCTGTGATATCCTCATCACATGGAACTGCAAGCACCTCGCCAATGGCAACAAGACCGGCCACATTCACCTCGTCAATAACGCCCTCGGCCTCCATACGCCGCAGTTGATCACCCCGCTCGAACTCCTCGAAACCACGTCATGAACCCTGACCCAGCGACGCCGCACGAAGACGGCCTTGAATGGCTCCGCGAACTCCGCCGCCGGATGTTTCAGCAGGCGGATGGCGATCTCAAAAAACTCGGCGACCGCTACCGCCGCAGTCAATCCGAGCATCCCGAGAAGACCTTCGATCCCCGGCAAACCATCGCCGACGCCGTCCGGGCAAAATCCTGCCACTGAGCGCTTGCTCGCGGCGCGCTGGTGGACGAACCAGCATGGGTATCCGCTCGAAGCGAGGAGAGCGGGACGAAGGCGGCGCTGCTGCCATGTTCCCAATCGCGCCGGGTGGCGCGCAAATCGGTGATGGCTTCGATTTTTTGGATCGCGATCACGGGACGCAGGGAGCGGTGCCGCCGCGCGGCGGGCGCGGAGTCTGGAGGTGGGCGAATCGGGTGCCCCAATCGACCGGCAGGCGCACGGGTTTGCCGGGCGGCATCTGGACGACGGCGAGCCTCTGCCGCGAGGTGACGATGAGCGCGCCGTCGGCGGGCCGGCGAATCTCGAAGGCGCACCAAAAGCGGAGGCGGTCCACGCTTTCGAGCCGGCCGTGGACGATGAGCTGGTCGCCGAGGACGGCGGGTTTGCGGTAGTCGATCTCGGTGCGGACGACGACGGGGTAAATGTGGGTGCGCGCCATGTCCACGAGGCCCATGCCGAGCTGCTCGGCGAGCAAAGTGCGGGCGATTTCGATGAAGCGGAGGTAGGCGATGTTGTGGACCACGGCGGCGCAATCGGTATCGAAAAACATGACCTGCACAGGGACTTCGATGCGGGGAGTTTCCGGCGCGGTGGGATCGGGAGTTTGGTGTTTCACGGCCTGGAGAAAGACGCTACTTTTCGCCGGGTGAACAGCTCTTTAGCGCCAGAAAATGAGGCCCGCCCGGGAGTGGGCGGGCGTGCGCTGATGGAGAAATGGGGACCGATGCTGGTCATCGTGGTCGCTGCGCTGGCCTACTTTGGGAGCTACTTGGGCTACTGGTTCAATCCGCACGACGAAGGCGGCACGGTCTGCCTGATCGCGCAGCGGCTGATGCAGGGTGAGCGGCCGTGGGCGGACGTGGCGCTCGGATACAACGTTGGCTGGTTTTACCCGCTCGTGGGCCTGTTCCACGTCACCGGGGTGAACTACCTCGCGGCGCGCGCGTTCTTTTTCGCGCTGTCCACGATCACGGCGCTCCTCGGTTGTGGAATCGTCACGCGGCTGAGCGGTTCGCGCTGGCTGGGCTGCGCGGTCGGGCTGGTGCTGGTGGCGCTGCCGGGTTCGCAGTTCAAGAACTACATCCCGCTCGCGGAGATGGCGAACACGGCGTGCCTGATCCATCTGCTGCACGTCGAGTTTTCCGCGCGGCGGAAATGGTTCGGCGCGGTGGCGCTCGGCGGCGCGGTGCTGGGGTTGACGGCGCTGGTCCGGGTGGAGATCGCCATTTTCTTCGCGGTCATCTGGGCGCTGCTGCTGCTCTTTGTCCTGGCGGACAAACGGCTCGCGCTCCGGCAACGCGCCGCGCACCTGCTGCTCGGCGGCGCGCTGCTCGCGGCGGTGGTGGGCGCGGTTCACCTGCCGCCGTATCTGTATCTGCGGACGCTCGGGGTGGAGTCGCATTTTACCGGGCAGATTCCGGCGTGGTTCGGCGCGCTCAGCGTCGGGCTGCAGGATCAGATCGGCGCGTCGGCGCCCGCCGACCGGCCCGCGCCGCCCACCACCCCAGCCGCGGAGTCCAGGCCCGCGAAACCCGCGGCCGCGGCGGATCGCTCGTTGCTCGCCCGCCGGCCGGTCACGGACATCTGGCGCGGGGCCGGAGGCAAAGTCCGCCTGCTGGCCTTCCTGACCTACGCGCCGCTCGCGGGCTTCGCTCTATTTTTCGGAGCCGGGGTCCTCAGCCTGGCGGGGAAGGTGTGGCGCGGTTCGTTCGTGCTGCACGAACATTCCATGAAATGGCTGCTCCTCGTGGGCGGGTCGCTGACGACGTTTCCGCAGTTCTTTTTTTTCCGCCCCGACCGCCCGCACCTTTCCGAGTTCATGCCCGGCTACATCGTGGCCATGGCCGGATGCTTGATCCTGCTCAAGCCTCCGGGCGAAACTCGCGGCCGCTTGCAGACGTTGCTGGCGAAAGGCTGCGCGTTCTTTTTCGCGCTGCACTTGGCCGCATTTGCGTTCTACGCGTTGCAGCATCCCTCCGCCGGGACCATCGCCGCGCGGGTGGGTCGCGAGACGAAATTCGCCGCCGCGAACGGCGTCAGCGTGCGCGCTTTCAAACGCGAAGCGCAGACGCTCACGACGATCCGCGCCGCCGTGCTCAAGCACTCCCGCGCGGACGATTTCCTCATCTGCTACCCCTACATGCCCGGCTACAACCTGATGACGAACCGGCGCACTTATCTCCACAACGTCTATGTGGATAACGCCACGCGCGACGCGGACTGGATGGCGACGAGCATCCGCGACATCGAGGAGCGCAGGCCTGCGGTCGTCGTCATCGATCATCGGGCGATCAATGGGAGCGAGGCGTCGCGCTTTTCCCGCTGGGCCGCGCCGGTGCATGAATACGTGAAAATCCACTACGCCCGCGTGGCGGAGATCAAATCCGCCGACAACTCCACGATTGAAGTTTTCGCCAAATCGCTCATCCCCGTCGCACCATGAAATCCCGCAAAGCCATCATCCTCGCCGGCGGCGCCGGCACGCGGCTGCATCCGCTCACGCGCATCGCCTGCAAGCAGCTCCTGCCGGTCTATGACAAGCCGATGATCTACTACCCGCTCGCCACGCTGATGCTCGGCGGCATCCGGGAGGTGCTGATCATCTCCACACCGAAAGATCTGCCGCAGTTTCGCGGGCTCTTCGGCGACGGCGCGCACCTCGGGATGCGCTTCGACTACGCCGCGCAGGAGCGGCCGGCCGGCATCGCGCAGGCTTTTCTCATTGGGGAAAAATTCATCGGTGCGGATGGCGTCTCGCTCATCCTCGGCGACAACATTTTCTACGGGAAACTCGACTTTTTCCGCGACGCCCTGCGCGTGGTGGAAAGCGACGGCGGGGCCTGTGTCTTCGGCTATCAAGTGCGCGACCCCGAGCGCTACGGCGTGGTCGAGTTTGGCCCGGACGGGAAAGCGCGGAGCCTGGAGGAAAAGCCCACGCATCCGAAGAGCCACTTCGCCGTCCCCGGGCTCTACGTCTATGACCGCGACGTGGTGCAGATCTGCCGCGACCTCAAACCCAGCCCGCGCGGCGAACTCGAAATCACCGACGTGAACCGCGCCTATCTCGACCGCGACCGGCTCAACGTCCGCGTGCTCGGCCGCGGCATGGCCTGGCTCGACACGGGCACGCAGGCCAGCCTGCTGGAAGCGAGCAATTACATCGCGGCAATCCAAAATCGCCAGGGCCTGATGATCGCGAACATCGAGGAAATCGCCTTCAACCAAGGCTTCATTGATCGCGCCGGCCTGCAATCAGCCATCGCGATACTGCCGAAGAACGAATACCGCGAATACCTCGAAGCGGTGTGCGCCGAGAGCAAATAGGACGCCGAAAAGTTTCGTCGCCCGGAAGGAGTGGGAGCGCGCCGGAGCGGCGCTCTTCCTGGTTAGTTCAGCGAGGCCGGAGCCGGGTCCACATTGACGCGACGACCTTCCCGGTCGAAACGAACGAGGCCATCGACGAGGGCGAAGATCGTGTAGTCACGACCCAAGCCGACATTCTTTCCGGGCAGGAACTTCGTCCCGCGCTGGCGGATGATGATGTTGCCGGCGATTACCGTCTGGCTGCCGAATTTCTTGACGCCAAGCCGCTTGCTGACGCTGTCGCGTCCATTCTTGACCGATCCTTGACCTTTCTTATGAGCCATATGAGTGAGAAAATTAGAGTGTGAAACTGATTAGGCGGGGATGCTCTTGATCTTCACGCGGGTGAGATTCTGGCGATGCCCGATGGTGCGATGGTAGCCCTTGCGGCGGCGGAATTTGAAGTTGATCAGCTTCGGTCCGCGGAATTGCTCGACGACTTCGGCGACGACCGTCGCGCCCTTGAGTTCGCCGCTGAGTTTGAGGCTGCTGCCTGCGCCAACCATGAGGACATCCGTGAACGTGGCCTCGGAGCCGGGTTCCATGTCGAGCTTTTCGATCTCGATCACATCACCCTGCGCGACGCGGTATTGTTTGCCGCCGGTTTTGAAAATTGCGTATGCCATAAAATGCTGCTGGTTAAAAAGGAGCGGGGAGACTGCCACGCCTCCTTCGGGTTGCAAGGTGAATTTTGCCGTTTTTCGATTCTGGGGCGGGGCCTGCCGAGGGGGCGCTGCGAGTTACCTCTCCGCAAACTCCGCCACGCGCGACTCGATGATCTTCGCCACGAAGCCGGTGTTGTATTTCCCACGGACGAAATCCGGGTCGCGCATGATGGCTTCCTGAAAGGGGATGGTCGTCTTGATGCCGGTGATCATGTATTCGCCGAGCGCGCGGCTCATGCGGGCGATGGCGTTGGCGCGAGTGGTGCCCGTGGCGATGACCTTGGCGATCATCGAGTCGTAGTGCGGCGGCACGGCGTAGCCAGCGTAGGCGTGGGAATCGATGCGGATGCCGCGCCCGCCGGGGGCGTAGTAGAGGTCGATCTTGCCGGGACAGGGTTGGAAATTGTTGAACGGGTCCTCGGCGTTTACGCGGCACTCGATGGCGTGATATTTCCGCTTCGCGTTGTGCATGTATTGGGAAAGGGGTTCGCCGGCCGCGATCTTAATCTGCTCTTTCACGAGGTCCACGCCGTAGGCCTCTTCGGTGATGCAGTGCTCCACTTGGATGCGCGTGTTCATTTCCATGAAGTAGTAGTGCCCGTGGTCATCCATGAGGCACTCGATGGTGCCCGCGCCGACGTAGCCCACTTCCTTGGCCAGCCGCACGCAGTCTTCGCCCATGCGCTCGCGGATTTCGTCGGTCATGATCGGCGAGGGCGTCTCCTCGATGATCTTCTGATTGCGGCGCTGCATCGAGCAGTCGCGCTCTCCGAGGTGGACCACGTCGCCGTGCATGTCGGCCATGATCTGAAATTCGATGTGGTGCGGGTTCTCGATGAGCTTCTCGATGTAGACGCCGGAGTTGCCGAACGCTTTTTCTGCCTCGTTGCGCGCGGCGTGGTAGCCGGAAACCAGTGAGCTGTCGTTGTGCGCCGGGCGCATCCCGCGGCCACCACCGCCGGCCGTGGCCTTGATCATCACCGGGTAGCCCATCTTGCGCGCGATCTCCCTTGCCTCTTTCTCCGTCTCCACGATGCCGTCCGAACCGGGGGTCACCGGCATCCCCGCGCGCTTGGCCGTGGTGCGCGCGGTGTTCTTGTCGCCCATGGCGCGGATGGCGGCGGCGGGCGGCCCGATGAACTTGATATTGCAGCTCGCGCAAATGTCCGCGAAGTGCGCGTTCTCGCTCAGGAATCCGTAACCGGGGTGGATCGCATCCACATCGCCGATCTCCGCGGCGCTGATGATCCGGTCGATCTTCAAATACGACTGCGCGCTCGAAGCTGGCCCGATGCAGATGGCCTCGTCGGCGAGCTGGACGTGCAAGGAATCCACGTCCGCCTCGGAGTAAACGGCCAGCGTTTTGACCCCGAGTTCCTTGCAGGCGCGGATGACCCGGAGGGCGATTTCGCCGCGATTGGCGATGAGGACTTTCTTAAACATTCAAGACTTGGGGTTCAGATTGGAATTCACGGACGACCGGAGTTTTCAAACTGCGATCTGAACTCTGAAACCTGACGGGGTGGTTACTTCAGTTTGAAAAGCGCCTGCCCGTACTGGACCGGCTTGCCGTTTTCCGCCGCGATCTCGGCGATCACCCCGCGGGTCTCGGCCTTGATTTCGTTCATCACCTTCATCGCTTCGATGATGCAGACCACCGTATCCTCCGTGACCTCCTGGCCGACGCTCACGTAGGGCGCGGCATCCGGCGACGCGGAGCCGTAGTAAGTCCCCACCATCGGCGAAGTGATCTCGCGCAGCACGACGGCATCGCGCCCGGGAACCGGCGCAGAGCCGGGGATGGAAACCACCGCCGGGGCGGGGAGCGCCGTGGGCGCAGTGGTGGTGATGATGGGCTGAAAGTCGGTCCCCTTTTTCAGGGTGATCTTGAAGCCTTCCTTCTCCATTTTGAAAACGGAGAGGTCGTTTTTCCTCATCAGGGCGATGAGTTCTTTGATTTCTTTTAAGTCCAAGGTGATGGGGCTCCTAAATTGGTGAGGGGCGGAGGCTACGTGGCGATTGCGTGACGCGTCAAGGGCTCCATCGGGGGCTTCGGCCGCTCCGGGAGAAACCGGAGGTGATTCGTGATCGGTGAAGGGTTGGGGGTGCGCAACTGCCACCATTCACTGATCACCAATCACGGAACGAACTCGGTTCGGAGATAAAGTGTCTGTCCCTTGATGCGCTCCTTGATGCGTGTTCAATCGATGCAGTGCGGAAGCCGGAGGGCGGCGTTTGCATTGCCATGCGCGCCGCGGTTCCCTACGTTCTCGCCTGTTCCACGAAGCCCTTTTAGTTTTCACCTATGTCCATCCCAGTCGCGACCGCTGTGCGCCGCAGTTTTACCCTCATCTCGGCGATCGCATTATCCGCCTGTCAGGAAAAGAACGCGGCGGCGCCCGCGGGCCCGCCGGAAGTGCTCGTCTCCGTGGTGGTGCAGCAGGATGTGCCGATCGTCCGGGAGTGGCTGGGCACGCTCGATGGTTCGTCGAATGCGGACATCCGCGCGCGGGTCAGCGGCTACCTCCAGGAGCAGAAGTATTCCGAGGGCGCGGTGGTCAAGAAGGGCGACGTGCTTTTTCTGATCGACGCGCGCCCTTTTGAGGCGGCTCTGGCGCAGGCCAAGGCGCAGGTCACGCAAGCCGAGGCGCAGCAGGGCCGGACGGAAGCGGAATTTCAAAAGCAGAAGGAGCTCTTCGAGAAAAAGGTCACGAGCCAGCGGGACTACGACAACGCTTTGCAGTCGAATCTCGCGAATGTGGCGAGCATCGACGTGGCGAAGGCGGCGTTGCAGCAGGCGGCGTTGAATCTCGCCTTTACGAAGGTCACTGCGCCGGTCGATGGCGTCGCGGGTATCGCGAATGTGGGCATCGGTGATCTCGTCGGACCGAGCACCGGGGCTTTGACATCCGTCTCCACGGTCGATCCGATCAAGGCGAAGTTTCCGATCAGCGAGCAGGAATATCTGAAGTTTTCCGAGGAGCTGACCACGGCGATGGCTGCCCCGCTGGCCGACCGCCAGGCCAGGTCGGAACTGGTGCTGGCCGACGGCCAAGTGTTTCCGGAGAAGGGCACTTTTTTCTCGGTCGATCGGCAGGTCTCGGTAAAGACCGGCACCATCGCGCTGGAAGTGATCTTTCCGAATCCTGGCAATCTCCTGCGGCCCGGGCAGTACGCCAAGGTGCGCGCCGTGCTGGAGACCCAGCCGAACGCGTTGCTCGTGCCGCAACGCGCGGTCATGGAGATGCAGGGCAGTTACTCGGTGGCGATCGTCGGCGCGGACAGCAAAGCGGAAATCCGGCCGGTGAAGGTGGGGGAGCGCGTGGGGTCGCTGTGGGTGATTTCGGAAGGGTTGAAGCCGGGGGAGAAAGTCGTCGTGGAAGGTGTGCAGAAAGTGCGGACCGGTGCGCCGGTGAACGCCCAGCCGTGGACCGTGCCGGCCAAGCCCGCACCGGTGTCCGCCAAGCCCGCGAGCGAAGCCAAGCCGGAGTCCAAGTAACCGGCCATGGCCAAGTTTTTCATCAACCGCCCGATCGTGGCGATCGTCATCGCGATCATCATGACGATCGTCGGCGGCCTCACTTTCACGGCGCTGCCGGTCGCCCAGTTTCCGAATATCGTCCCGCCGGAAATCCAGGTGAAGGCCATCTACACCGGCGCGGATGCCGTGACCGTCGAGCAGTCCGTGGCCACGCCGATCGAGCAGCAGATGAGCGGTGTGGACAACATGAACTACATGTCGTCCGTCAACGCCAACAACGGCGCGATGACGCTGACCGTGAATTTTGACGTCAAGACCGACCCGAACACCGACCAGATCCTCGCCCAGATGCGCCAGAGCCAGGCCGCGTCGCAGCTTCCGGCCGAGGTGAATGCCGCGGGCGTGACCGTGCAGAAATCGACAAGCTCGCCGCTCATCATGTTCGCGCTCTACTCGCCGAAAGGGACCTACGACAACGTCTTCCTCGCGAACTACGCCTACATCAATCTCAACGACCAGTTTACCCGCGTGCCCGGCATCGCCAGCGTCACCGTCTTCGGCGCGGGCCAGTATGCGATGCGCTGCTGGGTGCGGCCCGATCAGCTCGCGAAACTGGGCATCACCATCCCGGAAATCATCGCCGCGGTGAAGCAGCAGAACGCGGTGAACCCCGCCGGCCAGATCGGCGCGGAGCCGGTGCCGACCGGACAGGAATACACCTACGCGGTGCGCGCGCAGGGTCGGCTCACCTCGGCGGCGGAGTTTGAAAACGTGGTCGTCCGCGCCAATGCCGACGGCTCCATGATCCGGCTCGGCGACGTGGCGCGCATCGAACTCGGCGCGCAGAACTACAGCCTCTCGGGGCGCTTCAATGGCCAGCCCGCGGCGCTCGTCGCGCTCTACCAACTCCCCGGCTCCAACGCCCTCGCCGCGGCCGCAGGCGCGAAGAAAATGATGGAGGAGGCAAAACTGCGCTTCCCCGTCGATCTCGATTACGAAGTCGCGCTCGACACCACCCTCGCGGTCACGGCCAGCATGAAGGACATCGAGCACACGCTGATCGAGGCGCTGATCCTCGTGATCATCGTGGTCTTCCTCTTCCTGCAAGGCTGGCGCGCCACGCTCATCCCGCTGCTCGCCGTGCCCGTCTCGCTCATCGGCACGTTCGCGATGTTCCCCGTCTTCGGTTTCACCGTGAACACGCTCTCGATGCTCGGCCTCGTGCTCGCCATCGGTCTCGTGGTCGATGACGCCATCGTCGTCGTGGAAGCCGTCGAGCATCACATCGAGCGCGGCCTTTCGCCGAAAGAGGCGACCTTCAAAGCGATGGAGGAAGTCTCCGGCCCGGTCATCGGCATCGCGCTGGTGCTCGCCGCGGTGTTTATCCCGACCGCTTTTGTGCCTGGGATCACCGGGCGATTATACCAGCAGTTCGCGGTCACCATCGCCGTCTCGGTGCTCATCTCCGCGTTCAACGCGCTCACCCTGTCGCCCGCGCTCTGCGCCCTGCTGCTCAAGCCGAAAACGCGCGGCACCGGCCCGCTGCAAAAATTCTACGACCTCTTCAACCGCGGTTTCGGCGCGATCACCCATGGCTACGTCAACGTCTCGCGCGGGCTCATGCGCAAAAGCGTGATCGCCCTTCTCCTGCTCGTCGTCTTCACCATCGGCGCGGGATTTTTCGGCGGGAAACTGCCCGGCGGATTCCTCCCCGAGGAAGACCAGGGCTACATGTATGCGGGCCTGCAACTGCCCAATGCCGCGTCGCTCCAGCGCACCGGCGTCGCGGCGGACAAGATCGAAAAAATCATCCAGGCCGCGCCCGGCGTAAAAAGCTGCACCACCGTGGCCGGCTTCAGCCTGCTCAGCGGCGTGACCAATACTTACAGCGCGTTCTTCTTCATCACGCTCAAGGCATGGGAGGAACGCCAAGCGCCCGGGGAGCAATACAAGGCCATCCAGGCGCACCTGAACCGCGAGCTTTCCAAGATCAGCGAAGGCGTCGCGTTCGCCTTTTCGCCACCGGCGATTCCCGGCATCGGCACCGCGGGCGGCGTCACTTTCATCCTCCAGGATCGCGCCGGTAAAGACGTCACCTTCCTCGCCGGAAATCTCCGCACCTTCATGGCCGCGGCCAAAGAGCGGCCCGAGATCGCCAGCGTCAACACCACGTTTCTGCCCGTCATTCCGCAGATCGGCGTCGAGGTGGATCGCGACAAAGTGCTCAAGCAGGGCGTCAAACTCGACGACGTTTACAAGACGCTCCAGACCTTCATGGGCGGCTCCTTCGTGAACTACTTCAACCGCTTTGGCCGCCAGTGGCAGGTCTTCGTCCAGTCCGAAGGCGAGTTCCGCACGCGGGCCGAGGATCTCGGCCAGTTCTTCGTCACCAACGCCGATGGGCAGATGGTTCCGCTCAGCGCCATCACCACGGTCAAGCCCGGCGCCGGCCCCGAATTCACGATGCGCTACAACCTCTTCCGCAGCGCCCAGGTCAACGTCAGCGTTGCCCCCGGCTTCAGCTCCGCACAGGCCATGAAGGCGCTCGAAGAAGTCTTCGCCGCGAAGATGCCGACGGAGATGGGCTACGACTACATGGGTATGTCTTTCCAGGAAAAGAAGGCGCAGGAAGGCGTCGGGCCCAGCGTGGTTTTCGCCATGTCCTTCCTCTTCGTCTTCCTCGTTCTCGCGGCCATGTATGAAAGCTGGTCGCTCCCATTTGCCGTGCTGCTCGGCACACCCATCGCCGTCTTCGGCGCCTTCATCGCGCTCTTCGGACGCTCCATGGAAAACAACATCTTCGCCCAGATCGGGCTCGTCATGCTCATCGGCCTCGCCGCGAAAAACGCCATTCTCATCGTCGAGTTCGCCAAGCTGGAACGCGAGAAAGGCAAGCCCCTCTTCGACGCCGCGCTGGAAGGCGCGAAACTCCGCCTGCGCCCGATCCTGATGACCAGCTTCGCCTTCATCCTCGGCTGCGTCCCGCTCTGGCGCGCGACCGGTTCCGGGGCCATCGCGCGCAACATCCTCGGCACCACCGTCATCGGCGGCATGCTCGCCGCCAGCTTCCTCGCCATCTTCATCATCCCGGTCTGCTACTACCTCGTGGAAAAGATCGGCGGGAAGAAGCCCGCGCCCGCGCCTGCACCGCCGAAGTCCGAGCCGCCGCCCGCCGCGAGCCCCGCGCATTAGGCGTCTGTGGAAAAACTGCGGGTCGTGGATGGCGTCGTTCCGCGCGCCAGGCCAGCGCGCACGTGTTGACAGCGCCTAAACTCCACGGAACTATGCGCCCCCTTTCCAGATGAGTCTCATCGTCCAGAAATACGGCGGCACGTCCGTCGGCAATCCGCAACGCATCCTCAATGTCGCCCGCCGCGTGGTGGCCACACAGGAGGCGGGGCATCGCGTGGTCGTGGTGGTTTCGGCGATGAGCGGCGTGACCGACAGCCTCATCAATCTCGCCCGGCAGGTTTCGCAGAATCCCTCCGAACGCGAGATGGATGTCCTCCTTTCGACCGGCGAGCAGACGACCATCGCGCTCACCGCCATGGCCATCGAGGGGCTGGGGAAAAAGGCGGTGTCGCTGACCGGCGGGCAGGCCGGGATCATCACCGACGGCGTCCACACAAAGGCGAAGATCGCGAACATCACGCCGAAGCAGATCCACGCCCACCTGAAGAACGAGGAGATCGTGATCGTGGCGGGCTTTCAGGGCGAGACGACGGACGGACGCATCACCACGCTCGGGCGCGGCGGGAGCGATCTCACGGCCATCGCCATCGCGTCGGCGATCAAGGCGGATGTCTGCCAGATTTTCACGGATGTGGACGGCGTTTATACGTGCGACCCGCGGATCGTCCCGACGGCCCGGAAGATCGACGCGATCAGCTACGACGAGATGCTGGAGATGGCGTCGAGCGGGTCGAAAGTCATGCAGTCGCGGAGCGTCGAGTTTGCGAAAAAGTTCGGCGTCGTCTTTGAGGTGCGCAGCTCGTTCAACAACAACCCTGGAACTATCGTGACCGAAGAAACTGAAGATATGGAAAACGTCGTCGTCCGCGGCATCAGCATCGAGAAAAACCAGGCCAAGGTCACCATCCGCCAGGTGCCCGACCGGCCCGGCACCGCCGCCCGCATCTTTACCGCGCTCGCGGCCACCAATGTCATCCTCGACATGATCGTGCAGAGCGACAGCGTGGGCGACACGAACGACATTTCTTTTACCCTGAACAAAGACGAGCTGCCCAAGGCGCAGGCCGCGCTGAACAGCGTGATGAAGGAAATCGGCGCGAAGGACATCGTGACCGAGGAAGGCATCGCCAAGCTCTCGATCGTTGGCATCGGCATGCGTTCGCACTGCGGCGTGGCGGCGCGGCTTTTCGAGGCGATGGCGGCGGGCGGGATCAATATCCAGCTCATCTCCACGAGCGAGATCAAGACCGCGGTGATCATCGACGAGGCGAAGATCAACGACGCGGCGCAGCTCGCGCACGAGGCGTTTGGCTTGGGCGGGAAAGCGTAGCGGCGGCGTGGGTCACGCGGACCCGGCGAGCGTCTTCAGGTCGGCGCGCTGGGTCTCGTAGGTCGTGGCAAAGGCGAGGATTTTTTCGTCGGGCGTGAGGTTCTGCGCGCGGCACCAGGCGAGATACACGTCGGGCCACCAGTTGCGGTGCGCGGTCAGGCCGGCGTCGCGCCACTGCCGCCAGCCGACGAGCACTTTCGACCACGCCCGGTCGCCGTATTCCACAGCCTCCTTCGGACTTTCAAACTGCGAAACATACCAATCGCGCCCGACGCGCGCATGCAGCACCTCGTCCGCCCAATCGTAATCCTGAAACAGCGCCGAAAGCGCGTTGTGCGCGGCCTGCGCGGTCTCCCACTCAAAGCGTTTCCCGGTCTTCGGCATGAGCCCCTGCTCGATGAAATAAAGCACGCCGTGCCGCTCCTTCGCGGTGAGCTGCGTGTTCAGCCCGAGCGACCAGGTGAAGTTCACCATCACTTTCGTCCAGTCCACGCCGAGCGAAACGAACCCGACCTCGCCCATCATGGCGTGCCGCGCTTCGTCCCAGAGCTGGCGCGTCATGTCGCGGTAGTAGCCCCACGGCTGGCCCGGCGTCTCGGTCAGGATCGAGGCCATCATCTCGGGCACGTCGATCTCGCGGAGCCGTTTGTAAAACATCATCAGCACCTTTGGTTCCGGCGGCTGCGCGGGGTCGTAGAGAAACGCTTCCGCGTTCACGCCCATATTGTAGGGATCGGAAAAGCGGGCGTCGCGGCGTGGGACTTTGTCGTAGGTGAAAGGCGTGGTGCTGTGGCGGCGGACGGGGACGGTTTCTGGTTTTCGGTTTTCCGCTGGCTCCGCGCCGTCGAGCCCGCCGGCCGCCGCGAGGCCGTCATCGAGCAGCGCAAGCCAGCTCCCAATCTCCGATCGGCCATCTCCGGTCTCGGAGACCGCCGCCGTCCCGTAGTCCGCGATCTCCCTTAGCTCGATCAGCGCGAACTTGACCACCCGCAGTGACGGCGCGTCCGCCAGCGGATTCGTCGCCGCGCGATGCCGCTCCAGCGCGGCGATCAACGCTGGAACTGCCTTTGCATAAATCCCCGCGAGCAACTCTTCCGTCGTCGGAGCAGCGAGAATTTCATCGAAGAAGATCGCGAGGCTTGCATCGGGTACGATGTCCAACCCCAGCGGCGGCTCCCGCATTTCCCCGACCCGCTGGCGCAGCGCCGCCGCATGCTCCGCGCAGAAATACGCGTGCAGCGAGAACGCCATCTTCAGCTCGTAAACCGGCTCCGCCGTCAGCCGCGCGAGGAAGATCCCGTGCAGCCGTTTGAACGCGTAGTGATACCGCTTCAGCCGCCGCACGCACTCCCCGACCGACAGCCCCGGCTTCTGCGCCTCGGCGAAAGTCGCCAGGCCGGCGAGCGGCGGCAGTTTGGGCAGAGGAGGAAAAGTCGGCGCATTCATGCGGCGAGTATGGGACACCGCACCCACCGCGCAAGCGCCTCCGGGGTTTCCTGCCGCTACTCCGTCCCCGCCTCGCGGCCCATGAGATTGGCCATCGCGGCGCGCGGGGAGATGGTGCCGTCGAGAAGGGCGCGGATTTGGGTGACGATCGGAGTTTCGATGCCGTGGCGCTGGGCGACTTCGTGGGCGCTGTAAGTGGTGGGCACGCCTTCGGCGACCATGTTCATCGAGGCCACGATGTCTGCGAGCCGCTCGCCGCGGCCGAGGCGCTCGCCGACGGCGCGGTTGCGGCTGTGTTTGGAGAAACAGGTGACCATCAGGTCGCCGATGCCGCTCAGTCCCTGGAACGTCTCGCGCCGCCCGCCGAGGGCGGTGCCGAGACGGCTGAGTTCGGTCAGCGCGCGGGTGACGAGCGCGGCTTTCGAGTTGTCGCCGAGGCCGAGGCCGTCGCTCACGCCGGCGGCGAGGGCGAAGATGTTTTTCAGCGCGCCGCCGAGCTCGATGCCGGCCACGTCGTCGCTCGTGTAGGCGCGGAAAAAGGGCGTGGCAAACGCACGCTGGAGCCGCTTGGCCAGCGGCGTGTCGGAGCAGCCGAGGACCAGCGCGGTGGGCATCCGGCGCGCAACTTCCTCCGCGTGGCTCGGCCCGGAAAGCACGCCGACTGGGTTGCGGGGAAAACATTCCGCGATGATCTGGCTCATCCGCAGCCCGCTCCCGCGCTCCACGCCTTTGGTGCAGGAAAGCAGCGCCGTTTCCTCGCTCAGCCCGACCGTCGAAAGTCGCGAGGCCACTTCGCGGATCGCCTTCGACGGTGTCACGAGCAGCACGAGATCGCACCCGCGGAGATCGTCGAGTTCGTGGGTCAAGCGCAGCTCCGCCGGCAGCGCCACGTCGGGGAGATAGGCCGCGTTTTCCCGCGCCGCGGCGACCCGCGCGATGTGCTCCGCGTCGTGGCCCCAGATGGTGACGGGCAGATGATTGGCGAGCAGCGGCATGGCCAGCGCCGTGCCCCAGCTCCCCGCTCCGACGATGCCGACATTTTGAAAACTCATGAATAGTGGTGCCGGGAAAGGCCAGAAGAAGGCGTGTCGTCCTGGGGGAGCGAACACGCGGGGGTGAATTTGGGTGTGGGATGAACCTCTTCGAAATCGCGGGCATCTTGAGCGGAGCGGAGGCGGAAAAGCGGGCGGAGCGCAGTCGAAGGACCCCGTAGC
>CAYQBV010000026.1:0-25026 GCA_964415705.1 uncultured Chthoniobacter sp. | reverse complement strand
GCCCCATCCGCACCGCTCCCCCACCCTGCGCCCCCACTGAAGCGCCTGCCCGTGCTGTTGCGCCGCGCTTGGTATGGGCTGAACCAGTCCTTCCGCCAACGCATCGCCCATCTCGGGCTCACGCCGGATCAGTTTTCCATCCTGCGCTGGCTGAGCGAGGGCGACCCGCAGGGGATGACGCAGCGCGCGCTGACCGACCTCATGGCCAGCGACGCCAACACGATCACGTCCACGCTTTCCCGGATGGAAAAAGCCGACCTCATCGCGCGCCAGCTCCACGAAACGGACCGCCGCGCGCGGCGCGTGAAGCTGCAGCCTGCGGGGCGGCGGGCGCTGACCCGCGGGCGGAAGATCGCGCTGGAACTGCAGGAGCAGGGGCTGGCCGCGCTGCCCGCCGCGCGACGCGAGAAATTCCTCGAAGACCTCGAGGCCATCGCCGCGGCGTGTGTGGGTGAGCGCTGACCGGCGGGGCCGCGGCAGACACGGCCCGCCGCCTACCGGTGCGGCGGCAGCGGCTTCCCGAGGCGGACAAAGTCTTCCTCAAACGCGATCCAGCCCGCGAGGCGCTGCCGCAGTCGGGCGGCGCGCTGGGGTTCGGCGGCGCGGAGATTGACCTGCTCGTGCGGATCGGCGGCGAGGTCGAAGAGCGACTCACGGTCGCGGGTGACCTCGAAGACGTACTTCCACCGATCCTCGCGAATCCCGAGTTGGTACTCGTCCACGCTGGAGACGAAGAAGGTGCGGTTCGGGCGCGCGCTGGCGAAAAGACTGTGGCCCTGCCAGGCGTCGGGGATTTCCACGCCGAGCACGTCGGCGATGGTGGGGTTCAGGTCCACGTGCCCGCCGACGTTGGCGAGGCGCCGACCCTCGGGGAAAAGGCGCGGATTCCAGAGCATGAAAGGCACATGGATTTCCTCCTGCAAGACCGTGAAGCCATGGCCCACGTTCCCGTGCGGATCGCCAAACGCTTCGCCGTGGTCGCCGGTGATGACGACGAGGGTGTCGTCCGCGAGTCCGCGCGCGCGCAACGCGGTAAAGAGCCGCCCGAGATGCTCGTCGGTCTCGTGAAGGACGTTCAGGTAACGCGAGAGTTTCGCCGCATGCGGCGGAGGCGGCTGGCCCGCGAAAAAGTGCTCGCGCTTCCGGCCGGGTCGCTGCGCGTAGGGCTCGTGGGTCTGGTCCGTCCAGCAGTAGGCGAGAAACGGCTGGCCGGGCTGCTCGTCGATCCACTGGATGAGCCGGTCGATGAGGAAGCGGTCCTCGCCGCCCCACGAGGTCAGCTCGGGGAGCTTCATGTCGCGGAAGTCCTCGATGGTGTCGTAGCCGGCGTCTTTCAGGACAAACCGCGCTCCGCCCCAGTCCAGATCGCCATTGTGCAGGTAGGCGGTGCGCCAGCCGCGGGCCTGGAGGGTCCGGGCCAGGGTCGGCGGGAGCCGCTCGTGAAAGGCCTCGCCCCAGCCGCTGGGCGCATAGCTCCAGGGCACTCCGGGGTAGATGGAGAAGTTCACGGCCATAAAGGTGCAGAAAGTGTAGGGCGCGTGGGCGTGGATGGCGTCGAAGACCACGGCATTTTTCGTCTCCGCGGCGAGGTGCGGCGTGGTCGCGTACGGGCTGCCGTAGAAGCTCAGATATTTCGTCGCGACGGATTCGAGAACGATCACGATGACGTTGCGCGGACGCGCCGCCTTCTCCGCTGGCACAAAGCCCGTCCGCGGCTGCGCGCCCCGGTTTCCAAAGACCCGGAACTCGTCCAGGTCGCCGGGCAGAAACTCGCGCGGCACGTTTTCTTTCCGGCTGCCGGTCAGCCCCACCACCGTGGAGCGCAGCAATTCCAGATGCGGGGAGAGGAAGAGGCGCCGGTTCTGGGGATGGGCAGCGGCGTCCGAGGTATTGCACGCGCCGACCACGATCCAGAACGCCGCCGACCCGAGGATCACCGGCGGAAAGGCGCGCTTCCGCGAGCCAAACAACGCGCCGGCCAGCAGCACCAGCGGCGTGCCGACGAGCGCGACGACAATCGGCCAGGTGAGCCGGTCGGTGATCGACGACTGCACCGCCGCGCCGCGCATGAGCCGCAGCAGATCGAAACTCAGGGGCCGCTCCAGCGCCGCGTAAACGCCGTGCGCGACCACCGCATACACCGCGCACAGCGCGCTTCCCCCCACGACCAGCCCGCGCACGGTGGTCGCGAGCCGCACCCTCCCCCGCAGCAGCCACGCGATCCCCTCGCCTATCGCACCGAACGAGAGCGCAAAGATCACGTCGCGAAACGAAACCACCGTGAGCCGCACCGCCCAGCCCCAGTCCGACGGAGGCCCGAGCGACACCGCCTTTGCCCCCACCAAAATCAGCGCCAACCAAAAGCCGACCCAGATCAGCGCCACGGGCCTTCGCGGGGGCGCGGAAGTCTCACGAATGTCCTCATTTTGCTGCATGATTGTAACACGCAATAGGTGCGAACTCCGCCTCGGGTCAATGGTGCTGATCCGCGGGAACAGCCGCGCCGGCGCGAGCTTCAGCGCGCGCCGCCGGGACAGGGCGTTACTTGCGGACGATGTGGAGGCGCGACCGCTGGACGAACTCGAAGTCGCCGGACTTGTCGCGGAAGTATTCGTCCACCGCCTGGCGACAGCCGGACCATGCGCCGTAGTCATCGATCACGAGGACGCCGCCGGGAGAAAGATGGGGCGCGATCCGTTGCAGGCAAACCGTGACGGATTCATACCAGTCGCCGTCCACGTGAGCGAGGGCGACCGGTTCCTGGATTTGCAGCGTGTCCTGAAACAGGCCTTTAATGAGATGGACGCTATTCGCCGCAATCGGAAATCCGTGGTGGGCGAAGCTTTGGGTCACCTTGTCGAAGAGGTTTTCCTCGTAGCCGTAATACTTCTGTCCCGCGATGCCTTCGGACTGGCCGCTCATGATGACCTGATAACGGTCGAGCACGTCCTGACCGTCGCGCTCGGAGGGTGCCGGGATGACGCCGAAGACATCATACACATTGAGCTGACGGAGCGGCGACTTGGCCGCCGCCAGCACGATGGCCGACCCACCCAAGGCGCAGCCCGCTTCGATGAGGAGGCCGGGGACGGCTTGCTCTTCGATCCGCCGGACTTGGCCATGGAGATCCTCCAAGGCAGCTTCTTCAAGATAGGTCAGGGCGTCGGCCATGACGGCGTTAATGGTGGGAAATGGGCTCATGGGTTTAGCTCTTGGAGGCAGGTTTCGAGAAAGCTCAAGTATCCGTTGCGGAAGGGATCGGCATTGACGACCGGCGGCTTGTCCAGCGCGCTGGCCTCCCCGCGCCGGAGTTCTTCGGTGGCGATCTTGACGCCGATGCCGTCAAAAATACTGACGCGATCATCCTCTTCATTCAGCACGCCCACATAGATGACCGGTGTCCCAAAGGCGATGCACGGCAGGGTCGCGTGGACTCGCGTGGTGATGACGAGTTCCGCCGTGCGATAGCGCATGAGCAAGCCATAGGCTTTCCGATATTGCTCCACGACATCCTCCTCGGTGACTTCTTCGGGCTCGAAGGGTTTGAGGTCGTGGGAAAGGCGGATCGCATCCGGGTAGCGGGAGGCCACCGAGGCATGAGCCTCCGGGTCGAGATCCACGCTGATCACGCCTTCCCGGCTCCCGTGATAGGTGGGATAAGTCAGCGTCGCGCACCGGGTCAGATGGGTGGGAATGCCGTGTTCGGAAAGGTATTTCTGCGTCACGGTATCGCGACAGCCGATCACCCCGCATGGCTTCAGCGTCTCCAGCATCTCCGGAGTGCGGACGTGGGGCGCGAGGTGGATGCCTACATGCTTTACGCCGCGAAACTCACTCGGCTGAGCAAAGCGGCCTGAGGTGAGCCAGCCATTGGAGACGAGACAAAGGTCGGGATGAGGCGTCAAACGGTCGCGCTTTAACAGCTTGCTCGGGCGAACATGCTGCAGGAGCGCGAGCGTCTGGATGTGGTCGCCCAAATTGTCGCAATAGTAAGTATAGACGCCGAAGGGTGATGACGGCGCCAGGGACATCAGTTCTTCAAAACTTTTCATCTCGCGGCTGGGATTTTGATTTTGCACTTTGGTGGTTGGTAACGGCTAGGGGTTGACGCTTTTTCGACTCTGACTGGCGCGCTAGTCCTTGGCCAGAGGTTCTGCGGGAAGTTTCTCACGCAGTCACGGTTCGGTTGGGCTCCGGGAAGGGCACCAGCTTGATGCCCAATCGCCGGGCGGCGGCCTGCACGGCGGGATCGGTCAAGGTGGACAGTTCCTGCATCCGCTCATCGCGATACATCGTGGTGAAATCCACCTCGGTGGCGGGATGGCACCCGAGTTCGGTGAGTCCTGGCGGGAGTTTCTCCAGCAGAGCGATGAGCGCCTCCGGCTGAATCGCCGCGGGCACCGGCCAGCCCTCGCTGCTTTGGCCGTAAAAAGCCCCCGAATAGCAGGCCGGGCTGGCCGCCGACCGGACGGGCGCTCCGAGGCGCGCCGCCTCTTCGAGCACGATGGCCCGAATCGGCTCGCGCAGATGGACGTGCTGGTGGGAATCAAGGTGCGTCGGGCCGCGTCCGACGAGTTCCACGAAGCGGTCGCACTGCGCGCGCACTTCGGCATAAACCAGCTCCGGGTCGTCGAGCGGCACCACCTCGTAAACCGGCACCCAGGAAAAGGTCGCCACGTCGTAGCGCCATTCGCCGAGGTCGAGGTGCAAACCCAGGCTGAAGCCACTCCGCGCCCGCGCCCAAACGACCGCCTCGGAAACCGCCGGCCAACGCACCATCATGCTCGCACTGGTCACGATCCCATCCGTGTGCGCGAGGGCGACGCCCTGATTGATGCCGTGGCTTTGCCCAAAGTCATCGGCGTTGACGATGAGCGACCGCCCGGACTCATCCGCGCCAGAGACACTCATAGCCCCAGGTCCTTGAGCAGCCGTGCGAGGACCTTCTCCGCATCGAAGTATTCCTCCGCGATCCGCCGCGCCGCGCGGCTGTGCCGCGCGTAGTCCGCCTCGACCGCCTCGAAAGCCGCCACGATTTCGTCGAGCGTGTCGAAGGCGAAAAGTCCCTCGCCCGTGGGCAGCGTGCGGCCGAATCCGGTGTTCTGCGTGATGACCGGCCGGCCCGCCGCGAGATAGCAGGCGCTCCGCTCGCTGAACCAGCCGCTGTTCAGCCGCACGTTCTGATCTTTCGCCACGGTCCACTCGCCGCGCGAGGCGCAGACGTAGTCGTGATACGGAAAAGGATCGGTCGTGAAGGTGGCGGCGTCGCCGAGTGTGAAGCCCCGCCCCGCGAGCATCGTGCGCGTTTCCGCGTCCACGGCGGCGAGGTTGAAAGCCAGCTCGATCGGGGGCGACACCCGCTGGGGGAGATCGAGGAATTTCTGAAACTCATGGTGTTTGCTCCAGTAGTAAGTCTCGCCATTGAAGACGAGGTCTTTGCCGGTCTGCTTCCAGTTTGCGACGGTGGTCCAGTGCGGCCGCGTGGGCGCGTCGGTGGGCCAGCGATCGAGCAGGACCGCCTGGCGCGTGTGCGCCTGCAGCCGGGGCAGCGGCGGAATCGGGCAGCCGGGGGTGCCGATGTTTTCCCCGTAAGTCACACACGCTTCGTGCTCGTCCACGATGGCGCGCGCGACGGCGTCGCCATTGGCATACCCCAGCTCGTGAATCACCGGATCGGTGCCGAAGTAAATGAGGCGCTTGGCAGTGAGATGGTCCTCCGCGAGGCGGGTCGCGCCACCGACATTGAGCACCGCGTCGGACTCGACCAGCAAGGCGTCGCCCCGCGAACCGGCCGGCCCGAGCCACGCGCGGTCCGAGTAACTCCGGCGGTAGGCCCAGCGGTCCCCGAGCCCAAAGCGCTCGGCCACGCGGGCGAGGTAAGGCAGCGCGTAATCCGAATCGCACACGAAGCTGCCGCGCACCGGATCGTAGGGCCAAAAGGACGACGTCTCCAGATAGTAAACATCATGCCCGAGCCGGAGCAGACCGGCGGCGATCTGCATGTGCATCCACGCCATGCCGGCGTAGGGATCGGCGGCCATGGTGCCGAGAACAACAATGCGGCGACGGGAAAATGCCATCTGCTTCAAAGACTCTGGGGTGCCCGCTTTACTGCCCCTGCCGGGCGCGGACAGCGCATGCGGTCCGGCGATGCGGACGAATCGGAATTGGTTGGTTCAATGTTTGCAGAAATAATTGCTCGCCTCATTTGGGACTACATTTGGCCGCAGACGGACGGCCAGCAGAAACTTCCTATTCACGGATTTTTCTCACCGAGATGCGCGGAATGATAGAGTTCCGCGTAGTGCCCGCCCCGCGCGACCAGCTCCGGCCCCTGACCTTCCTCGACCGCCGTGCCGTCCGCGAGCACGACGATTTTGTCCACGTCGTGCACGGTCGCGATCCGGTGCGTGATGATGAGCGTCGTCCGCCCACGCATGAGTTCCTCGAGGGTGGCCATGATCGCGGCCTCGGTCGTCGGATCGAGCGCGCTGGTCGGCTCGTCGAGCACGAGGATCGGCGCATTTTTCAAAAACGCGCGCGCGATGCCAAGGCGCTGCCGCTGTCCCACGCTCAGGTGCCCGCCGCGCTCGCCCACCATGCTGCCGTAGCCCTCGGGCAGCGCCATGATGAACTCGTGCGCCTGCGCGCGTTTCGCCGCCTCGATGACCTCCGCCTCCGTGGCGCCGGGCCGGCTGTAAGCGATGTTTTCCCGCACGCTGGTGGAAAAAAGGAGCGTGTCCTGGAGCACGATGCTGATGCAGTTGCGCAGCGACTTCTTCGTGATCTCGCGCACGTCGCGACCATCCAGCAAGACCCGCCCCGCCGTGGGATCGTAAAACCGCGGCACCAGCGCGAGCAGCGTGCTTTTCCCCGCGCCCGTCCCGCCGACAAACGCCACCGTCTGGCCCTGCTCCACGCGCACGTTGACGCTCTTCAGAATGAGCCGGTCGGCAGTGTAGCCAAACGCCACGTTTTCAAAAGTCAGCTCCCCGCGCGTTTCGGTCACGGTCTGCGCATTGGGCAAATCCGGCACGTCGTTTTGCCGGTCGAGCACCTCGAAACAGCGCCGCACTCCCGCCGAAGCGCCCTCCATGGACCAGGCCAGGTAGGCCAGACCTTCGAGCGGCTGATAGAGCATGATCAGGAGGGTGGAGAGGTACCAGATCTGCCCGACGGTCAGCGTACCCTCCATCACATGCCGGGCGCCGACGTAAAACATCGCCGCGGAGCTGATCGCGACAATCGTCCCCACGAGCAGGGAGCTTTTCATGGTGGTCGCATTGTGTTCCAGGGTCGCGTCGAGACTGCTCTGGGCCTTGGCCTTGAACTGGCCGACTTCGTAATCCTCGCGCCCAAAGGCCTGCACCATCCGGATCGAACTCAGCCCCTCCTGCGCCACGGTCAGCACCCCGCTTTCGCGCTCGGCGATCCGCGTGGACTGATCGCGAATCTTTTTCGCGTAGATGAAAATCGCGAACATCAAAAACGGCAGCATGACGAGGGACAGCAGCGCGATTTCCCGATCGAACATCCACATCGTGCCGAACGTCCCCACCAAACCGACGACCGATTTGAAGACGACGAACCAGTCGGTGTAGATCGTCTGCAGCGTCTGCGAATCGTAGGCGACGCGGAAACTGCTGTCGGCACTGCGCCGCTGATCGTGGAACTTTAGCGGCAGCGAGTGGAGGAAGGCATAGAGTTCCGTGCGCAAGGCGAGGACCACCTGCAACCCGCACCGGATCGTCGTGAGGCTGGCCACATACCCGACGAGCCCGGCCAGGAGGTGGAAAATCACCATCAGGGCGCACACCGCCGTCAGGATCGCCACGAGACTGAACGCTCCAAGGTCGCAGCCCCAAAGCATCAGGCCGTGGGTGCCGGTCGCGTGCGCCGGCAGCAGCTTGTCCACGATGAATGCGAGCGGCCAGGGCCGGAGGATGTTGAAGGCGCTCCCGGCCACGGTGAGCAGCATCGCGCCGACCGTCGCGCGCAGATGCGGGCGAAAATAGGCGAGGGCTCGGGTGTGGACGGACATGCGCCGCGATAGAGCACGGCCCCCGCGTCTTTGGCAATCGAAGAGCGCAACGCCTGCTCCTTCCCGACCGCCCCCGGCCTCTGCCGAAAAAAGAGTTCGGAAAGGGAGAGCGGATTGGCATCCTGAAGCGCAAATCCTGATGCGGGGCAGTGCCTTCGCGGGAGAAACCATTGCCCGACCATCCGACACCCTTAGCCCTGACAAAAACACCCCGCACCGCCCGGACCGATCACTTTGCCGGCTTCGACGGCATCCGCCTCGCCGCAGCCATTGCCGTCATCCTGTCGCACGCTTTTGTCATCGCCGGTGGCACCGATGAGAATGGGTTGGTCGTCCAGCTTCTGGGCGGGCGGAAAGTCCTCGGTGTGCTCGGCGACTACGGAGTCGCCACATTTTTCATCATCAGCGGCTTCCTCCTTTCCCGCTCGCTGCGCTTTAACCCCAGCATCCTCACCTACGCCGTCAACCGCACGCTGCGCATCGTCCCCGCCTTCGCCGCCTGCGCCCTGGTCACCGCCTTCGTGATCGGGCCGATCTGCACCACGGTTCCGTGGGGCACTTACTTCTCCTCATCCACCACGTGGTCATTCCCCGTCCACTCGGTCAATCTTTTCACCGACTGGGTCCTGCCAGGTGTTTTCGGTTACGACGGAGAGTTAGCAAAGCAAGTAAACGGCTCCCTTTGGTCGCTCCGCTACGAGGCCTTGAGTTATGTTTTTCTGCTGCTCGTCTGGACCACGTGCCGGTCGGCCACGCTCGCCACATGGGTCGTCGTGGCGGTCGCCATCGGCACCTGGACCTCCCCCTTCGTGACCGCGCACGTCCTCGGCATCGCCTTCACGCTCCCCTACTTCGCCGGCGGCGTCTTGATGCAGTGGGTCCACGCGCGCTACGGCACGAACCGCGCCGGGGCTGTCGCCAGTGCTGTCCTGCTGGTGGTCGCCGGTGGGTTCCACCTCCAGACCCAGGCCTTCGCCGTGCTCGGTGCCTACCTTGTCGTCTTCTTCGGCGAGCGTCAGAACCCCGGCTCGAAGCTCGCCGGAAAAATCGGCGACTGCTCCTACGGCCTCTATCTCTACGGCTGGCCCGTCGAGCAACTCCTCCGCCAACTCACCGGCACCACCAACCCCATGTTCCTCTTCGTCACGGCGCTCGCCCTGACTTGGGCGCTGGCCTTCCTGTCCTGCCATCTAATCGAAAGACCGGCCATGAAGCACCGGCGAGCCATCGCCTCCTGGCTTCGGTCGGCCTTCGCCAGGCTCTTCCGCGGCGCGCTCGCACCCGCGACCGTGGGATTGAAGGTCGCCTTCGTCGCCGGTGCCGCCTTTTTGCTGACCGCCGGACATTGGTGGCTCGTCATACAAAGCGTCGGCGAACTCGCCCTCGTGATGCTGGCTGGTGCAGCCATTGCCGTCCTCGTGCATCGCCTCGGCCTGAAGTCCGGGCTTTTCCACCCCAAAAGTGATCGCTCGGGAAGCTGACCTCCAGCCTCGCGGACACGGCCTCCACGCTCTGGCCACCGCAGCAAAAAGCCCAGAGTTGAAGCGCGCGGGCCATTCGCTCGGCGCGGGCGTTGAAGGGGGCGGCCTGGAGTCGTCCGTTGACGCTCCCAAGCATGGCGCGCCACGGGCGACTCATCGTGGCAACGCAACGCGAGGAAATTTCTTGCCGATGGAAGAATCCTTTGGCACTCACAAGGCAGATTTTCTCCTCTTTGCAGGGAACAACGACCACCGCCCTAGACTGCGGCGGTCAGCGATATTCGCCTGAAGGTAGCGAGAGTATTTTTCATCTACTAATTATGTCGCTGATCGATCAGATGCTCGCCTTTAACTCGTCCCGCTACCGCTTGTTGGAGGAAAACAGTGCTTTTGCAACGTCCGTGCCCGCCGGTGCCATGGTCTTGGATGCGGGCGCAGGTGAATGCCCTTACTGGCACTTGTTCGCCCATGCCAAATACGAATCCGCTGATCTCCAAGCGGGTGGTTCGATGCATGGAAAACAACACACTTACGCTTGCAACTTGACCAATATCCCGGTGGAGGACGGCAGGTTCGAATACGTTCTCTTCAACCAAGTCATGCTCTACATGGAGCCGGTTCCGGTTCTAAAGGAGCTCAACCGGGTGCTTAAACTCAATGGAAAGGTGTTGTACACCGGACCGCTGTTTTATGAGGACTTGGGGCAATACGACATGTTCCGCTTCACCGAGTATGGCTAGCGGCAGTTTTTTGCGGCCGCCGGATTCGAAGTCGAACGCCTCGACTGGCTGGAAGGATATTTTGGCACAGTCGGCTATCAATTGAATTGCATGTCGCGGTATCTCCCCTGGAAGCCCGAGGCGTTTGGCAACAAGGTCTGCGGGTTGATCCTCATGCCTGCGATGCTCCTCCTCAAGCTGGGAAGCGCCGTTGGTTCGCTCTTCTTTCACAAGCTCGAAACGCAAATCAAATTCAAAGCCTCGGGCTATCCGAAGAATTACGTCGTGGTGGCCAGAAAGATCCGGTAAGGACGCGGAGTGTCGACTCCTCCGACGGGAGGTCGGAGCGAGCTTCGGAGCCGGGAGTTTCCGGCTTTGTCCCCAAAACCCGAAAGAAAATCATGCAAGCCGCTCGAAACTCCATTACCTCGGCAGAAAACGGGGGAGTGGGTTGGCCGGGACTTGAACCCGGAACCAACGCCTTAAAAGGGCGCTGCTCTACCATTGAGCTACCAACCCGTGAGAAAACGGGAGGCGGTAAATAGTTCAGCGCCACGAGTGGCGCAAGGAATTATTCCGACTACGTTCCGAGCCCTGCCATGACCTGCTTTTTTTCCCGCGAAACCTTCCGCCGCCGTCTGCCATGGCTCGTCGCCGCGGCGCTGCTCCTCGCTGCGGCAGGCTGGTGGGGACGCGGGCGCTTCCAGCCAGCGAATCCGCTGCTGGAGTCCCCCGCGCTGCTGCTCGAAGCGGTGCAGGCAAAGGCGCTTTATTTCAACGGCCCGGCGTACGACTGGCTGCGGTCGCGCCGGCCGGATCTGCTCCCGCCGGAGGATCGCGCGGGGCCGACGGATCGCACCCGCGCCTTTGCCCAGGCCGTGCTCGCTCCGCCGCTCTTCCGGCAGGCGGATCGGGAGCAGCGCTTCGATGCGCTGCTTTTCCTCGGCGATCCCAGCCAATACCGCCCGCTGCTGGAGCATCTCGTCACGACGAAAGATTGGTCGCTGAGCTACGTGGATCATTGGGGGATGGTCTTCCGGCGGGCCGGCGCGCCGGTGTGGAAACTCGCGGATCTGGAACCGGTGCGGGCGCGGTTCGCCGGGGCCTCGGCGCGCGACCGGGCGATGTTCTTGGCGCAGACGGGATTGAAGCTGGTGACGGCGCGAGAACTCACCGCTGCGCAACAAGTGCTGGATGAGGCGGCCCAGCTCGATGCGCGACTGCCGGATGTGTGGAATGGGCGGGCGGTTTTGCATCTGCAGCGTCGCGAATATGCGGAGGCGATCGCCGGGGCCGACCGCGCGCTGGCGCTCGACAAGGACCACCTGCCCTCCCTCGCGACAAAGACGCTGCTGCTCTACGGGACGCGCCAGTTTTCCGACGCCTACGCGCTTTCCTCGCAACTGATCGCGCGGCTGCCGGAGGACCCGAACCTCCTTTTCTACCACGCCAGAATCGCCCACGAAGCCCACGCCTACTCAGCGGAGGTCGAGGCGCTGAAAAAACTGATCGCCCGCGCGGAGGACGAAAATCGCCCGCTCTCCGGCTACCAACTCTACCTCGGGCAGGCCTACGTGGCGCTGGGCGACGGCCCGGGCGCGATCGACGCCTTTATGAACGTCCTCAATGATCCCGACCTGCCCCAGGATCAGCGCGATTTTGCCCGGGAAAACATCGCCCGCATCAAGAAGCGGACGGGGCTCTGACCGGTCGCGGTTTCCTATCTTGACGCCCTGCGGCGATTCTCCTACTTTTCCCAAATTCCAAACCCGGCTAAAGCCAAGTGGGTCACCAACCCACTTTTTTTTGTCCCCGGATGCGGACACCAAATATGAACAGTGACATCCTCGCAGGCCTCGATTTTTTTGAGCGTGAAAAGGGCATCAAACGTGAAGTGCTCCTTGAAGCCATCAACAACTCCGTGCTGTCCGCTGCCCGCAAAGCAGTCGGACCGGCGAAGGATTTGCGTGTCGAGATCGATCCGAAAAGCGGCGAAATCAAGGCTTACGCCAAGCTGACCGTCGTCGAGAAGGTCGAGAACAAGCACGACGAGATTCGTTTCGAGCTGGCCAAGAAATTCCAGAGCGACATTCAACTCGGCCAAGAAATCGAAGTCCCGGTGACCCCGAAGGATTTCGGCCGCATCGCCGCGCAGACGGCGAAGCAGGCGATGATGCAGCGCATCCGCCAGGCGGAAAAAGAGAACATGTACGACGAGTTCAAGGATCGCGCCGGCGAGATCGTGACCGGCACGGTGAAGCGCTTTGACCGCTCGGATGTGGTCGTGGATCTGGGAAAATTCGAGGCGCTCATGCCGAACCGCGAACGCGTGCAGACCGAGGACTACAATATCGGTGACCGCGTCCGCGCGTATGTGGTGGCGGTGGAAAACGGCGCGCGCGGGCCCGAGATCATCCTCTCCCGCAGCCATCCGAATTTCGTCCGCCGCCTTTTTGAAATGGAAGTCAGCGAGATCAACGACGGCACCGTGGAGATCAAGGGCATCGCCCGCGAGGCCGGCTACCGCACGAAGATCGCCGTTTTCAGCGCGAACGAGAAAGTCGATCCCGTGGGCGCTTGCGTGGGCATGCGCGGTTCACGGGTGAAAAATATCGTGCGCGAACTGAACAACGAGAAAGTGGACATCATCCGCTGGAGCGCGGACATGAAGGAGTTCGTCCTCGAGGCGCTCAAGCCCGCGAAGGTCAAGAGCGTGACGCTTGATCCGGCCAAAAAAGCCGTGCTCATCAAGGTGGATGAGGACCAGCTTTCGCTCGCCATCGGCAAACGCGGCCAGAACGCACGCCTGACCTCACGCCTCACCGGCTGGGACATCAATATCGAGCAGGACAAATCCGCGGAGCGGATCTTTGAGGGCAAAAAGGAGAGCGCCGCCCAGAGCTTCGCCGAGGCCCTGAACGTGACCCCGGAGGTCGCGGCCACGCTGGTCAGCAACGGCATGAACAGCGTCGAAGTCATCGCCACCGGCAGTGAACCGCAGGACATCGCCAACGTCCTCAGTCTCGACCTCGCCGCGGCCACCGCCATCCATGAATCCGCCGTGAAGGAGCACGAGAAAAGCCTCGCTGCGAAGTAGCCATGAGGACCAGCTCCCAAAAAAACTTTGATGCCTACCAAGACGACCAACAAAACGAGCGCGAAAAAGACCGACGAGGCCAAGCCCAAGGCCAAGGCCGGTGCCGCGCCCAAGCCGACGGGTAAAACCGCTGTGGCTGAGAAAGCCGCTGCCGCCAAGGAAACCGCCACGCCCGCGCCCCCCAAGGTCGTGCAGGAAACTGTCTCCCTGATCGACGCAAAACCGAAGCGCCGCCCGCGCAGTCCGTCGGAGCTGGAGAACAAGCCCTTCGCGTACATACCGATCTCGAAAATCCTCGAACCGGAA
Source organism: uncultured Chthoniobacter sp. (assembly GCA_964415705.1). GTDB lineage: Bacteria > Verrucomicrobiota > Verrucomicrobiia > Chthoniobacterales > Chthoniobacteraceae > Chthoniobacter. The sequence goes on along the minus strand of CAYQBV010000026.1, from coordinate 11,382 downwards.
GCGCCCAAAGCCCCCGCGCCGCTAGTCCCACCACCGCAGGACGTCGTCGCTTCAGCCGAAGCCGAAGCCGAAGCCGAAGCCGCCCCGGAAGCCGCGGCCCCTACCAACGAAAAGGTCATCCATCTCAAGCCTCCGTTCACCGTCCGCGATCTCGCCACGGCCATGAACATCCGCCCCTTCCAGGTCATCGGAGACCTCATGGGGATGAACATTTTCGCCGCGATCAACCAGACCATCGAGGCCGATGTCGCGAGCAAAGTGTGCACCAAGCACGGCTTCACCTTTAACAAGGAAACCCGCAAGGTCGGCGGCGGCGTCCACCGGCCGGTCGTCATCAAGGAACCGCCCAAGGAACCCGCCAAGCCGAAGCCGGATGAACTCCATCTGCGCGCGCCGATCGTGACCTTCATGGGCCACGTCGATCATGGTAAGACCACCCTCATGGATACCATCCGCAAAGCGCGCGTCGCCGCGGGCGAAGCGGGCGGCATCACCCAGCACATCGGTGCCTACAGCGTCACGCACAACGATCACCGGATCACCTTCCTCGACACCCCCGGCCACGCCGCTTTCACCGCCATGCGCTCCCGCGGAGCCAGCGTCACGGACATCGTCGTCCTCGTCGTCGCCGCGGATGACGGCATCATGCCGCAGACCATCGAGGCCATAAACCACGCCAAAGCCGCGAAGGTCGGGATGATCGTTGCCGTCACGAAAATGGACGCACCCGGCGCGAACCTCGACAAAGTCAAAGGCCAGCTTAAGGAAAAAAGTCTCATCCCCGAAGATTGGGGCGGCACCCTCGGCGTGTGCCCCGTCGCTGCGCTCAAGAAACAGGGCATCAACGAACTGCTCGAACGCATCCTCCTCGAAGCCGAAGTGCTCGAACTCAAAGCCAGCGGCCAGCAACTGGCCCGTGGCTCAGTCATCGAGGCGCAGGTCGAGCAGGGCCGCGGCCCGACCGCCACGATCATCGTAAAAACCGGTACGCTCAAAGTCGGCATGCCCTTCATCTGCGGCAAGTTTTTCGGCAAGGTAAAATCCCTCATCGACGACAACGGCAAGCCGATCAAGGAAGCCGGTCCGTCCACGCCATGCCGCGTGCTCGGCTTCTCCGGCCTGCCCTTTGCCGGCGATGAACTCGTGGTCCTCGAAAGCGAGCGCGCCGCGCAGGAACTCGGCGCGGAGCGCATGGAGAGCGAGCGACTCGGCAAACTGGCCGCACCGAAGCGCGCCACGCTCGAAAGCCTTTTCGACACGCTCAAGGAGGGCCAGAAAAAGAAGCTCAACCTCGTCATCAAGTCCGACGTGCAGGGCTCGCTCGAAGCGATCAGCACCGCGCTCGGCGAAATCCAGAGCAAGAAGATCGACGCCGAGATCATCCATGGCGCAGTCGGTCCGATCACCGAGAACGACATCCTTCTCGCCACCGCTTCAAACGCCGTCGTCATTGGCTTCGGCGTGAAAACCGAGGCCACCGCCGCCAACATCGCCCGGCGTGAGGGCGTGCAGATCAAACTGTTCTCGATCATTTACGAACTCATCGACCAGGTGAAGGAAGCCATGGCCGGCCTGCTCGATCCCGAAACGCGAGAGGTCGTCATCGGCCACGCCGAGGTCAAGAAAGTGTTCGAGTTGTCGAGGGGTCTCGTTGCCGGTTGCGCCGTCACCGACGGACGCATCTCCCGCACCGGCCGCGCCCGCGTGCTCCGCGGTCGCCAGCCGATCTACGACGGCGGTCTCGCGACACTCCGCCGTTTCACCGACGACGTGAAGGAAGTCCGCTCCGGCCTCGAGTGCGGTATCAAGCTCGGCGACTTCAACGACTACGAGCCGGGCGACATCATCGAGTGCTACACGCTAGAAAAACTCCCGCAGAAGCTCTGACGGTGGGCGGCGGGTGACAGGTGCCAGGTGACCGCGTGTCATCTGCGGCCAAGCCACTTGCCCATGCCACCTTCCACCTGTCACTTTCCATGAAACACCGTCTCGAACGAGTCAACGAACTGATGCGGCGCGAGCTGGGCGAGCTCATCAATCGCGAAGTTTCCTTCGACGCCGCGCTCGTCACCGTGCAGCAGGTCGATATCACGCCCGACCTGAAAAACGCCCACGTTTTCGTCAGCGTCATGGGCAGCCCCGAGCAGTGCCACGCCGTGCTCGCCAAACTCCACGCCAGCCGCAAGAGCCTCCAGCACCTCCTCTCGAAACGCGTCGTCCTCAAATACACGCCGCACCTCCATTTCAAACTCGACGAAACCATCGAGCGCGGCACCCGCATCATCACCCTCCTCGAACAGATCGAAATTCCGCCCGACGAACCACTCGGGCAGGCTGAGTCTGAGCCTGATGAAAAGTAACTGCACCCTCGCCGAGATCGCCGAAGTCCTCCGCACGCGGCAGCGCTTCGTCGTCATCAGCCACGCGCGCCCGGATGGCGATGCGCTCGGCTGCACCCTCGCGATGACTCTTTGCCTCCGGCAGCTCGGCAAAGACGTGACCGCCTGGAACGAAGACGGCGTGCCCGAAAAATTCCGCTACCTCCCCGGCTCCGAACTCGTCACCCAGCCGCCCGCCGATCCGCAGACTTTCGACGTCGCCGTCGTCCTCGACAACGCCGTCGAGAACCGCGCCGGCACCGCGCGCACGGCGATTGCACACGCCGACGTGTGGATCAATATCGACCACCACCACACCAACCCGCGCTACGGCGACTTCGCCTACGTCGATGCCTCCGCGCCCGCCGCTGGCCAGGTGCTTTACGAGCTGTTCCGGCAGTGCGACCTGCCGCTGACCTACGAAATGGCGGACAACCTTTTCGCGGCGATCAGCACCGACACCGGCTCCTTCCAATATCCGAGCACCACCGCGCGCACTTACGAGATCGCCGCCGACCTCATCCGACTCGGCGTGAACGTCGGCGACCTCTCGCAAAAGATGTACGAGAGCTACCCGCGCCGCCGGTTGGACCTCCTCCGCGCGCTGCTCAACGTCCTCCGCCTCACGAGCCGCGATCGCGTCGCCAGCTTCGCCCTTTCCGCCGAAACCGCCCGCACGCTCGGCGTCCAGCCGGAGGACAACGAAGGACTCATCGACGCGATCCGCAGCATCGACACCGTCGTTGCCGCCGCGTTTTTCGAGGAACTGGGCGATGGCAAGATCCGCATCAGCCTGCGCTCGAAGTCTGCGAAAATCGACGTGAGCAAAGTCTGCGGCCTCTTCGGCGGCGGCGGCCACAAACTCGCCGCCGGTGCCCGTACACCCGGCACGCTCGCCGAGGTGCAGGAGAAAGTTTTGCAAGCTCTCGACCATGAATTTGACCAGCCCTGACGGTGTCCTCCTCGTAGATAAAGCGCCCGGCATGACCTCGCACGACGTGGTCGCCATCGTCCGCCGCGCGCTCAATACCAAAAAGGTCGGCCACTGCGGCACGCTCGATCCCCTCGCCACCGGCCTGCTCATCATCGTGCTCGGACGCGGCACCAAGATTCAGGATCTGCTCATGGCCGAGGACAAGGAATACGCCGGCACCATGGCCCTCGGCACCACCACCGACAGCCAGGACGCCGACGGCAAAGTCGTCGAAACCAAGCCCGTCCCCGACCTCACGCGCGCGCAACTCGACGCCGCTTTCGCGAAGTACCACGGCGATTTCTACCAGATGCCGCCGATGGTTTCCGCGATCAAAAAGGACGGCGTCCCGCTCTACAAACTCGCGCGCCAGGGCAAGGTCGTGGAGCGCGAACCGCGCTTCGTCCACGTCTATGCGCACGAGATCAAAGACGTGCGGCTCCCCGAGATCGACTTCCGCGTCGTCTGCTCCAAAGGCTTCTACGTCCGCACCTACGCCTTCGACATCGGCAACGAACTCGGTTGCGGCGCGCACCTCAAATCCCTGCGCCGCACCAAGAGCGGCAAATTCACGCTTGAACACTCCGTGACCGTCGAGGAAATCAAAACGCTCGATCCCCGGGAAATCGAAAGCCGCATCCTCAGTCTGCCGACGGTCTCGCGGATGCGCGGGGCGTGAGGACTGGTGAATGGTGAATAGACGCACGCGAACCGTGGACTCGCCTCACCCTTCACCGATCACCAATCACGCCGCTGCCACGGCGGGCGTGTGGAATTCGATCGATGCGCTCGGAAGCATTCCCGGCCCGATCTTCCTCGCCATCGGCGTCTTTGACGGCGTCCACCTCGGCCATCAGGCCGTGCTCCGCCGCGCGCTCGACGACGCCCGCCAGGCCGGTGGCACCGCTGTCGCCGTCACCTTTGACCCGCACCCGCTCCGCGTCCTGCGTCCCGACCAAGCGCCGCACCTCCTCACCTCCACCCCGCACAAACTCCAGCTCATCCGCAGCCTCGGGATCGACCACTTTCTCATCATCCCCTTCAACCGCGATTTCGCCGCCACCGAGCCGTCCGAATTCATCCGTGCCCTCGCCGCCGCTGCGCGCCCGCTCCGCGAAATCTGCGTCGGCTTCGAGTGGTCCTTTGGCAAAGGCCGCGCCGGCAACCTCGACCTGCTCCGGAAACTCGGCCCCGAGCACGGCTTCGCCGAAGTTGGCGTGACCGCCGTCGAAGTGAACGGCGAAATCGTCAGCAGCACCCTCGTCCGCCGCGCCGTGGAAGCCGGCGACCTGCCCCGCGCAGCAAGCCTGCTCGGCCGGGAGTTCACGATCCTCGGCACCGTGGTCGAAGGCGAACGCATCGGCCGGACGCTCGGCTTTCCCACCGCGAACCTCAGCGCGCACAACGAGCAATTTCCCCCGAACGGCGTCTATGCGGCCGAAGCCCGCCGCGGTTCCAAAAATCTTCCCGCCGCCGTGAACATCGGCGTGCGGCCCACGATCAAAAACGCCACCAGCGAGCGCCTCCTCGAAGTCCACCTCCTCGACTTCGACGAAAGCATCTACGGCGAAGACCTCGAAATCACCTTCCGCCAGTTCCTCCGACCCGAGCAAACATTCGCCTCCCTCGACGCCCTCCGCGCCCAGATCGCCCAAGACGTCGCCCAAGCCCGTGCGGTGCTTGGCGCGCCAGGGCCGCCTCACTCTCCGATGCAGTAAAGCGCCTGATGGCCGCGGAGGAAGAGGTTCTTGCCGACGATGGCTGGCGAGGCGTCGAAGCGGTCGTCGAGCTGATTAGTGGCGAGGATTTCCAACTTGTCCGCCTGTTTGATGACCACGGTTTTTCCATCACGTCCGACCAGATAGATGCGGCCATCGGCGCTGACCGGAGAGGCATAAACGCCCGCCATCAGGCCGTTGATCCGCTCGGCATCGACGAGCGGTTGGCCGGTGGTCGCGTCGAGGCACGAGAGGACGCCGTTGTTCCCGGAGTAAAAGTAGAGGCGCCCGCCGACGAGCAGCGGCGAAGGAACGTAGGGCGTGCCTTTCCCAAGCTGCCAGGCGATGGCGTCGGTGCCCGTGAGATCTCCAGTGCGGCCGAGTTGGATGGCGAGCAGCGCGGCGCCGCGGAAACCGCTGATCGCGTAGAGCCGCCCGGCCGCACTCACCGGCGTGGGGATGACGTTGGTGGTCATGCCCGCGCACTCCCAGACTGGCGCACCGGTGGCGAGATCGTAACTGCGGATTTTGTTGGTCGCGCTGACGATGACCTGCGCTTTGCTGCCGTGCTCGACGACGAGCGGTGTGGACCATGTGGTTGGCTCGTCGCGTGGCTGCCGCCAGCGCTCTTTCCCCGTTTTCTTGTCGAGCGCGACGATGAAATCCGCGCCCTCATGATCCCAGTTCACCACGAGGGTGTCGCCGTGCAGCGCGGGCGATGCGCCTTCGCCAAACGAATTGCGCGTCTCCATGTCGCCGAGGTCCTTCTCCCACTGGAGGGTGCCTTTCATATCGTAGCAATACAGGCCGAAGGAACCGAAGTAGGCGAAGACGTGCTCGCCATCCGTGACCGGCGAACCGGAGGCGAAACCGTGGTCGCGATGGTGGCCCTCGTGCGGCACCTGCTGGCGCGCGGTCTTTTGCCAGAGCGGCTTGCCGGTCTTGCGGTCGACGGAAATGATCACAAACTGCACCGGCGTGGTCGGCTTCTCCCCGCGCATCCCGCCCCCGCCCCGGCCGCCTCGTCCCTGCGGCGAACGACCACCCTCCGGCACCGGTTCCGCTGCGGTCGGCAACACGGCCTGAGGCGCGGAGGCGGCCTCGGGTTTCGGCGCTTCGATCGCCGTGAGGATGAAGACTTGGTCCTCCCACACGATCGGCGTGGACGATCCCGCGCCGGGGATTTTGAACTTCCACTTCACGTGCTCGGTCTCGCTCCAGGTCGTCGGCGCACTGGCGTGCGGGGCGGTCCCGTTGAAAGCGGGGCCACGCCATTGCGGCCAATGGTGCCCCACGGGCTCGGCAGCGCTACTCGCGGAGACGCTCGCGACGAAGGCGAGCACCGGCAGGATGAGGTGATTCATGATCGAGTGCTTCAGGTGTGGAGTTGAAACGATAGCCGGTGGGCAAAGTTGCAGCCGGCCCGTGTCGATGGACCTGCCAACTCAAAGGACAAACGCCAAAGCGCGCAATGGACAATCCAGAGAGCTCGATCCGCCCACCAGTTTCGCGTCCAACCCCGGGTCGTCTCCCACGCCCACGAGCATCACGCGCGCTGCTCAATCCCCGCCGCGGCGGGCGAATCGCGCAAACCTACTACGAAGCCGACGACCCGCGCTTCGCCGCTGAGACGCGGCGGGCTTCGCTCACTTCGCCGGGCCAGATGCGTTTGCGCACGGCGGCGAGACGGTAGCGGCCGAGGGCGAGGTTGCGGCGGGTGATTTGCGTGGCCCAGAGGTCGTAGGTGGCGTTGACGAGTTTGGCGGCGCGGGCGATCTTGGAAGCCCGGGAGTTTGCGACGGCGCAGGGCGAGCATGCGGGCGACGCGGAATGGGTGGGTGGTTCCTGGTGAGGTGTTGCTTTCACAACCCCATCTTGCCAAGTCCTCGCCGCATGAACAACCTATTGAAACTTCACACCTAGCCCGGCCGCACTGCGGCGAGAAACCGCTCCATTCGCGAGGCGCATTTCCGCCGCGCATCGCCGGCCATTTCCACCCCGCTGGCTACGTCCACGGCGAAGGGCTGCACGGCCTTTACGGCCGCTCCCACGTTCTCGGGGTTCAAGCCGCCCGCGAGGATGATGTGCAGCGCGGGATGCCGCCGCACGCACTCGGCGGCGAGCGCGAGGTCGATGAGCGTACCGGTGCCGCCGTAGGCCGCGCCGGCATGGGCATCGAGCAGGACGTGCCGGGTGGAAAAAGCCTCCGCCAGCGCGATCGACGCCGCATCGCGCAGCCGCAGCACTTTCACAAAAGGCCGGCCAAGTCGGGCGAACTCCGCACAGTACGCGGCGTCCTCATCGCCGTGAAACTGCACGAGATCGATCTCCGGACGCGCAGCCAGGCGGCGGGCGTCGTCGAGCGGAAGATTCACGACCACGGCGACGCGGGCGACAAACGGCGGCAGCGCGCGGATCCAGTCCGCAGCGTCGTCGAGCGCGACACAGCGCTTCGAGCCAGGGAAGAGATTGAAACCGAGCGCATCGGCTCCGAGCGCGATGGCGGCGGCAGCATCCTCGCGGTTCGTGAGCCCGCAAATTTTCACCCGCACCCGCGCACTCACTCGATGACTTTCCCCTGCACCTGCTTGATCTGCCCGTGGTGGGTGAGGACTTGATACTTGCCCGCGCTGTCCTTGAAAAACGCGCTCAGCACCCAGTTCACGATGCTGATGATGATCGCGGCGAAAAAGGCCTGCCCAAATCCCTCGACGGGAAAGCCTCGCACGACGCTACTCGCGAGCCACAGCATCAGTGCATTGATGACGAGAATGAATACGCCCAGAGTGACCAGAATGAACGGGAGGCTGAGCAGCAACACCACCGGACGAATGAAGGCATTGATAATGCCTAAAAGCAACGCCACGCAGACCAGCGATCCCCACCCGTCGTAATTGATGTGCGTGATTTTTGCAGCAGCAGCAACCGCGATCGTCGTGCACAACCAGCGAATAAGGAATGGTTTCATGCGGGCAGGATAGGTCCGGCGTGTCTTGTTTCCAAGCCACTTCACGCGCCGCGCATACTTTCCGTTCGCCCGGCTTGAACGCGCGGGCGCGGCTGCTACCATGCGCCGCGTGCGTGCCATTTTTCTGTCGTTGCTCGGTCTTGGGATCCTGCTTGGCACCGTCTTGCGCGCGGAGTTGACCGAGGAGGAAAAGAAGCAGCAGTTCCTCAAAGCACGCGAGGAAATCCGCACCATCCCGATGACGCCCCCGCCGGAAGCCACGCCCCGGCCCAAGCCCAAACCGAGACCCACGGCCACGCCCGAACCCGCGACCCCAAAGCCGAAACCAAAGCCCGAGCCGGAAGCCACTCCCAAGCCCAAGCCCAAGCCGGAGCCAGAATCAACGCCCAAGCCGAAACCCAAACCTGACCCGCAGCCGGAACCCGAAGCCACCCCCAAGCCCAAGCCCAAGCCCGAACCCGAGCCCGTGGCCACCCCGCGGCCCCATCCCTTCAACCGGACGCCTCCGGGCAGCCCCCCGGTCGCTCCGGTACCGAAACCCGAGCCACCCGCTCCGCCCGCACCGATTACGATCGTCAAAGGCGGCCTGGAGCCGCAGGGCGGTTTTCAACCCGCAGGAGGCGGCGGTTGGTTTGAGCGTTGGAAATACCTCAGCAAACCAGTGCGGAAACAGATTAACGCCGCACCGGTCCTGAGCCGCCGCTGGCGCTACATCGTGGTCCACAACAGCGGCACGCGGCAGGGCAACGCCAAGGCTTTCGAATACTACCACCGCAACGTCCGCGGTATGCCCAATGGCATGGCCTATCATTTCGTCATCGGCAACGGCCACTCCTCCGGCGACGGCGAAATCGAAATTGGCAATCGCTGGCACCGCCAGCTTCAGGGTGGCCACGTGCACAGCGACAACCTGAATAACATGTCCCTCGGCATCTGCCTCGTCGGCGATTTCAATCGCGACAAACCCACCGAACGCCAGATCGCGGCCTGCGACGAACTGATCCGCTACCTCCGCGACCGCGTGGGCAAGGTGGACGGAAAATGGGCGATCGTGAAACCGCACCGCGCGATCAACCCACCCCGCTGGCCCACCGACTGCCCCGGCGACAAATTCCCCTACCGCTGGATCCACGGTCGCTTTGACCAACCGGGAACGTAAGGGGATTTAGCAATTAGGATTTAGCATTGAGCATTTTGGCGGCAGCAAAGGCGAATCCGTCCCAAATCCTAAATCCTAAATCTTAAATCTTAAATCCTAAATGCACATCGGCGTCACCGGCGCGACCGGCTTCATCGGCGGAAAAATCATCGACCTCGCGCTGCGGCGCGGGCACGAGATCGTGGCTTTCACGCGCGCTCCGCGGCGGGCGATTCCGGGGTGTGAAATGCGGGAGTTTTCGCTGGAGCGCCCGCCCGCCATCGCCGGCTGCGAGGCGCTCATCCACCTCGCCGGCGAGTCCGTGATGGGACTGTGGACCGCGGCAAAAAAGCGCCGCATCACGGAAAGCCGCGTGCTCGGCACCCGCCGGGTGGTCGAAGCAATCAACGCCGCGCGAGAAAAGCCCGAGGTCCTGCTCAGCGGCTCCGCCATTGGCTTCTACGGCGATCGCGGCGAGGAAGAACTCACCGAGAACTCACCGGGCGGCCGTGGTTTTCTCGCCGAGACCACGCAGGCTTGGGAGGCCGAGGCGGAGCGGGTTGAAAGAGTCCGCCTGGTTACGCTACGCACCTCGCTCGTCCTCGGAAAAAGCGGCGGCGCGCTCGCGCCCATGACACCCATTTTCCAACTCGGCCTCGGCGGTCCGCTCGGCGATGGCCGCCAGTGGATGTCGTGGATTCACCTCGATGACCTCGCGCAGCTCGCCCTCTTCGCCATCGAGAACCTCGACGTCCGCGGCCCGCTCAATGGCTCCGCCCCGTGGCCCGTGCGCAACGCCGACTTCACCCGCACGCTCGCCGCCACCCTCCACCGCCCAGCCTTCCTCCGCGTCCCCGCCTTCGCCCTCCGCGCCACGCTCGGCGACTTCGCCCGCGAGCTCCTCGACAGCAAACGCGTCCTCCCCGCCGCCGCCCTCGACCACGGTTTTGGGTTCACCTTCGCAGAACTTGCCCCCGCGCTGAAGAATCTGCTCGGCTGACCGCCCGTCCGCCATTTGACACCGCGAACCGTGCTCCCTAGCCTTCGCCCATGAGCATCGCCCAGCGCCACGCCTATCTTACACCCGAAGATTTCCTGCGCGGCGAGGACGGCGCTGAGAAAAAGCACGAGTATCTCAACGGCGTGGTCTATGCCATGGCAGGAGGAACAAACCGCCACGCGCGCATCGCCGGAAACATCTTCGGCGGTCTTTTCACCCGCCTCCGTGGCCAGCTCTGCCAGCCTTTCAACTCCGATGTTTTAACCCGCGTCCAGCACGGCCCGGACCTCCGGTTTTATTACCCCGACGTGTCAGTGGTTTGTGAGCCAAACGCCCTCGACGCCCATTTTCAGGACAAGCCCGTCGTCATCTTCGAGGTGCTCTCCGAATCCACCGCCCGCCTCGATCGAGGTGAAAAGCGCGAGGCTTACCTCACCATCCCGTCGCTCCGCGTCCTCGCGCTCGTCGAGACCGACACGATGGCCGTCACGCTCTGGCGGCGCTCGGGTGAAGGCTGGACGCAGGAGTATGCGGCCGCACCCGAGCAGGTGCTGGCTTTCCCCGAGATCGAGTGTGAACTCCCGCTCGCCGAAATCTACGAAGGCGCCGGCCTGACCGGCTCGTAGTCGCCGTCCGGCCCGAAACCGCCCCATGAGCTCCCCGCAAAACACCATCGCGATCGTCTATGACTACGACCAGACGCTCTCGCCGAACTACATGCAGGACGAGGTGCTCTTCCCGACCTTTGGCATCGATCCGAAAAAATTCTGGGCGCACTGCCGCGAGTTGGTGAAAGCGCAGGGCTTCGACAACGAGCTGGCCTACATGAAGGCGCTGCTCGATTACCTCGACATCGACCGTCCGACCAATGCCCGCCTGCGCGAACTCGGCGACGGCCTCCGCTTCTTCCCCGGCCTACCCGAGATGTTCGACGAATTCCGCGCCAGTCTGCTCACCGCCGAGCACGCGGCGCACGGCATCCGCGTCGAGCACTACATCATTTCCAGCGGGCTGAAAGTGCTCATCGAGGGCTCGCGCATCGCGCCGCACGTGCGCGCGATTTTCGGCTGCGAATACGCCGAGGACCGCGACGGGCGGATCAGCTTCCCGAAGCGCGCCATCTCCCACACGCAGAAGACGCAGTTCCTTTTCCGCATCAACAAAGGTCTGCTCGACTACACCCAGGACGTGAACGACCACCTGCCCG
>CAYQBV010000025.1:0-25029 GCA_964415705.1 uncultured Chthoniobacter sp. | reverse complement strand
CCCAACTCCTGCTCCATCTCCCGGCCACCATCTAAAAGTGTTCGCCTTTGCTCGCCTTACCACGCTCAATGTGCTTTTCGTTGACTTCATGAATCCCGACTGATCTGATATTTTCACACGAATTGTTGATTTTATCATTCTCATGATCAAGCTCACTCTCCCATCCACAGTCCTTGCCATCTTCCTGCTTTTGCTTGGTGCGATTCCACTTTATGCGCAAAAAGCAACTGCTTCCAATATTACAAGCGCCTCGCAGCAAAGAAAATCTGTCATTGAATCCTACCGTCGCCAGGACTGGACCGGTCGCGGTTCCTTCCATCGTATTGGCATGCTGGATAGTCAGGAGCAGAGCATTGGCCTGGCCTTAGATGGATGCTCGGCCTCGACACGAATCGCGGCTTCCGCCCCGCGGACCTCACTGCTACCGGTCTCAAAAACCGCGCGGCCCGGCCCGCTGCGCCGCTACCCCCGCAATAACGTCTCCGGTTTCCGAGGCTCACGCACGATCTTCATCGACAGAAGGGAAAAGGGGGCAGTCCGCGGACTGCCCCCTTTCCCCGCAGAAATCTAGAGCACCTCAATGTGCTTTTCGTTGACTTCATGAATCCCGACTGATCTGATCTTTTCACACGAAGTCTTTATTTTATCATGCTCATGATCAAGCTCACTCTCCCATCCACGGTCCTTGCCATCCTCCTGCTTTTGCTTGGTGCGATTCCACTTTATGCGCAAAAAGCAACTGCTTCCGATATTACAAGCGCCTCGCAGCAAAGAAAATCTGCCATTGAATCCTACCGTCGCCAGGACTGGACCGGTCGCGGTTCCTTCCATCGTATTGGCATGCTGGATAGTCAGGAGCAGAGCATTGGCCTGGCCTTGGATGCCAGCCTCCTGAATCAAAGCGCAGAGCCTGCTGCAGAGGTAGTGGCAGAAACAGCGATTAACAAGATGCTCACTCTGCAGGTCAACGCCAAGAGCATGTTTTTTGGTTCGGATAACATCTTCAACACCGAAACCGCCACCCAGACTAATGGCCAATATGCCCAGTTCGTTGGTGTGGCACTCGACGCTCAATTCGATGAGCACTGGAAGTTATCCACGACCTTTGATCAGGCTTGGTTCTATCATTTAAAAAACGAGAGCGCTGCTGCTGATTTCAGGACTTCTACCGTGCGTCAGGTACTGAGTTATGATCGTTTTATCCTGAATAATAAAGCCAGTATCAGCATTCCTTTGAACTGGCAGTATTCCGATCTCTACAACCGTCAAACAGGTGATCGCATATTGAGTGCCTGGCAGTTTGGTACGGGTGTGGATTTTGCTTGGTTCGCCAAGTCCTGGCTCATCCCCACCTTCGGCTACGTTTATTCCTATCAGGACGCTTCTGGCCCGAGTAATCCTGCTGAAAAGCACAAGCATGACTTCAATCTCGGGATGACGTTCATCCCGATCAAGGATAAGAGGTTCTTCATCATTCCCTCGGTGCAGTATTCGCGTGAAAACTTCAGTGACGACCGTCATGACAGTGCCTGGACCCCGACCCTGACGGCCAGTCTACAGCCCCTGAAATGGCTCGCCGTGGATTTGGTCAGCAGTTATACGGATTCCCGTTCAGATGCTGCTGGCTCCAGTTTTGATGCGTTTACGAACACCGCTTTCATCCGACTTTTCTGGAATTGGTAAACATTAAGACACGGACGGCGCAGGTAATTGAGTGGTATTAAACAACAAAGAACATCCTAATATGAATACGAAACACGGCATCACATGGCTTCATCGTCTTGCACTGGCGCTTGCGATCAGTCTTTTCCCTATACTTGTTTTCGGACAAGCTGTTCCAAATATCCCTAAGGAACCCCCGAAATTAATCACTTCTCCCAAAGCTCCCAAGGAAGCTCCGAAAGTTCCGAAAACGCCACAGGTTGTTCAATTACCCAATGTGCCGAAGGAGGCCCCCAAAGTTCCTAACGTTCCTAAGCCGGTAAATATCCCCAATCCTCCCAAGACCGTTAACGTCCCCAACGTCCCTAAAAACATCCCCAAGGTCGTCGAAGCACCCAAGGTGCCCAAGATACCGAACGTTCCGAAAAATCCTCCGGTCGTAAAGGCTCCTCCGGTCGTAAAAATCCCGGATGCCCCGAAAGTGCCGAAGACACCTGTGGTGGTGAAGGTTCCGGATGCACCGAAGGTGCCGAAAGCTGCGCCCAAGGTTCCGATTGTCGCCAAAATCCCTAATGCGCCCAAGACTCCTAAGGATGCTCCTAAAGCTCCGAAGATTCCCGTGGTCGTAGAAGCACCCAAGGTGCCCAAAAGCAGTAATTCATCAGCGATCGTATCTTCTGCAAAGGCTCCGAAAGCTCCGCGCACGCCAATCGTGGTGAAGAAAGTTGTTGAGACTCCGCAGGTGCCGGGCACCGGCAGCAATTCCGCTAAGAACAATAGGACAACCGCGAAGGATGCCACCGTGCAGGAGGCTCTGAACATTGTGATGGGCAACAAACGCAAAACGAATCCTGGCGGACCCACGCCGGATGTGCCGGGTGTTGACCGCGGTTCCGCCAAAGAGATTGGCCTGCCTGGAGCGGGCAAAACCACAGGAAGTGCGATGCAGGATGCTGTCGTCGTTTTACAGGGCAAGGGGACGAGCGAAGGCAAAGAAACTAAACTAAGAAAGGGCACTCCAACAGGCGGGGGTGTCAAAACTCCTAGTAAAGACGCACCAGAACCCGCCGCTCTCGCCAAATTTCTTAATGAGCATCCTGCCATCGCTGAGCAGATTGTCGCTTCCCGTTCTGGCGGTAGTGGTAACATCAACTTTGGCAATGTCGACAACACAACCAGCCGTGGAACTGCCGGCAATCGTCAGGACGATCGCGGCAAAGCCTTAGGGAACGGCAAACCCAGGCCTAGTGAAAACCTTAGATCGCCGCAGAATAAGGATGAGGAGAAAAAACCCAACTACGAACCGGGTGGAAACAACGGTCGGCCCAAAGTAGCATTATCCCAAAAGGCTTCGGGGAGTGAGACCACGACCGAATCCTCGGAATCATCTCCTCCGAAGACTTCACAGGAAGCGCTTGTTCAAGAGGCACTGGAAATCATTCGAGGGAATCAGCGCAACTCCAATCCAGGCGGACCCACTCCGGATTTACCGGGTGTTGACCGCAGTTCTGGCAAGGAGATTGGCCTGCCGGGAGCTGGGAAGACCACAGAAAGTGCGATGAAGGATGCCGTCGCCGTTTTACAGGGCAAGGGGACGAGCGAAGGCAAACAAAGCACTATTCCCACGGATAATAACAAGCCTGAATTTGATCAAGGTTTCGATAACAAACCGAAGGATATTGATTCAAGCGTGAAAGATAATTTAGGACGTAATTCTCTCAACGCTCTCACTGGCCGCAGTATTGCTGGTCCCCTTGGTGATGCGGCAAGGAGTTCAGGAGAAAACGGTCCCGGTGGCATTGTCGGTCAGGGCAAGGGGGCAATCAGTGATGGTGGAGCATTTAGTTCGGCAGGCCTTGTTAAAACTAATGGGGCTGGCGAAATAGAGGGAGCTTCCTCGGCAGCCGCGATGAAGAAAGCCCAGGAATTGACAGGTAAAAGCGCGGCTGAGGTTAACCAGGCTGTGAAGAATGCGGTTGGTATTGGCAAGGGTAGAAATGGTTGGGAGATTCTTGAAGATCCCGATGGAGACCCTCCACCCAAACCTGCCAAGGAGCCCGCAACCGCGTCGACTCCGCCTGCCGCTGAACCAGCAGGAAAGATCAAGACATCCAAAGATGGGACAGTCACGCAGTACACGGACCCCGATGGAACCAAGCATATCTATGTTAATACAAAAAAAGTCGGAACCATTGCACCGAATGGGGATATTACCCCTACGACCCAGCAGCCGAGCGATCCTGATGATGTGGATTCTCATGATGCCGAGAGTTTCGCCAAGTTCCTCAATGAACATCCCGCCATCGCTCAGCAGATTATCGCTTCCCGTTCTGGCGGTAGGGGTAACATCGACTTTGGCAATGTCGACAACACAACCAGCCGTGGACCCTCGAATGGTAGCGCGCCTCCGGCTTCGGGAAGTGCCATACGCAATGGTGTAGGTCAACCGGGTCGCAATGGCGGCGAAGGCAATGGTGCCAACGGACGCGGCGGTCTCGACTTTAACGGCAATGCCGGGGCCAAAGATCCGGGGCCTGATCAGACCGTTACTGCCGGTGGTCGCCAAGATGATCCCGGTAAAGCTTCGGGTAACGGCAAACCCAAGCCAGATGAAAACCTTAAAGCGCCGAAGAGCGAGGAGAAGAAGCCCTACTACGAACCAGGGAAGGTCTCCGGTAAACCGAAAGTTTTGCCTCTGCCAAAAAAATCTGATTGAGGGAACCTCTATTAACCCGGATTTCGCTCTCTCGTTCCCAAAGTTAGCGCAGCGCTTTGGGAACGCGGCTCCGTCGGCGAGACTCCGTCTCCCTTCCGGCGCACAACGACTTTGATCGCGACCATGCTCTCACCCGCCCGCCACCGAAACAGAGTTTCGCCGCACCCATCCGTTCCCAAAGCGCTGCGCTAACTTTGGGAACGAGAGCGGAACTTTGGGAACGAGAGCGGAATATCGGTCGAAGCGATTGGAGAGGATGAAAAAAGTCGGCGCCCAAAGTCCGACAAAAATTCCGAAACGCTCCGCATGCGCTTGAAGCTCCGGCGCGGTGCCGCCGGTGAGAAACCAAATGGCGATCGACGCAAGGATCGAAGCGAAGCCGGGGAAAAAACAGACGAGACTTAATTGCCGGAGTTGGGTGGATTTCATGCCCCCTATTCGTTACCCGGACGCCCGGTGGTTCCTTATTCCTTCATTTGAGTCAATTCGTTGAACCCGGGGGAGCGAATTCCAAACTTGCCGCTTTCCGCCCAGCGCGGCACCCTTCCCACCCATGTTTGGCATCCGCTTCATCAAGGTCGATCCGACCAAATACCTCATCCAATACAAAGGCGGAAGGGTGGTGCGCGAAGGCGCGGGCCTCTCGTTCTTTTTCTACGCACCGACCTCCACGCTCGTCGTGGTGCCGGTCGGGAGCACCGATGTGCCTTTCATTTTCAACGAAGTGACTGCGGACTTTCAGGAGGTCAGTATCCAGGGGCAGGTCGCCTTCCGCGTGGCCGACGCCAAAAAGACCGCGCAGCTCCTCGATTTCTCGCTCGATCCGACGGGGCGGAAATATGCCTCGGATGACCCGTCGCGGCTGGCCCAGCGCATCATCAATGTGGTCAAGGTGCTGACCCAGCGCGACCTCCAGGCGCTGGCCCTGCGCGATGCGCTGAAAGCCGCGAATGACATCGCCGCCCGCGTCAGCAAAGGGCTGGCAGCTTCCACCGAGCTGGCCTCGCTGGGCATCGAACTGCTCGGCGTTTCGATCCTTGCAATCAAGCCGACGCCGGAAACTTCACGCGCCTTGGAGGCGGAGACGCGCGAGAAAATCCTGCGCGAATCCGACGAGGCGATCTACGCACGGCGCAACTCCGCGGTCGAGCAGGAGCGGGCCATCAAGGAGAACGAACTGAACACGGAAATCGCCGTCGAGGTGAAGAAGCGGCAGATCAAAGAAACGCAGATGGAGGCGGAAAAAGCCGTGCAGGAAAAGCAGCACGAGCTGCAGGCCGCCGAGCTGACCGCGCAGGTCGAGCGGGAGAAAAAGCGCGAGGAACTCGTGGTCCTGGCGACCGAGAATGCCAAGCGGGAATCCGATGCCAAAGCCTACGCGGTCAAAGCGGTCATGGACTCGCTCGGGACCGTCGATCCCAAAACGCTGCAAGCGCTCGCGAGCGTGGGCATGGAGCCGAATCAGCTCATCGCCCTCGCCTTCCAGGGTCTGGCGGAACGCGCTGACAAGATCGGCGAACTGAACATTTCGCCGGAGCTGCTACGGGAGCTGATCGGCCGTCGGGAATGATCGCGCTGCCTTGGATCGGACGACTGAAAACAAGCTCATCCTCGTCGTCCGCAAAACGCGGCTCGACGAGCTGATCGCGCGCTTCAACACCCAGGAGCAGGCGCGCTTTTACGTCGAGCACTCCGGCCAGGATTTCTCGGACTACCTTGCCGAGCACGCGCAGTATCGGCTCAGCGTCGCCGCCGCCACCGCCGCCCTGGAGCAACTCGGCCGGCTGCACGTTCTCGACCGCGGTTTTCTACCCAATTTCCTCTTCGGCCCGCACGACACCGTGGTCGCGCTCGGCCAGGACGGGCTCGTCGCCAACACCCTCAAATATCTGCACGGCCAGCCGCTTATCGGCGTGAACCCCGACCCGCGCCGCTGGGATGGCGTGCTCCTGCCCTTCGCCGTCCGCGACCTCGCCGCCATTGTCCCCGAAGTCTTTGCCGCCCGCCGGCCCATCAAGCGCGTGACCATGGCTGAAGCCCGCCTGAACAACGGCCAGCTCCTCCGCGCGGTGAACGACCTTTTCATCGGCCCGAAATCCCACACCTCCGCGCGCTACTCCATCCGCAGCGGCGACCACGAAGAGCGCCACTCCTCCAGCGGCCTCATCGTTTCGACCGGACTCGGCTCCACCGGCTGGCTCAAAAGCCTCCTCGCCGGCGCGACCGCCATCACCGCAGCCCTCACCCACCGCGAGCTGAAAGTACAGCAAAAGCAGGCCTTCGCCTGGGACGCCGCGCACCTCTACTTCACCGTGCGCGAGCCCTTTCCCAGCCGCACTTCCGCCGCCACGCTAGTCTTCGGAAAAGTCACCACCGCCCAGCCGCTCACCCTCACCTCGCTCATGCCGGAAAGCGGCGTCATTTTCAGCGACGGCATCGAAACCGACTTCCTCGAATTCAACTCCGGCACCGCCGCCACCATCACCCTCGCCGAAGAACAAGGCCGGCTCGTCGTGTGAAGATCCCTCATCGCTGGCTCGAAAAACGTCCGTCGCCGGGCCGCGCCGTGAGCGGCATCGAGAATCTCAAAGCAGCATCTCATCCTGTGCGGAGTGTAGCGCAGTCGCGCCGAGTCCACGAGACTGCCGAGCTGGCGGAGGCGGGAAGGGAACGACCCTGGGGCGGTTCGATCAAGTGCTGCGCCAGTTTCTCCTTCGACTCTCATCAATAAACCACCAATCGGTCCAAAATTCGGTTGCACCTCAATTCTGAAGTGTGGCTGCTGCTCGGGCACTGGAGGGATTTGCGAGTGCGCCGACCTCAGGCCTCCATCGCATGGGCGATGGCTCCGTACCAGGTCTCGTGCAGCTTGGCCGTAGGCCAAGTCAGGGTTTCGCTCTCTCGTGCTCTCTCGTTCCCAAAGTTAGCGCAGCGCTTTGGGAACGCGGCTCCGTCGGCGAGACTCCGTCTCCCTTCCGGCGCACAACGACTTTGATCGCGACCATGCTCTCACCCGCCCGCCACCGAAACAAAGTTTCGCCGCACCCATCCGTTCCCAAGGCGCTGCGCTAACTTTGGGAACGAGAGCGAACGAGGGTAAAAAGTCCGGCTCGCCTCAATGACCGCCGTTGGTCTTCTTGCGAATCTCGTCGAGAAAATAGCGCGTGATGCGCTCGGCCACGTCCCTGATTTCGTCCTTGGCCAGTGGCTCTTGGTAGAAGTGCTGGATGATGTGTGGATTCCGCCCGCCATGAAGAGTCACGACATACTTTAGCGGCTCGAATGAGAGGCGAAGATGAGCGCGATGATCAAATATCTCAAAACGACCTTTTTTGAACCCTCGCAGGTCAATATTGATTTCGAGAAACTCAATGACATTGCCACCTGACCAGCACCCCTTTGGTCGAGGTGCTGCATCACACTTCATCAGATCAACGTCAGCTTCCAATGATTGAGCTGTCTTCGTCACCGCATCCCGAGATTGGCCGCTAAGCTTCACGCTGTTCGCTGCAAACAGTTCAAACAGCGGCGCCATTGATCGGACGATTTCTGCAAATAGTGGATCAAGGGAGTCTTCGAATAGCGCCATTTGGATCTGCTGCGAGAGCGGCACGGGCTCTTCGACGTGTGTCAGCTCCATCTTGAGCAACGCGATTTCCTTTCCGAGATCGGTCGGTTCGTGAATCTCCTCGCCCCGAATGGCGCGCAGATAGAGATCGAGCGATGAGAGGACGTGCTCGGCGATTGACGTGAGGAAGTCTTCGTATTCTCCCGCGTCGGCGCGGCGGAGCGCAGCGAGATATTGATCGCGTTCGCTGAGGCGAATGACGACCGGAGGGTAACCTTCCTGCATCAGGATGAGATTCATCAGCAGCCGGGACATGCGGCCATTGCCATCGTCGAACGGATGAATGTCCGTGAAGCGATAATGATAGCGGGCGGCGATCTCGACCGGATGGATCGCGCGTTGAGCGTTCTCGCTGCGATACCAGTTCATCAGATCCTGCATCTTCGAGGGCGTGTCCGTCGGCGTAGCGTAGTAATGGATTTCCCCAGTGGGTGTGCGGACGTGGTTAGGCTGCGACTTGTATTCGCCAAGAGCGACTGGCTTGGTCGTGGGTTGCCCGTCGGGAGTAATCGCTTGCACGCGGTAGGGCTCGACCAGCAAAATTTTGTGAAGCTCTCGAAGGGCGGCTTCGGTGAGCACCTCGCGATTGCGAACGAGATCGAGCAGGTAATTGATCGCGTTACTATGGCCGCGCAGGTCGAGATGATCCTTGAGCGGCTTTCCTTTCGCGGTGAGTCCCTCCATTAGGAACATCTCGGTTTCGCCCTGCGTGAGCACGTTTCCCTCGATGGCGTTGGAATGGTAGCTCCACCATAGCCGGAACTTTTGCATCACCCGATCTTCTTGCTCGCGATCAAGCGGGCGCAACGCGTCGAGCTGCGCCTTGGCAGCATCGATTTGCATCAAGAGATCAGCGAACATCTGCACGAAGGCTACGCCTCCATCGCGCGGGCGATGGCTCCGTGCCAGGTGTCGTGGAGGGTGGCGAGGGGCCAGATGATCGTTTCGCCGTTGGCGGTGATCTTCAGGTCCGGGCCGCCGACGGTGCCGAGGCGGCGGGCGGGGAGGCCGCGGAGTTCGAGGAGCATGAGGACGGCGCTGGCATTGGTGGCGGCGACGCTGAGGACGATGCGGGACTGCGTCTCATTGAAGAGCGCCTGGTCGAGGCGCAGGCCGCGGCCATTGGCCGTTTTTATTTCGCCGAGGTCGATGGTGGCACCGAGGTGCTTTTCTCCGCCCATGCAGGACTCGGCGAGGGCGACGGCGAGGCCGCCTTCGCTGCAATCGTGCGCGCTTTTCACGAGGCGGGAGCGGATGAGCGCGCGGACGGCGTCCTGGACGGCGAGTTCGCGCGGGTAGCTCATGCGCGGGACGGGGCCGACTTTCATGCCGTGGATGGCGCGGAGGAAGTGCGATGCGCCGAGTTCGTGGCCGAGGTCGCCGACGAGGATGATGGCGTCGCCGGAGGCTTTGAAATGCGAGGTGGTGACGTGGCGCTCGTCCTCGATGAGGCCGACCATGCCGACGGTGGGCGTGGGGTCGATGGAGCCGGCGGGACTTTCGTTGTAGAGGCTGACGTTGCCGCCGGTGACGGGCGCGTTGAAGAAGACGCAGCCTTCGGCGAGGCCTTCGACACACTCGCGAAGCTGCCAGAAATTCTCGGGTTTGTGCGGGTTGCCGAAGTTCAGGTTGTCGGTGGTGGCGAGCGGGACGGCGCCGGCGCAGGCGAGGTTGCGCGCGGCTTCGGCGACGGCGATGCGCGCGCCTTCGCGGGGATCGAGGGCGCAGTAGAGGGCGTTGCAGTCGCTGGTGGCGGCGAGGATTTTATTGGCCTCGCGGACGAGGAAGACGGCGGCGTCGGAGCCGGGCAGGACCATGGTGCCGGCGCGGACCATGTGGTCGTATTGCCGCCAGACCCAGTTCTTCGACGCGATGCTGGGATGCGCGAGGAGGGTGAGCAGCGCGGCGCGGCAATCGGTCGCGGGCAGCGCGGCGAGATCGAGCGGCGCGGGCGCGGGGCGCGGGGTGGCTTCGCGGGAGTAAAGCGGGGCTTCGTCGGCGAGCTGGCGGGCGGGGATTTCGGCGACGACTGCGCCGTTGTTCAGCACGCGCATCATGCCGTCGTCTTTAACCACGCCGACCTCGGCGTAGGGCAGGTCCCACTTTTCAAAGATGTCCACGACGGTCTGCTCGTGCCCCTTTTTCACGATGATGAGCATGCGCTCCTGCGACTCGCTGAGCATGATCTCGTAAGGCGTCATGCCGGTCTCGCGCTTGGGCACTTTGGCGAGGTCGATCTCCACGCCGGTGCCGCCGCGGCTGGCGGTCTCGCAGGTCGAGCAGGTGAGGCCCGCCGCGCCCATGTCCTGGATGCCGGCGACGGCGTCGGTGGCGAGGAGTTCGAGGCAGGCTTCGAGGAGGAGTTTTTCTTTGAAAGGGTCGCCGACCTGCACGGCGGGGCGGTCCTGCTTGCTCTCCTCGGTCAGCTCGCGCGAGGCAAAGGCCGCGCCCGCGAGGCCGTCGCGCCCGGTCTCGGCGCCGACGTAGAAGACGGGGTTGCCGATACCGCGCGCTGCGCCGCGCGCGATCTGCTCGTGGCGGAGGATGCCGAGATTGAAGACGTTCACGAGCGGATTACCGTCGTAGCTTTCGTCGAAATAGACCTCGCCGCCGATGGTGGGGATGCCGATGCAGTTCCCGTAATGTGCGATGCCCGCGACCACGCCGGCGAAGAGGCGGCGGTTGGTTTTGACGTTCGCGCCGTCGCCGGTGATCGGCCCGAAGCGCAGGGAGTTCAGCGAGAACACAGGCCGCGCGCCCATCGTGAAGATGTCGCGAATGATGCCGCCCACGCCGGTCGCCGCGCCTTGGAACGGCTCGATGGCGCTGGGGTGGTTGTGCGACTCCATCTTGAACGCGATGGCCCAGCCGTCGCCGATGTCGATGACGCCCGCGTTTTCCTCGCCCGCCTTCACGAGCACGGTCGGGCCGGTGGTGGGAAACTTCCGCAGCTCGCGCTTGGAGTTTTTATACGAGCAATGCTCGCTCCACATGACGGAGAAGATGCCCAGCTCGGTGAAGTTCGGATCGCGCCCGAGGATGCTCTGGATGCGTGCGTATTCGTCGGGCGTGATGCCGTGTTTTTCGATGAGGGCGGGTGTGATGGCGGGCTCGGTCATGTGTGGGAAAGGGTCGCTCATCCTCGCGACTCACCCGGAGGGCGACAAGGAAATCGTTGGCGGCGCGAGCAGCCTACGACTCCGCAGCAATGATCCCGGGCAGGCGCTCGGCCAAGTGGGGTGCGTGAGTGTCGAGCACGTCCCAAACGATGTCGTAATCCACGCCGTCGTAGCCGTGAATCAGCCGATTGCGCATTCCGATGATTTCACGCCACGGAATCCCGGCATGGCGCTCGCGCAATTCGGCAGGCAGACGATTTACCGCTTCGCCCATCAGCTCGACCGCGCGCTCCGCGGCGAGCTGGTATTTCCAGTCGGAGTCGAGCTGGGTGCGGCTGCCCTCGGCGCCGAGGCGCGCGGCCTGCCGGGCAAAATCCTCGATCTGCCGGAGCGTCACGAGCGGCTCATGCTTGCTCATAGATCGGGACGGCCGTCGCCAGAATCTCGTCGCGAAAATGGCGACTGAGTGATGCCGGTGTGTGGAGATCGGCCGGGCGACGGAACCGCTCGGCGAGTTCGTCCTGCTGCCGGAAAAGCATCAGGCCGGGATGCCGCCCCGGCAGGTATTCGACGAGCAAATCCACATCGCTGGCCGGCGTGAAGTCACCGCGCAAAACGGAACCGAATACAGCCAGCCGGCGGATGCCCCGCTCGCGGCAGAAGGTCGCGATTTCCTCCGGGTCGATGGCGATGGGGAGTTCGGCGAGCGTCATGGATCGAATGTGGCAAAGCGCGCGGCAGCCTCAAGCCCTTTGCTCGGGCAGGGAAACCTCAAGCCGCTTTACGCACGCCGAGCGTCGAGAGGATGGACTCGAAAATCACGCGCCCATCGGTGCTGCCGAGGCGGGGATCGCAGGCGCGTTCGGGGTGCGGCATGAGGCCGAAGACGTTGCGCGCGGCGTTGCAGATGCCGGCGATGTTTTCGGCGGAACCGTTCGGATTCGCGGCGTCGATGGCCGCGCCGGCGGCGTCGGCGTAGCGGAGGAGCACGCGACCGGTCTGGTTCAGCTCGGCCAGTGTGGCGGCATCGGCGGTGTAGCTGCCTTCGCCGTGGGCGATGGGGATGCGCAGCAGGCCGCCGGTCTGGGCCTCGTGGAGAAAGGGATTCGCGACGTCTTCGACCCGGACGTGGAGATGCTCGCAGCGGAAATGCAGGTCGCGGTTGCGAATGAGCGCACCCGGGAGCAGGCCGGCTTCGCAGAGGATCTGGAAGCCGTTGCAAATGCCGATGACCAGCGTGCCGCGCGCGGCCTGTTCGCGGACGGCCTTCATCACCGGAGAAAAGCGCGCGATGGCGCCGCAGCGGAGGTAATCGCCGTAGGAAAACCCGCCGGGCAGCGCGATGAGATCGTAGCCCGCGAGGGACTCGTCCTTGTGCCAGACGAAATCGGTTTCGACCCCAAACTCGCGCAGGGCGAGGACGCAGTCCTGATCGCAGTTGGAACCGGGGAAGCGGATGACGGCGGCTTTCATTTTAGGATTTGAGTTCTTTGGCGATGTCGCGGAGGCGCTGTTCATTTTTGTAATCGCTGACGACGAAAAATGCGTGGATGACCCCGGGCAGCCAGCCGAGCAGGGTGAGGACGAGGCTGAGGATGAAGCTGCCCATCCGCCCGGTGAACAGGACGGCCACGGGGGGCAGGATGACGCAGAGAAAGAAAAGCATGACAGCTCTCAGCGCCCCGTTTTCAGCCCTCGATGACGAGCTGGTAGTCCTCGATCACGGGGTTGCTCAGCAGGTCGCGGCAGACCTCGTGGAGCTGGGCCTCGGTCTGGGTGCCGTCGAGTTCCAGCTCGATGACTTTGCCCACGCGCGCAGCTTTCACCGCGGGCAGGCCGTGATGGTGGATGGCGTCGCGCACGGCCACGCCCTGCGGGTCGAGCACGCTGTGTTTGGGCATCACGATGACTTTGGCTTTCATAGGCGGCGGAGCGTAGGGGGAGAGGGTGAAAGGGGAAGTGGAAAGTGCAAAAATGCCCGGCATTTTCCACGGCGCGCGCGCTTTCCACCGCGCGAGAAATTGCCGGGTGACAAGCGCGACGCCCTTTGCATATCGTCCGTCAATGATTCCGATTTTCCGCATTTTTGTCGGCGGCCTCGCCGCCGTCTGTCTATGCGCCTCCGCGGCTGGCGAGGCGACGCCCCTGACCCCGGAGGAAATCGCCGGGGCAGAGCGGACCGACGAGCTTTCCATCCCGATGCCGGGCGAATTTCTGTCCTCGCTGAACAAGGTCGGCAAAATCGACTGGTCGAAGCTCGCCCGGCTGGCCATCAGCACGAATTACACAAGCCGCCCGCAGAACGCGCTGAACCTCGGCGGGTTGATCGCCGACGGCTACGTGGCGATCGAGGCCGAGGACGCGCCGCAGATCAAAAACATCGGGAAGGACATCCTCGTCATCGCCAAAACGCTCGGCGTGAGCAAAGACGTGCTGGAGCGCGGCGGCAGCATCATCAATTTTGCCGACCAGAAGCAGTGGGATCAGCTCAAGGAAGAGCTGGAGGCCACGCAGAACGAGGTGAAATCCGGCATGGCCGAGAGCAAGGATGGCGACCTGATCACGCTGGTCACCGTGGGCGGTTGGCTGCGGGCCACGGAAGTCATGAGCGGCTACGTGGCGAAAAACTACACAGAGGCCGGGGCGAAGCTGCTCCGCCAGCCGGGGATTGTCGTCTTTTTCAACAAGCGCCTGGAAAAACTCAGCGACAAGACCAAGGAGGACGCCAGCGTGGGCGCGGTGCGCGCAAAGATGGGCGATCTCGAAAAACTCATCGCCTTTCCGCTCGATAAACCGCCGACCGCCGCCGACCTGAAACAGCTCAGCGGCCTCGTCGCCGGGATCGTGAAGGAAATCACCAAGAAACAAACGAAATGAAGCGCCTCCTTTTCACCCTCGCCCTCGCCGCCGCCGCTGCCGTCACCCCGCTCCGCGCGGCCACCGACGACGAAGTCGCCGCGCGCAAGCTCGCCCTCGAAGTCGCCGGCGCGTTCTCCAACGATGGCTTCAAGCTCCGCGACGGCCACTGGTGCGGAAAATTCGAGCCCGGCAAGCCCGCGCTCATCCAGGTGAATCTCTACGCGGGCAACCAATATTGGTTCACCGTCGGGGCCACCGCAGCGGCGAAAAAAATCGCCGTCACCGTCTTTGACGAAACCGGCAAGCCGGTCGCGACCGAGCCCTACGCCGATGCCTCGGTCGCCGCCGCCGGCTTCGCGGCGAAGCACAGCGGTCCCTACTACATCCGCCTCGTCCTCACCGAGGGAGCGGCTTCCGCCTTCTGCCTCATTTACAGCTACCGCTGAAGCGATGCCTTTCGAGTCCATGCAAACCACCGAGAAACTGGGCGGGCCACGCGTCACGCAATTCTCCATCTTTCTTCCGAACCGCGTCGGCACGCTGCTCGACGTGGTGCGCGTGCTCAATGAGCGCCACATCGACGTGCTGGCGATCAGCGTTCAGGACTCCGCGGACACCGCCATCGTGCGCATTGTGGTCAGCGATCCGGAGAGCGTGCAGCAGATGTTCATCGAGCACGCCATCCCGTTTTCCATCTGCGAGCTGGTGGTCGTGGAGTTGAAAGAAGGCGCCACCGAACTGGGTCGACTCCTCGCCGCGCTCCTCGCTGCCGAGTGCAACATCTTTGGCAGCTACGCCCTCCTCACGCGCCCCCGCGGCCGCACCGCCCTCGCGCTCCACGTCGAGGACAACGAGTGTGCGGTGGCCGTGCTCGAAGGCCAGCAGTTCAAGATTCTCAGCCAGTCGGATCTGTCGCGGTAAAGGCGGCGAAAAGGCCCTGCCGCCGCTCGGGAAAAAGCCGCCCGTGCTCCTCCAGAAGGTAGCGGTCCGTCATCCCGGAAAGATAATCGCACACCGTGCGATGCAGTCCGTCACTCGCGATCCTCTTCGAGGTGGCTTCGCCGAGCAGCGCGGGCTTTGCCAGATACTCCTCGAAGACATCGC
This sequence comes from uncultured Chthoniobacter sp., assembly GCA_964415705.1. Lineage (GTDB taxonomy): Bacteria > Verrucomicrobiota > Verrucomicrobiia > Chthoniobacterales > Chthoniobacteraceae > Chthoniobacter. The sequence continues at coordinate 9,941 of CAYQBV010000025.1, read as the reverse complement.
GCAGCAGCCCGCAGGCGCGCTGGTTCGCATCGGCTACGCGCGGGTGGTAGTAGAGATTCGCGTAGAGAAATTTCCGCAGCGCGCGGTTCGCCACGAGCAGCGGATCGCTGTAGCGGATGAGCGGGCGCGGCTGGCGGCGCACTTCCTCCGCGCTTTGCACACCGGCCTCGGCGATGAGCGCCGCGCTGGTCGCGATCACATCCTGCACCTGCCGGTCGATGATGCACCGGATCACATAGCTGCGGAGTTCGCGGCCCGAGAGATCGGGGAAATGCGCGCACACTTCCTCGTAGCTGTGCCGCCACGCCGCCTGCTCGGCGAGCTGCTCCGGCGTGATGAGATCGAAGTCGAGACCGTCATCGAGGTCGTGGCTGTAATACGTGATCTCGTCCGCGAGATTCGCGATCTGCGCTTCGAGCGACGGGCTGTGCACCGGCTCGCCGCTGGGGTTGGCCGTCGGTGCCGGGGCGTAAAACTTCGCGTGCTTCTGCAAACCCTCGCGCACTTCCCACGAAAGGTTCAGGCCCGGAAAGCGCGGATATTTCTGCTCGATAATCTCGACCACGCGCAGGCTCTGCGTGTTGTGCTCAAAGCCGCCGTGCCCGCGCATCAGCCCATCCAGCATCTCCTCGCCGCTGTGACCGAACGGTGAATGGCCGAGGTCGTGCGCCAGCGCGATGGTCTCGGCGAGATCTTCATTCAGCCCGAGCGCGCGGGCGATCGTGCGGCTGATCGAGGCCACCTCGATGGTGTGGGTGAGCCGTGTGCGGAGGTGGTCGCCAGTGCCGTTGAGAAAGACCTGCGTCTTGTATTCGAGCCGCCGGAAAGCCCGCGAGTGAATGATCCGCGCGCGATCGCGCTCGTAGGCCGTGCGGTGCGGATGCGGCGGCTCCGGGTGCGCGCGACCGGCGGAATCGCCCGCCATTTGCGCGTATGCGGCGAGTGTCCGGCGCTCCTGCCCCTCCTGCTCAGCGCGCGTGCGAATCATCGCTTTTGCTCCTCCTCCCGCGCGCTCAACTCGCGCTCCAGCCGCCGGCGCTCGCTCCGGGCGGCCCCGCGGACTTTCACCAAGTCGTAAAGTGCCAGCAACACCGCCAGCAGCGTGATCCACGCGCTGGCCGCCCAATAGACGAGGACCACGATCGGATGCTCCTTCGGGTCGAGCAGCGCTTGGAGGAAAGTCGAGCCCGCGAAGATCATCACCAGCGCCCCGAGCACGGTGTAAAACATCAGCGTGCGCCGGGTGCGTTGATCGCGAATCAGTCCCTTGCTGACTTGGATGACAAACTTCGGCTCGTTCACAGTCCCGGAGTTTCCGCGAAGGACCGCGCGGCGTCGAGTCTTGGACAGCGAGGCCGCGGGGAAAACAATCCGTCATTCTGAGCGGAGTGAGAGGCCCTTCGCCTGCGCTGCGCAAAGTCTCCGCTCCGCTCAGGATGACGGGGCATTTTTTTCAGACGTAGCGCAGCGGCTCATCCGATGCGGGGATGAAGCCGTGGCGCACGAGCAACTCGCGAAACTTCTCGATGCCCGCCTTTTCCCGAGCGCCCAGCCCGAAACGGATGTGCTGGGTGAGGTAGCGCTCGCTGAGCACGGGATCGTGCGGATCGGCGCGGATGATTTCCCCGATGCGCGCGGTGCCGTGGCGCTGGAGGGCGCGGAGTTCGTCGGCCACGGTAGGCGCGTCGGGCAGGTCGGCGCGGAGTAGCCAGGGCGCATAGACGAAGGGCAGGCCGGTGCAGCGCTGCCATTCCTCGCCGAGGTCGAGGAGCTGGTGCGCGCCCGCGTCGCGCTCGCGGAAGGCGATGGCCTGGTTGCCGATGAGCAGCACGGCGTCAGCATCGTTGGGGAAAGCCGCGAGGTCGCGCAACTGCGGGCGCAGCCCGTGGTACTCGGCGAGCAGGACCTGGAGCAGGTGAATGGAGGTGAGCGAGGCAGGGTCGAGCGCAATGCAGCGGACCTCGGTGAGCGGGCGGCGATGCGCGAGGAAGACGCTGTAAACCGGGCCGTCGCTGGCGATGGCCACACCGTCGGCGAGCAGGTAGCGCGGATGGCGCAGGGCCTCGAAGGTCGGCACGAGTGCGACATCGAGCGCACCAGCGGCGAGGTCGCGAGCGAGGCCGGCCGGGTGATCGAAAACGACCGGACCGCCGTAGCCGTGGATGAGCGGCTTGGCGTTGAGATACTGGACGCAGCCGACGCGGAGCGCGGAGAGCGCGGGGTAGCGGGTCACGCGACGGCGAGGTCCCCCGCGGGTGCGGGCTGATGCCAGGTGGGAGCGATGCGGCGATACCAGGTGTCGCGCTGCATCGGCTCCCGGCCCGCCTCGCGGATGGCTTTTTCCAGCGCCGCGCAGCTCTGGTGCTGCGGCGTGGTCGCGCCGGCCATGTGAAAGATTTTCTCCTCCATGATCGTTCCGTGCAGGTCATCCACGCCATAGTTCAGCGCCTGCTGCGCGAGCGGCAGACCGAGGCTCACCCAGTAGCCGGTGATGTGGTCGAAGTTGTCGAGATAGATGCGGGCGACGGCGAGGTTCTTGAGTTCGTCGAAAGCGGTCGCGTGGCGGATATTTTGCAGCACGCCGGGCCGCGCACCCTTGGCCTCGAAGGCGAACGGGATGAACCCGGTGAAGCCGCCGGTTTCATCCTGCCACGTCCGCAGCCGGCGCAGGTGATCCACGCGATGCGCCGCCGTCTCGATGTGGCCGTAGAGCATCGTGGCCGTGCTGCGCATCCCCATCGCGTGCCAGGTGCGATGCACGTCCCACCATTCGTCCGCGGTCTCCTTGCCGCGGCAGATTTGGTCGCGGATTTCCGGGGCGAAAATCTCCGCGCCGCCGCCGGTGAGCGCGCAGAGCCCGGCGGCGCGCAGCAGCTCCAGCGTCTCGCGGATCGGCTTTTTGAAAATGCGCGACGCGAGGTGGCGGATCTCCACGGCGGTGAAGGCCTTGACGAAAAAATTTGGGTCGAGCGCCCGCAGCCGGCTCACGAGTTCCAGATACCACTCGCCTTTCAGTGTCGGGTGCAGCCCGCCGACCATGTGGATCTCCGTGATTCCGAGTTTCAGCCCCCCGCGCGCCTTTTCCACGATCTCGTCGATGCTCATCTCAAAGGCGTGCGCCTCGCGCTTTTTCGCGCCGAACGCGCAGAACTGACACGAGAGGATGCAGTGGTTCGCGTAATTGATGTACTGGTTGTGGATGTAGGTCGCGACGTTCCCGTTCTTGCGCTCGCGGAGGACGTTGGCGATTGCGCCCAATCCGTTGAGATCGTTCGAGCCGTAGAGCAGCAGCGCGTCGTCATCCGTCACCCGCTGGCCGACGACGACTTTGTCGAAAACGGGGCGCAAAGCGGGAGCGAGGAGTCGGGCGTTCATGAATAAGGCAATTTCACTCAATGAAGTAATTTACGTAACAACGGCAAGGCAAGACGCCATTCGGCGGGGAGGAATCTGGGAAACTAATTGCCACGATCCGGGTTTGCCGGGCATCGTCCGCCGCCCGTCCGATGGCCGTGCCCGGGCCACGCCCGTTCCATTTTCATGAGTCCAGACCAGAGCCACCAATTTTCCGCCGAGGCCGACGCCGCGGCGCAGGATTTGGCGTGGATGGCCCGGGTCAAACAGGGCGACGAGGCCGCGTTTCGGGAACTCATCGAGGCCCACCAGCACCGGATCATCGGCACCGTCGCCAAAATGCTCGGCGATACCGCTGACGCGGAAGACATCGCCCAGCAGGTCTTTATCCGAGTTTGGAAGAGCGCCGCGCGCTACGAGCCGACGGCGAAGTTCACGACGTGGCTTTTCAAAATCACGCGCAACCTCGTCTTCAACGAATTCCGCCGCCGTAAACGCCATCCCGCCCAATCGCTCGACGCCGTGGACCGCGACGACCGCCCGCTGCAGGCCGAAGACCACACCGTCAAAGCGCCCGACACTGCGCTGCTCGACGACGAGATACAGGCCGCCATCCAGCGGGCCATCGACGAACTCCCCGAGACCCAGCGCATGGCCGTGATCCTGCGCCGCTACGACGACATCCCTTACGAGGAAATCGGCGAGATCCTGGACCTCTCCGTGCCCGCGGTGAAAAGCGTTCTCTTCCGCGCGCGAACGGAATTGAGGGAGAAGCTGAAGCGGTATCTCGACGCGTAGTTTACCCCCGGTCGCGCTCAGGCGAACGCCTTCCACCACAGCGTCTGGAGGATTCGCCAGGCACGCACGGAGAAGTCTTCGGAATTCAGGTACAACTCCCGACCGAAGGACGTGAAGCTGACCTCCGGCGCCACGACGATGAGCGCGAGGGAGAGCAGGGCCACATTCATCAGGTAGATCACCACCATCGAGAAGAAGGTGCCGTGGGCCGAGAGATCGCTTTGGCCCTTGGGAATCATCCAAATCGTGAAGCTAAGGTGAAATGCCCAAGTGACTCCCAAAAGGAAGAATAACCACTGCAGTGGATTCACGAGGAGGAACGTCGCGGTGCTGCCGGCGACGTCGTAGAAGACGCTGGCCACGCCGTAGCACACGATGACCACCATGCTGTAGAGGGGGTAAAAATACGGGGCGAGCGCGATCCAGAGATTGTTGGTGTCAGTCACGATGTATCCGCCGTCGTCGGCCCAAAGTTTTCGGTCCAAAACCTTGCCGCGCCAAAGCCAAACCCAGACGGCGTGGGTAAGTTCATGACCCAGAACATAGACGTGCAGGGGCCACGCTGATCCGGTGATCCGAAGACCCGTGAAAAAGGCCAGGGTCCAGCCCAGCGCGCCGACCAAAAAAAACCCAAACTCGTCTGTCCGCCAGAGTTCATGGTTCACCACGCCCTGATGAAAGACCGCGAAAAAGGTCAACGAAAGCAGCCAGGCCAGCGGGAGCAGAAAGATTCCGATGATCGCGTTCAGCGAGCTTTTGCGCACGCCGCGATGCCACCAGCGGCTCATCCGTCCACCGAGCGTCTCCCCGGTTGCGCCGGTGGCGCCGGTGGCGACCCGCAGTTTTCGGCGACTGCTCGCGGCGGACAGTTTCGTTCTTCGATGCGGACTCACGCGTGAAGCGTTTCTATCGCCGGCCCGTCAAAACGCCAGCGCCGAAAAAGCCCGCTACGCCCGGCCCATGTAGGAGCCGTTCTCCGTCGAAACCTTGATCTTCTCGCCCTCTTTCACGAAGAGCGGGACGTTGATCACCTTGCCCGTCTCCAGAGTCGCCGGTTTCTGCACGTTATTCGCGCTGTCGCCCCGCACGCCTTCCGCGGATTCCGTGACCGTGAGGATGACTGAGGAAGGCAGGGCAATGCTGGCCGCCTTGCCTTCCACATAGAGCACTTCGCACTTCAAATTCTCGGTTAGGTAGTCCTTGGTAGCGCCGATGAACGACTCGTCGAACGTGATCGAGTCGTAGGAAACAGGGTCCATGAAATTGTAGCCGCCCTGGTCCTTGTAGGAGAATTCCAGCTCCTTCCGCTCCACGTCCACGCTCTCCACTTTGTCCGTCGAGCCAAAGCGGACGTCCGCGCTTTTCCCCGTGCCGATGTAGCGAATGATGGCCTGCACGAAAGCGCGCAGGTTGCCCGGCGTGCGGTGCATGACTTCGAGGACGATGGCAGGGTTGCCGTTGTAGCGGATGCACATGCCTTTGCGGAGATCGTTGGCGTTGGCCATAGAGGTATCAGATTCGGGTTTGGAATTTTTTGGTGGAAGGGGCAGGGACTATCCACACCGCCGGGCGGACTGGCAAGCGCGTTGATTGCGCTGTGTTATTTCCTTGCCGGCTTGCCCGCCATCTTGCCACTCCCTTGTTCGAGGATCTTCCGCTCAGCCCGGGTCAGGCTGTGCATGCCGCGGGCGGAGATTTTCTCGAGGATCGGATCGATCTCCGTGCTCATGAACTGCTCCGGACTCATGCGCTCCCGGCGGGCGACCCGCTGCCGCTTTTCAAAGATGTAGCGCTGGATCGAGAGCTGGTTGCCGAAGCCGAGTTGCTGCGCATAAACCCAAGCGTAGAAACTCGCGACGACCATCCCCAGCGGACCGATCACCGGCGCGGTGAAGGTCCCCCAGCAAATCACACACAGGCCCGCCAGCGCGAGGGCGAGATACTTCGCGCGCAAACGAAGCGGCAGGACGAAAAAAAGGTGCACGACGATTTCGAGTTCCGGGAGGATCGTGGCATAGGCCGCAAAGACCGCGACGGCGCCCGCAGCAACGCCCGTCAGGGGAAATTCCGGCATGACCAGCCAATGAGTCATTCCACCCACAAAAACGCCACCGAGGTAGATGGCGACGAAATGCCGGGATCCCACGATGGGCTCGATTTCACGCCCAGCGAAAAACAGCAGCGCCATGCTCGCGAGCAGGTGCAGCGGATCATGGTGGATCAGCGGGAAGGTGAAAAACCTCCAGTAATCGCCTGCGTGGACGTCTGCGCCGTCGAGGGCGAGCCAGCGGAAGAAGAGATCCTTTCCGCCGGGGCGGTCACCGAGAAAAAACTCGGCGGCCATTTGAGCACAGAACGCCCCAATGCTCAGCGCGATCAGGAGGACCGTGGCCGACGGGCGACCCGCGGTCCAAGGCCGGATAAATGTCTGGAGTTGGCGGCGGGAGTGACGCATGCGGGCCGGATATTAGGCTGGCCCAGACGGGTTGTAAAATTGGAAAACTCGAACGGCGGGCAGCACGTTCGAGTTGTCCAAAAGCCTGCCGGACCAGCCGGTGGCGGGTCGCTATTTCAGCTCGTGAGCCTCGGGCTTTACGCCCTTGATAAAACTGCCGAAGCCAAACTTGGATGGCTTAAACTCGCCCACCACGGTCACGTCGGCATTGGCCGGAACTTCTAAGCCGGTCGCCCAGTAGGCACCGTTGACGATCACGCGGCGGAGGCCTTCGCTCGGCAGGTCGCTGGCCGCACCCATCGTGGTGCAGAGGATCTTGTTCGTCGTGCCCGCTTCGTTTTTGTGCATGCGGGTCCAGATGATCGGCTGCATCGGCTCGTTCTTTTTACCGACCACCGGTCCATCGGTTGGATTCATGCCTTTGACGACCTGGCCGCGCACGAGAATCTTCGACTCTGCCAGCGGATTGGCGGTGTAAACGTCCGTCGGGCCAAAGATGTCGGTCACACCGCGGAGGATCGGGTCATCTTTCCCTGACTCCTCGATGACGCCGCGCGTGGCTTCCGAGCCGTGTCCGCCATGATGAGCCACCCACGTTTCGCCCAGCACCTGCCGACCAAATCCGCCGATCCAATCCGCCTTGTTGTTCCAGTTGTATTTCGCGTAGGGGCTGCCCGCGGCGATACCCGAGAAGGCGTGAGTGCTCGTGCGCAGTCCGATGATCGGCTTTCCGGCGAGATAATAATCTACGAAGTGCTTCATCTGCTCATCCGGCCATTTGCGAAAACGCAACGACATAATGCAGAGGTCCGCTTTTCCAAGAGCCTCGATACCTGGCTGGTGGTTGTTGGTGTTGGGATCAATCTCTCCAGTTTTCGCGTTGATGGAGAAAACCAGCGTACACTTGAAGCCATGCCGCTGGCTGAGGATTTTGCCGAGCTGCGGCATTGCCTCTTCGCTCCGGTACTCCTCATCGCCCGCGAGAAGAACGATGTGCTTGCCCTTGCCCGGCCCGTCCTTGCCTTCATAGACGACGGTATCACCCGCGCGGGCGAGGGGACTGAGAGTGAATGTGGCGAGGAGAGTGAGGGTGGAGAGAAGTTTCATGTTTGTAAGGAATGACTGAAATAACCGTCCGGGGAAAGCGAAAAACTTAGACGCCATCGAAAAACTCGGTGGCACACGCCCGAAGGCGAAAACGGGGAAGAGATTCGAGGGCGGCACGGGGCAAAAGAGCAGGCATACTCTCGTCCGCAGGCTGTGCGGAAAAAAAGAAAACCCGCGCTGCGCGCGAACCTTGGGGGGACGCGCAGCGCGGGTCTCGAGGAGGAAAGCGGATCTCTCTGACGAACGGCGAAATCGCCTTCGCGGAAATCTTTTAGCGTTTGCTGAACTGGAAGCGCTTGCGGGCTCCGGGTTGGCCGGGCTTCTTGCGCTCTTTCATCCGCGGGTCGCGCGTCAGCATGCCTTCGGGCTTGAGGACGGCCCGGTGCTCAGGATTGACCTCGGTGAGCGCGCGGGAAATCGCCAACCGCACCGCGCCAGCCTGACCGTGGACGCCGCCGCCCTTGGTGTTCACGCTCACGTCGAAGGTGTTTATCGCCTGCACGACTTCAAACGGAGCTAGAACCGAGTTCTGAAGATTGACCGTTTTGAAGTAGTCTTCAAACGGGCGACCATTGACCTCGATTTTGCCGGTGCCGGCCGACATGCGGATGCGGGCGACGGCTTCTTTGCGGCGACCAGTGGCGATGAATTCCTGTGACATAGATTAGGTAAGTAAAGTCAGACGATCTTCGTGACCGCCTTCGGTTGCTGCGCGGCGTGCGGATGCTCGGCCCCCGCATACACTTTCAGCTTCGTGTAAACAGCGCGTCCGAGCTTGTTGTGCGGGATCATTCCTTTGACCGCGCGCTCAATGAGCAGTTCCGGGCGGCGGGCGCGGCGGGCCTTCACCGTCTCGCTCTTATGGCCACCGACGAAGCCCGAGAAGCTCATGTAGCTCTTGTCGGTTTCCTTTTTGCCGGTCACGCGCACTTTCGATGCATTGATGACGATGACGAAATCGCCGGTGTCGCAGTGCGGGGTGTAGATCGCCTTCTCCTTGCCGCGCAGAAGCGTGGCGGCTTTGACGGCGACGCGGCCGAGCACCTGATCGGCGGCATCAATGATCCACCACTGGCGTGGGACTTCGTTGGCTTTGGCAGAAAATGTCTTCATGGAAAATAAGCTCCCCGGGTTTCGGAAAAGGGCGGGCAAACTAGGCAGGTGGCCCATGGGTGTCAACGGATTTGTTCTCTCATGTCGTGAGGATTTCAAAGGAGGACAAAAGCGTGCGGTCAAAGCAGGACAGGTGCTGGCGCGGGCGAGTGCAGGAGGAGAACGGGCTTGGAAAGCTTCGCTGGAGGAGGAGCGAAGATCGAATAATCGCCGTCGGGATGCAGGCAGCGAAGGTCCTTTGTGCCGGGTGGTTTATCGATGCGCAGACGCGCCGTGCCGATGGCGATACGGTCGTCTGGATCGACGCGGGCGTTGAAGCGCTGACTCCAGATGTAAGGCCGCCACGTGCAGGCTGGAGCAGGGCGCAGAGCGAGTTTCCATGCGGCCTGCGGAGGGGAGCCGATTTCGCGAAGTTTTTCCTGCTCGTTGCGATGCGCGCGCAACTGGTCGATCAAGGTGTTGGCACGGGCGATGGCGAAGTCTGCGGGTAGGCGCTTCTGCCAGAAGTCGTGGTGGCGCTCGATCTTCGCCCTGGTCTGTGGTTTGGGCGCGTAGCGCAGGTGGGGAGAATGCGGGAAGCCGAAAGCCTCCACCCCGATTGCCTTGACTCCAACGCAACGCACCGAACTGCAAAAGCTGGTGTGCGCCGCGCGCAGTCCGCAGCAGACGGTGCTGCGGGCGCGCATCGCACCTTTCTCAGCTCCTCCCGACTTCGCCTCCACGCCTTCGCAATGACCGTCGTTTTCGCAGGACTCACATCGGCGAACTTTGGCCGCACGACAGCTCCATTCACCAGTGGTGGCCAGGGGTGCAAAAGTAGCTTCTCCTCCTCACCGTCGACGACCATTCCGGCAGCAACGTCGCGGGCCGTTTCGTCTCCGCCGACACCACTTGGAACCACTTCTGCCACTTCTGCCACTTCCGCGGCGCCTTTGAAAAACACGGCATTCCCGAGGTCATCTATACCGACGCTCTGAGCCTCTTCGGCCCAAGCTCCAGCACCGACCGCAGCGACCCAAAGAGCGAGTTTCAGCGCGCCCTCCGAGCCCTCGGCATCGCCCGCCTCGTCGCACCCACCCCGCAGGCCAAAGGCAAAATCGAACGCCGCCACGAC
>CAYQBV010000024.1:1957-25264 GCA_964415705.1 uncultured Chthoniobacter sp. | reverse complement strand
CTTTATCCAGCACGCCGCCTCCGCCGCGTCAGCCGCAGAACTCGCAGAACTCGCGGGCCTGCGCGAGCGCAATGCCGCGCTCGTGGCGGAGTCCGAGCAACTGCGCGCGCGCCTCGGCGACGCCCCCGACCCGGCGGGGACGACCGGAGCGAAGCCTGCGGAAAAGGGCGGCGCGCTGGCGGGGCTGGCGAAGTTTTTCACCGACCCGGAAATGAAGAAGCTGATGCGCACTCAGCAATCGGCCGGCACGCGGATGATGTACGGTGACCTCGCGAAAGAGCTGGGGCTTTCCGACGAGCAGGCGGACAAGGTGATGGAGCTGCTCGCCGCCCGGCAGGCCGCGGCCGGCGAACTGGCGCTGAACGGGGTCTCCGGCGCGAAGGCCGATCCCGCCAAGGCCGCGGAGATCGCGGACTATGATGCCAAAATCAAAGCCCTCCTCGGCCCGGAAAAGTCCGCCAAGCTCAACGAATACGAGCGCACCTCCGGCGACCGCATGGCCGTGCGCCAATACGAACGCAGCTTTACCAAAGCCGGCCTCCCGCTCGATGAAACCCAAAGCGCGGGCCTGCTCCAGATCATGAAAGAGGAGCGCCTGAAAGCCCCCGCCAGCCCGCTCGAACCCGGCGGCAAGAACCCGCTGGCCGCCATGGCCGCGCTGCAGGATGGAGCCGCGCTGGAGCAGGCGCTGCAAACCCAGCGCGACCTCCACCAGCGCGTGCTCGCCCGCGCCCACACCGTGCTTTCGCCGGATCAGATGACCGCCTTTGAGTCCGCGCAAAAGCAGCAGCTCCAGATGCAGGAGATGGGTGTGAAAATGGGCAAGGCGATCTTTGGCGGCGGCAAATAGCCTCGCACTCGCACTGATCCCCCACCCCATGACCAAGCCCGAAATCATCCAGCGCCTGCTCGCCCCCGGGATCATCGCCATCATTCGCGCCGATTCCTCCAGCCAGCTCCTGCCCGCGGCGGAGGCGCTGCTCGCGGGCGGCGTCAGCGCGGTGGAAATCACCATGACCACGCCGGACGCGATCGAAACCATCGGCGACATCGCGGCAAAACTGGGTGAGCAAATCCTCATGGGCGTCGGCAGCATTATCGACCCCGAGACCGCCCGCATCGCCATCCTCGCGGGTGCGGAGTTTGTCATCACGCCGGTCACGCGGCCCGAGGTCATCCGCATGTGCAACCGCTACGGCAAACCCATCGCCAGCGGAGCCTTCACCCCCACCGAGTGCCTGCTCGCCCACGAGTCCGGCGCGGATTTCGTGAAACTCTTCCCCGCCGACCAGGTCGGGCCGACCTACATCCGAAACCTCCTCGCCCCGCTGCCCATGCTCCAGATCATCCCGACGGGTGGCGTCAACGCGGCCACCGCCGCCGCGTTTCTCCGGGCCGGGAGCGTGGCTCTCGGCGTCGGCACGGCCCTCGTCTCGCGGGACATTCTCGCCGGGCGCGCGTGGAAAAAGCTCACGCGGCGTGCCGTGGAATTGGTCCAGGCGGTCCGCGCTGCGCGGGCGGCGTAAAGGCGCTGGCGCGGCTACGCGAGCAGCGCCTTCACGATCTTCGCCGGCTCCACGCCGGTGAGGCGGGCATCGAGGCCCTGCCATTTGAAGGAGAACCGGTGGTGATCGAAGCCGAGGAGCTGGAGCAGCGTGGCGTGGAGGTCGCGGACGTGGACGGGGTTCTCGACGATGTTGTAGCTGAAGTCGTCGGTCGTGCCATGGACGACGCCGCCTTTGATGCCGCCGCCCGCGGCCCACATGGTGAAGCAGCGCGGGTGATGATCGCGGCCGTAGTTGGTTTTCGAGAGCTTGCCCTGCGTGTAGATGGTGCGGCCAAATTCGCCGCCCCAGAGGACGAGGGTGTCGTCGAGCAGGCCGCGCTGTTTCAAATCCTGAATCAGGCCGAAGCACGGCTGATCGATGTCGCGGCATTGGTCGGGCATGCGGCCGCCGACGTTGGAGTGGTGGTCCCAGTTGTTGTGGTAGATCTGGGTGAAACGCACGCCGCGTTCCGCAAGACGGCGCGCGAGCAGGACGCTGTTGGCAAAAGTGCCCGGCTTCTTCGCGTCGGGTCCGTAGAGGTTCCAGGTGGACTCCGGCTCGCTGCTGAAGTCGGTGAGGTCCGGCACGCTGGCCTGCATGCGAAAGGCCATTTCGTACTGCGCGATGCGCGTGTGGACTTCCGGGTCGCCGACGAGCGTGGCGTTTTGCTCGTTGAGCGCGCGGATGCCGTCGAGCGTGTTGCGGCGCACGGCGGTGGTCACGCCGGGCGGGTTGTTGATGAAAAGGATCGGGTCGCCCTTGCTGCGAAAGGCCACGCCCGCGTGCTGGCCGGGCAGGAAGCCGCTCGACCAGAGTCTGCCGGAAATGGCCTGGAGCTGCTCGCGATTGGACGGCTCGGCGACGAGGACGACGAAGGTCGGCAAATCCTGATTCGCGGAGCCGAGGCCGTAGCTGGCCCATGAGCCGAGGCACGGCCGGCCGGCGAGCTGGTTGCCGCTCTGCATCATGGTGATCGCGGGCTCGTGGTTGATCGCCTCGGTGTGCATCGAGCGGATGAACGCGACATCGTCCACGCACTTCGAGAACCACGGGAGCAGCTCGGCGTTCATCCACATCCCGTTCTGGCCGTATTGCGCGAATTTGTATTTCGACGGCGCGATAGGAAAGCGCGCCTGCTTCGAGGTCATCGTCGTGAGGCGCTGGCCTTTGCGGATGCTGTCGGGCAGATCCTTGTCATACATCTTTTCCATCTCCGGCTTGTAATCGAAGAGGTCCATCTGCGACGGCCCGCCGACCATGTGCAGGTAGATCACGCGCTTCGCCTTCGGCGCAAACTGGAGTGCGGATTCCACAGGGTGCGCCGACTCGGCGAGGCCGTCGCGACCGAGCAGCGTGGCCAGCGCGGCCATGCCGAGGGCGTTCGTGCCGCTGGCGAAAAACTGGCGGCGCGTCTGGTAGTTGGCGAAGTCGGTGAGCGGGTTCATGGGCGATTACTTGTTGAGCGTTTCGTCGAGGTTCATGAGCTGGCTGGCGACCATCGTCCAAGCGGCGAGCTTCGGCGGCGGGAGCGCGGGGTCGGCTTGGGTCTCGCCGACCGTAAGCAGCGCCGTGGTGTCCGCCGGGGCTTGCAGGTAGTGCGCCAGCAGTGTGGTGTGGCTGGCTTCGAGGATGGGCGTCTCACTGGGGCGCAGCGGACGGCAGAGGACGCGGCGGGCGATGAAGTCGAGCGTGGCTTTCGGATCGTCGGGCGCCGCCTTGAGCGCCGCTTGGGCCAGAATGCGCGCGGCTTCCACGTATTGCGGATCGTTCAGCGTCACGAGCGCCTGGAGCGGCGTATTCGTGCGCTCGCGGCTGACCGCGCAGTTCTCGCGGCTCGGCGCGTTGAAGACCTCCAGCGACGCGGGCGGCGCGCTGCGTTTCCAAAAGGTGTAAACGCTCCGGCGATAAAGCGCCTCGCCGGTGTCGGCCTTGTAAATGCGCGTGTTGCTCTCCGGCATAGCCACGGCTTCCCACACGCCGATGGGTTGATACGGCTTCACGCTCGGGCCGCCGATTTTCGACGAAAGGAGGCCGCTCGCCGCGAGGGCGTAGTCGCGCACCATCTCGGCGTCCATCCGGAAGCGCGGACCGCGGGCGAGCAGGCGATTGTCCGGGTCGCGGGCGAGCAGTTCCTTCGTCGTCACGGCGCTTTGTTTGTACGTCTCGCTGGTCACGAGCAGGCGCATGAGGCGCTTCACGTCCCAGCCGTTGTTCCGGAAATCCACCGCCAGCCAGTCGAGCAGCGCGGGGTGCGACGGCGCATCGCTCATGATGCCGAAATCCGCCGCCGACTTCACCAGCCCCGTGCCGAAAATCTCCTGCCAAAAGCGGTTCACCGTCACGCGCGCGGTCAGCGGGTTTTCCTTCGCCACGAGCCACTGTGCGAGGCCGAGTCGGTTGCCTGGCGCGCCCTCGGGCATCGGGTGCAGCGCGGCGATCACGCCGGACTTCAATTCGTCCTTCGGCTGATCATACTGCCCGCGCGCCAGCAGCCGCGCCATCGGCTGCGAGTTCGCTTTTTCCATCTGGATGTGAGTGATCGGGCTGCGCTTCTGGATGTCGCCTTTCTCCTTTTCCAGCGCCGCGATCCGGCCCTGGAGCGTGCTGATCTCAGGATCGTCCGTCGTGTGAAAATCCCGCAGCCGTTGCAGCTCCGCGGGCGTGCGTTCCGCCGCCGCTTTGGCCAGGATCGGCCGCAGATCGGGCAGTTCCGCCATTGCCAGCAACTGCTTCGCGGGCAGTGCGCCCGAGTAGAGCCGCACATCCTGCACCGCCCCGGTGAAAACCTCGCCGCCACCGCCCCGCCGGCCGACCATGAAAGGCAGCTTCGTGCGGATGCTCCCGCTCAGCTTGTCGGTGTCCACCTTCAGCTTGCGCGGCCGCCCGTTCACATAAACCTGCACGCCGCCCGCCTTGCCCGAGCCATCGTAAGTCACCGCCACATGCTGCCACTGACCCGGCTTTCCGGCGCCGTCGATGGTCACCACTTTCATCGCGTTGTCCTGCCACTTGCTCACGATGTGGACCGCGATTTCGTTCTTGTCGGAAAAGACGTCCCACCCGCGGAAGCCGTCCGCCTTATCCATGCGCGCGAAGATGCTCCCCGGCGCATTGCTCGCCGCAGTGCGGAAAAACCACGCCATCGCCGTGAACGCCTGATCTTTCTCAAAGTCCCCGAGTTCCCCCAGATCGATGCTCGTGCCCTCGCCGACCTGCACCGCCGGCCCGAGCTTGCCATCGGCCTTCCACGCCAGCTCGTCCGCCAGGAGAAACGTCCGCGGCTGGCCCCCGATGGTGCCCATGGCCGTGTTGCCCGTGCCTTCATTGAGCGGGATCTCCGCGAGCAGTGTATCCGACTGCGTCGCCCCCTCGATCTCCGCGAGACGCACCGCCGTCTGCCACGTCTCAAACTCTGCCGCCGCCGCCTTCTTCCGCTCCTCGATCTTCCCGTTCGCCGCCGCGATCTCGTCCGGGATCGCGTCGAAGCGCTTCGCGTCTTCGCCCACCGGGACGGCCAGCGCCGGCGCGGAGTCGCGGGCATTTTTGTCGTCGTGCGCCTGCGTCGTGTTCCGGAAGAACGCGGTCATCGCATAAAAGTCCTTCTGCGTGATCGGATCGAACTTGTGATCATGGCACGCCGCGCAATTCGACGTGAGCCCCAGCCACACCCACGACGTCGTCTCCACGCGATCCTTCGCGTAGTTCGCCAGATTTTCCTCCGCGATCGTCCCGCCCTCGTTGGTCGTGATGTTGCAGCGGTGAAAGCCCGTGGCCACGAGTTGCGCGCGCGTCGGCTTGGGCAAAAGATCGCCGCCGATTTGCTCGATCGTGAACTCATCGAAACGCTGATTCTGGTTGAACGCATTGATGACCCATTCGCGATACGGCCACATCTCCCGGTAGTTGTCGAAGTGCAGGCCGTGCGTGTCGCCATAGCGCGCCGCATCCATCCAGTAGCGCGCGCGATGCTCCCCGTAGCGCGGCGAGGCCAGCAGCTTGTCCACGAACTTTTCGTAGGCGCCCGGCGTGGTGTCATTCGCCAAGGCCTCCACCTCCTCCGGCGCGGGCGGCAGCCCCGTGAGATCCAGCGCCACCCGCCGCGCCAGCGTCCTCCGATCGGCCTCCGGCGCCGCCTTCAGCCCCGCCGCCGCCAGCCTTTCCCGCACGAAGGCATCCACCGGATGCGCCGCCCCCGCCGGCACCGGCGCCTGCACCGGCGCGATGAACGCCCAATGCGCCTGCCACTCCGCACCTTGCTCGATCCACTTTTTCAAAATCGCGATCTCCGCCGGCTTCAGCTTCTTGTGCTCCTTCGGCGGCGGCATGATGTCGTCCGGATCGGTGGCGATAATGCGCTCGAAGAGCGGACTCTTTTCGGGATGCCCCTTCACCACCGTCGGCCCGCCATCCTCGCGCTGGCCAAAGAACCCCTCCTCCCGGTCAAAGCGAATCCCCTCCTTCCGCGACCCCGGATCAGGCCCGTGGCAGTGAAAGCAATACTCCCCGAGAATCGGCCGCACATCGCGGTTGAAAATTACTCGGTCATCCGCCGCCCGCGCCGCCAAGGGCAGCGCGAGGACGACGCTCAAAATGAAATGCAGACGGATCATCACTATCTAATACCACCAACTCCCCAAAGTGTTTGCACACCTTTTGCGAACCTCAATCCGCACCCCGGCCCCGACATTCGGCGTCACTTCGCCGGTGCGTGTTTCACCACAAAATCCACAATCGGCGTCGGATCCGGGAGACTGTGCGGGCGGTGTCCCGCCTTGGGTTTCCGGATCACTTGCACCTCGCCGCCCATTTCCTTGTAGCGCGACTCCAGGAGCAGACTGTTCGCCTCGATCGGCACCACCCAGTCGTGCATATCACCGCACACGACGAAGATCGGAATTTTCGCCTTCGCCAGCGGCTCCAAATTGTCGATCGGGTTCCCCTTGTAGGCCCGCGCCTCCTCGTCCGTCATCTTGTAGGCGTTCAGGCAGTCCCGCCAATCCCGGCCCGACATCCGCACCCGCCCACCACCGCCCGGCCAGCTTTTGAAATCGCAGACCGGCGCATCGAGGTAGATGCTCGCCACCCGGTCCGGATGCCGGATCGCCCAGTTCAGCGCATAAAGTCCACCGCGGCTGAATCCCTCCGGCACGGTCTTCGCGTTCAGCCCATAAGTCTTCAGCACATAATCGTAAAACTTGTCCATCGCATCCAACGCCACCGGCGCTCCGAACAGCCCGCCGACATCCACATAGGCCACATGGAAGCCCTTCCCCAGCAGTGCAATGTCCGCCTGCGGATCAATCCCAAAGAACTCAGTCCGCCAAATCCACGGTTTCCCCGCCGCCGGTTCCTTCGGCACGACCAGCAGCCCGTTGCGCCCTTCCACTTTGAAATTGAGCTGCTCATAGCCATTCCAGTCCGCACTTTGGGCCGGTGTTTTCAGCACGGCGAAAAGCGCGAGCGACAGCAGCGCGGCGAGCAGTGAGCGAGAAAAGCAGGAGGTCTTGGTGGTCATAAGGTAGCCCCGAACATCCGCACTTCGTCCGGCGGTGACAAGCCACCGGATGCGGCGGCGCTAGTCCCGACGCGCTTGGAATTCCGCCGCCAGCTTCGGTCCGGCGAAGCGGCGGGGGAGCGGGCGGCCTTCGAGCGTGCCGACGGGTTGGACACCGAGCCAACTGTTGGTCAGGAAAACCTCGTCGGCGGTGGTGACGTCCTCGCGGCGGAGGCGGCGCTCTTCGACCGCGCGGCGGGCCATGAGCCATTCACGGACGACGCCGGCCCGGGCTCCGCAGGTGCGGGCGGGCGTGGAAAGGCGGTCGCCGTGGAGCAGGAAAACATTCGCGCAGCAGGCGGAGACGAGTTCGGCGCGGTCGTTGAAGAGGAGCGCTTCGTCGAAGCCGCGGCGGCGCGCGCGCGCGAGGGCGTCGGCGTTGAACCAGTAGTTCGCCGTCTTCAAGCCGCCAAAGGGCGCGTGATAGGTCTCGTCGTGAAGCGTCAGTTCCCAGGCGTCTTCCGAGTCGGGAGCGGCGCGGCTTTCCACGAAAACAAAGACGCGGGGCTGCGTGGCGGGCGCAGTGGGCGGGCCGTCGCCAGCGGTGACATAGATGCGGGCGAAACCAGCGCACGCGGCGTCGTGGAAAACCGGGGCGACGGCGCTGAGGGCGGCAGCATCCACAGCAAACTCCCGCTCGCCGCAGGCTTGCACAAGTCGGGCGAGGTGCGGCTCGAAAAACTCACCCACCCCGCCGACGACGCGCAGGCTTTCAAAGACGGACATCCCGTAGCGGAATCCGCGGTCGGTGAGAGGCAGCGAGTCGCACGGCGCGAACGCGGTGCCGGTCCATTGCCAGGCACGAGGAAGTTGAGAGTTGAGAGTTGAGAGTTGAGAGCCGGGCATCGTGAAAAAAGGCACCGTCCTAGGTTTCTGGGCCGTCTGGATTAGAATGCATTGCAGTAAATGAAAACACGTCCTGACTCTTTATCGACGAAGAGAGAGCCGATTGGGACAGCGCTGTTTCGTTCCGTGGCGTCCCAGCGGTCATACGCATCGGGAGACTTGGGCGTGAACCACACCGGCAAAGTGTAGTCGCGCTCCTTCGATGGCAAAGCACGGTCATTGAACATGCCGGTGTCGGATGTGGTGAGGCGTGTGATGAACTCCTTCGGAGCGTCCAGTTCAACGTGCCAACTGCTCTCGGCGAGCAGGAAGAAAAAGTGTCGCCCCTCCCATACTTCACTGTGATGCACAGTGATATTGGCTGGACGAGGAAAACCGAAGATACGGCGGAAGTTGGCTTCGTTATCCCGGTAGGTATGACTTCCGAACCACATGAGACCGGAGAGGAATACCAGAGCCAGCACGAGCCCGCATACGACAGCCGAGATTGTCTTACTCTTCGATTTCAAGATGCGGTCGGAAACTTCAAATCCGCGGGGCCCAACGCTCAACCGTCAACTGATCGTCAGTTCCTTCGTGATCCCGAAGCGCTCGATGCGCTTGCGGAGCGTGGCGCGGGTGATGCCGAGGAGCTTGGCGGCGCGCACTTGGTTGCCCTTCGTCGCCTTCATCGCGTAGAGCGTGAACTCACGCTCGAGCCACGGCAGGAGCTGCACGTCGGGATCGCTCTGCGCGGCTTTGAGGAGGACTTCGATGGCGGACTCGGTGGTCTGCGCGACGACCGCGGGCGCGGTGTTCGTGGGTTCGCCGGTCGTGGCGGAAACCTCGCCCGGGCCAAAGGGAATATCGCGCGGGGTGAGAAGGTCGGAAGTGGCGAGAACGCAGGCGCGCTGGATGGTGTTTTCGAGTTCGCGCACGTTGCCCGGCCACGCGTGGGCTTCAAGTACGCGCACCGCCTCCTCGCTGAGCTGGAGGCGCGGCAGGAGTTTTTGCACGGCCACTTTTTGGAGAAAGTACTCCGCGAGCAGCCGCACGTCCTCGATCCGCTGGCGGAGCGGCGGGAGCTGCACGCGGACGACATTCAGCCGGTAAAAGAGATCCTCGCGGAACGTCTTCTTCGCGACCTCCTGTTCGAGGTTTTTGTTCGTCGCCGCCACGATCCGCACGTCGGCTTTCAGCGTGACGTTTCCGCCGACGCGGGAAAACTCCCCGTCCTGCAGGACGCGCAGGATTTTTCCCTGAAGGGCCAGCGGCATGTCGCCGATTTCGTCGAGGAAGAGCGTGCCGCCGTGGCTCTGCTCGAAGCGCCCGACGCGCATGCCGACGGCTCCGGTGAACGCGCCTTTCTCGTGGCCGAAAAGCTCGCTCTCCAGCAGTTGCTCGGGGATGGCGGCACAGTTGATGGCGACGAACGCTTTCGTGTTGCGCCCGCTGTAATGGTGGATGGCGCGGGCGACGAGTTCTTTGCCCGTGCCGCTCTCGCCGGTAATCATCACGGGAGCCTCGCTGTGCGCCACGCGCCCCACCATTTTGAAAACCTGCTGCATCGCGACGGACTTCCCGACGATGGAATCCTGATGCTCCTCGACGGTGAGCTGCGGCTTGAAGGTGGTCGCCGACTTCATCTCGGCTTGCGCCTTGAGCGCGGCGTCGATCACGACCTTGAGCGTGAAGGGCAGCGTTTCTTTCCGGATGAAATCGAACGCGCCGAGCTTCATCGACTCGATGACTGACTGCGTGGTGCCGAATCCGCTCATCAGCACGACGATGGCGTTGGGGTCGCGCTGCCGCACTTTCACCAGCAGGTCGAGGCCATTGAAAGGCGAGAGGTGCGTCTCGGCGATGAGCACGTCGGGCATCTCGCGGCAGAAGACCTTGAAGCCCTGGTCGCTCGTCGTGGCGGTGATGACGCGCGTCGTGGCGGAGCCAAGTTGATGCTGGACCCATTCGAGAAAGTCCGTTTCGGGATCAACGACGAGAATGGTTTGCGGTTTATCCATGAAAAATCAGAGCCCCCCGAAGCGGCGTTCGCGGTTATTGAACTCGCCGATGGCGGCCCGCAAGTCGTCTTTGCCGAAATCGGGCCAGAGTTTCGCGGTGACGACGATCTCGGTGTAGCTGAGCTGCCAGAGCAGGAAGTTCGAGAGCCGCATCTCGCCGGAGGTGCGGATGAGCAGGTCGGGATCGGGGATGGCGCGGGTGTCAAGGTGCGCGCTGAATTTCTCGGCATCGATCTCGTCCGCGCCGAGTCGGCCCGCGGCGACTTCCGCGCTCAGCGAGCGCACGGCGTCCACGATCTCGGTGCGGCCGCTGTAGTTCAGCGCCAGGACCAGCGTGGTCGCGGTGTTGCCCGCCGTTTGCGCCACCGCCACAGCGAGCGCCTGCTGGCAACTCTCCGGCAATTCGTGCAGCCGTCCGATGGCCTGGAGCCGCACGTTGTTCTTCATCAGCGTCGGCGTTTCCTGCGCGATGAAATGCTCAAGCAGCACCCACAGCGCCGCGACCTCCGCGGCGGGGCGCTTCCAGTTTTCCGTGGAAAAGGCATACACCGTCAGAAATCCCACGCCCAACTCCACGCACGCCTCCGTGACCGCGCGCACGGATTCCGCGCCCTGCTCGTGTCCGGCGATCCGGGGCAACCCACGCTCCTTCGCCCACCGGCCATTGCCGTCCATGATGATCGCGATGTGGCGCGGGACGGTCATGGGATTTCTGATTTCTGATTTCTGATTTCTGATTTTGGAATCCGCCCAGAGCGCCCGCAGCCTTTCCCGGCCAGCGACCGCGTCACAGCCAAATCTGAAATCTGAAATCTGAAATCTGAAATCACAAAACGATCGTCTGATCCCGATTCGGTCCCACGCTGGCGATCCGCAGCTTGGCCCCGGAGAGCTTCGCGATGCGGTGGAGGTATTCCTGCGCGCGCTTCGGCAGATCGGCAAAGACCTTCGCCTCATGCGTCGGGCGCTCCCAGCCGGGCAGCGTCTCATAAACGGGCACGCACTTTTCGAGCCGTTGGAAATCCGAGGGCGGCACCTCCAGCGTCTTCTTCCCGAGTTTGTAGTGCGTGCAAACTTTGATCGTCTCGAGCGCATCCAGCCCGTCGAGGTTCGTCACGGCGATTTCATCGATGCCGTTGATCATCCCGGCGTAGCGCACCGCCACCGCGTCGAACCAGCCGCAGCGCCGCGCGCGGCCCGTGGTGGAGCCAAACTCGCGGCCCATCCCGTGCAGCATCCGCGACAGCTCCTCGTTCTCCGTCGGAAACGGTCCTTCGCCCACGCGCGTCGTGTAGGCTTTCATCACACCGAGCACGCGGTCCATCCGGTGCGGCGGCACGCCCGAGCCTGTGCAGGCGCCACCCGCCGTGGTGTTCGACGACGTGACATACGGATACGTGCCGTGATCGATGTCCAGAAACGTCCCCTGCGCGCCCTCGAAAAGCATCTCGCGTCCCGCCTGCAGTGCCCCATGCAAATACACCACGGTATTGCCCACGAACGGCGCGAGCGCCTTGCCCGCCTCCAGATAGGCCGTCGTCACCGCCTTCACATTCAGCGGTGCGGCCCCGAGGGCCTTGAGCACGGCGTTGTTCTCATTCATCCGTGCTTTCAGCTTTACCGTGAAAAGCTCCGGCTGCAGCAGGTCGGCCATCCGCAATCCCACGCGCGCCGCCTTGTCGCCATACGCCGGGCCGATGCCCCGCTTGGTGGTACCGATCTTCCCCTTGCCCTTTTTTAGCTCCCGCTGCTCGTCGAGCGCGCGGTGATACGGCAGCACCAGATGCGCGCAATCGCTGATCATCAGGTTGTCCTTCGTCACCTTGATCTTCGCTGCACGCAGCCCCTCGATCTCCTTCGCCACCGCCACCGGATCGATGACCACGCCATTGCCGATCACGCACATTTTTTGCGGACGCAGGATGCCGGACGGAATCAGGTGCAGCACATACTTCGTCCCGTCCACGATCACCGTGTGGCCCGCGTTGTTTCCACCCTGCGAGCGCACCACAATGTCCGCCTCCTCGGTGAGAAAATCGATGATCTTGCCTTTGCCTTCATCGCCCCACTGGGCGCCGACGAGGATCGTATTGGACATGTTTGAAATAGGGATGTTTGCGAGGTTACAGGGAAAGTCCCGAGCACCAGCGATGGGGGCTCGGGACAGGCGGGCATGCTAGCGCCCACCGCACCTCGCGCAAGTGCGGAGAAAGCCGGGAGTTTCGGCCGGAGTGGCGGCTCCTTTCGGCACCCCGTCCGCCCTCCCGCATCGTTCGCTCCTAAGTCCGCCCGGCGCTCCGCGATTACCAATCCCTGCACCCGCTCGCCAGTTGGTGCTTTTCCCAACTTTATGAAAATCCCGCTGCACCACCGCGCCTTCACACTGCTCGAACTCCTCGTCGTGATCTCGATCATCGCGATCCTCGCGGGGCTGGCCATCCCGGTCTTCGGACGGATGAAACGCCACGCGAACCAGACCGCCTGCCTGAGCAACATGCGGCAGGTCGCCGCCGCCATGCTCAGCTACGCCGGCGACCATGACTCCCAATTGCCGGGCCGCGAAAACACTCCCTCCGGTAACGACCGCTGGCCGAAACTCATCGCCTCCTACGTGCAGGACCCCACAATTTTCGCCGCGCCCGGCGACCCGCAGAATTTCCTCGCGCGGAAAGCCGACCCGCTGAGCAACTCCCGCAACAACACCAGCTACATCCTGAACGGCTACAACGATCTCGGCACATTCGGCCAGGCCAGGATGGAGGTGCGGATCAGTGCCATCGAAGCGCCCCCCACCACGCTCCTGCTCGGCATGCCGAAAACCGGAAGCACCCATTTCTTCATGGACTTCCTCGAACCTCCGCACGGCAACACCAAGGACGTCCTGAATCTCAAAGTCTATGAGGACGGATCGAACTACGTCTTCACCGACGGCTCGGCGCGGTTCATCAAGGAATCCGACTATCGCGACACGCTCTGGCTGGCGGACAAGACCTACGTGATCCCTAATTTTTGATTTCCCTCCCTCCCCCGCCACAAACTCGTGCGCGAAAACTGCGGGCTCGCGACGCGACCATCCGAATCGGGGGGATTCGGCCACTTTTTCAGAAGGAAAAAGTGGCGGAGTCTACGGGACTCGAACCCGCAACCTCCGCCGTGACAGGGCGGCGCTCTAACCAATTGAGCTAAGACTCCTCGAAAGGAGCGACGAAAGTAGGGTGCGACCTCGGATGCGGCAACTGATTTTTTCCAGGATTTTTCCGCAGCGGACTACGCCTTGGAGGTGCCCCAGCGCCGGTGGATAAAGCGCTCCCACGGGGAGAAGAGGATTTTGTCCGCGAGGAGGCCGATGAGCACGATGATGAACATGACACCGACGACCTGCTCCATCGCGCCGAGTTCGCGGCCGTTGTGGAGCAGAAAGCCGAGCCCGAAGCCGGTCAGGACGGTGACGTAAATCTCCGCCGCCATCAGCGAGCGCCAGGCGAAGGCCCAGCCCTGCTTCACGCCGCTGACGATGAAGGGGAGCGACGCCGGGAGGTTCACGTGAATCCACGTGTGCAGGCCGCGTGAGCCCATGGTTTTCGCGGCTCGCTGGTAGATCGGCGGCACGTTGCGCACGCCGTTGTCGGTGGAAATCTGCACGGACCAGAGCGTGCCCATAATGACGACGAACTGCATGGCCGACTCCGTCTGCCCGAACCAGAGCAGCGCCAGCGGCACCCAGCAGACGCTGGGCAGCGTCTGCAGACCGAGCCCGAGCACGCCGATGGTGTCGCCCGCCCACTTGAAGCGCGCCGTGACCAAGCCGAGCGGCACGCCGAGCGCCACGCCGATGAAGTAGCCGAGGAACAGCCGTTTTACGGTGACCCACAGCGCCTCGAAGAGCGTGCCGTCGGCTGCCGCCTCGCGCAGATAGGTCCACACGCTCAGAGGATCGGGCAAGAGCACGGGCGACCAGCGCTTTGTCCCCACCATGAAGTCGCGGCCGAAATGCCAGAGCGCGAGCAGCGCCGAGAAAAACAGGACCGCGTGAAAGAAGCGTTTCATGGCTATTCGGCGACTGCGCCGGTGAGATGGGCCTTGAGCGCCTTGGTAATCTCCGTCGCGTGGGCGGCGAGACTCGGGCTGTTGATGTCGCGCGGGCGCGGGAGATCGATCTTGAATTGCTCGCGAATGCGGCCCGGATGCGGTGAGAAAAGCGCGACACGATCGCCGAGGCACGCGGCCTCGCGGACGTTGTGCGTGACGAAAACGATGGTCTTTTTTCGCTTCGCCCAGATCTCCTGGAGGTCGCCGTAAAGCTGCTCGCGGGTCATCGCGTCGAGCGCGGCAAACGGCTCGTCCATGAGCAGCACGCGGGGATTCGGGGCGAGCGAACGGGCCAGCGCCACGCGCTGCCGCATGCCGCCGGAAAGCTCGTGGATATTGGAGCGCGCATATTTCGAGAGGCCCACGAGCTGGATGTAAAACAGCGCCACCTCGCGGCGCTCCTTGTTCGTGAGGTTGGGCTTGAGCTTCAGGCCGAACATCACGTTGCCCAACACGTCGAGCCACGGAAAGAGCGCCGATTCCTGGAACATCACCATGCGGTCGCGCCCCGGCTCGCGGACCATCTTGCCGTCGGACATGATGAAACCCTGGTCGGGAAACTCGAGGCCCGCGATCATGGAGAGCAGCGTGGATTTTCCGCAGCCGCTCGGCCCGACGAGGCAGACAAACTCCCCCTCGTCCACGCTCAAGCTCACGTTGTCGAGCGCGTGCGTCACGACGACGCCTTCGCGAAACGTCTTCGACACGCCGTCGATGGACAGCTTCACGGGCTTGACTAGTTGCAACTCTTCGAGCGGGGCAGTCATCGGGTGATCTTCATGGGGGCGGGACAGCCTTGGCTCTCCGCCCGGTGCGGGACAAGTCTCATTTTTTCCCGCCGGCTTCCTGTGGAATCTGCACCAACCGGCCGAGATCGGGCGTGCCTTTGAGAAAGCCCACGCTCTGCGCCTCGGCAACCGCCGCGTCCAATTCCGCACGCTTGATTTCCGGCGAGAAGACGAGGCGTGCCCACGCTTTGCCGAGCAACTCCGCAGGCATCTCGCGCTTCGTATGGTGCTTGAAACCGGCGTTGGCCAGCCTCCTGGCTTCGTCGGGATTCTTGCCCATCCACTCCGTCAGTTCGGCGTGCGCCGCGGCGAATTTCCCCACGAGATTCCGCTTCGTTTCGAGCAGCTTCGCACTGGAGACGAGCACGGTGGTGATGGTGTCCTTCTGTTCGAGCAACACCTTCCCTTTCGCCTCCAGCTCCAGCCGCGAAACCCACGGCTCCACCGTCCACACGCCATCGAGTTTTCCGGCGGTGAAAAGTGCGAGCTGATCCGGGTTCGCGGTTGGCAGCACCCGCACATCGCCGCCGATCTGCGTGATGCGGTAGCCCTGTTTCTTCAACCACGCACGGCAAGCCACGTCCTGCGTGTTCCCGAGTTGCGGGGTGCCGATGGACTTCCCGCGAAAATCCTCCGGCTTCGCCAGCCGGCCGTCCCCCTGCACGACCAGCGCCGCGCCGCCTTTGGCCGCGCCGGCGATGATCCGCACCTCCTCGCCCTGCGACCGCGCGTAAAGATTCAGCGCCGGGTTCGGCCCCACGTAGGTCAGGTCGATCGAGTTCGCCGCCAGCGCCTCCATGGCCGATGGCCCCGCATTATAGGCGAACCACTCGATTTTCACGTCGGCCCCCAGCCGCACCTCGAACCAGCCTTTCCCCTGCCGGGTCAGCTCCGAAGCGATGAGCCCCTGCGCGTGGGTGATATTTGGGAAATGCCCCACGCGCAGAACCGTCTGCTGCGCACGGGCCGAAACCGCGAGCGCGAGCAGCGCCGCGGTCAGAAACAGAAGCCGGAAGGTTTTCATGGATGGATGATTTAACTCTATTGCTTTAGTAGAGCTTCCATTTTTAGCGCGCAGGCGCAAAAGCGCAACGGTTGATTTCCGGCGCGCCAAACACCCGGAAACTCGCGCAGCGGCGAGGGAAGGCACGGCGCCGGGCAGGCTGGTGAGGGCTCGCTTTCGGAAACTCCCAGCCGGACTCATCGCCGCACAGCGCAACTTCCCAAATAGCGGAGGAGTGACATTTTCATGACCACTGCCAACCGGTGCCATCGCCAACGGCTAACGGGCCGAGGGCGCGAGGGGCACGCCGGAAAGGGCGAGGGCGGCGATGCCATTGGTGCCGTAAATGAGGCGGTCGGGCTTGCCGTCCCAGGTCTTGCCGGAGAGATAGGCGATGGCTTTGGCGTCGCTGGGGGCGGAGAGCTGGAGGATGAGGGAGTTGCCCACGACCTGGCCCGCGCTGATGGGAGCGGCTTTGCCATCGAGTTCGATCCACGCCTTGCACTCCGGCTTCCACGTCATGGGTTGGTCAAATTCCATGGTGATCTCCGTCCGGCTCGCGTTCGAGAAAGACGCGCGCCGGAGGTTCGGCGCGGTGAGCACTTTGGTGCGGTCGAGGCCGTAGTTGTCCTGCTCGACCACGGGGCTGATGAGTTTGGCAATTTGCGCGTAGCCTTCGGCGTCGAAGTGGCAAAGGCCGCGCCCGCTCGATCCGCTGACGATGCCGAGCGTGGACATGACGCGCAGGTTGGAAAAAAGGAACGGCAGGGTGCGCTGGGACTCCAGCAGCATGTCGCCGGAAGGGTTGCCACCCATGTTGCACCCGCTCGGCCAGATTTGGAAAACGTAGTAGTGCCGGATGTTCGGGAAGTCCTGCTTCCACGCGGCGGCCATATCCACGAAATACTGCTGCCAGGACTTCCAGTTGTAATCGCCGGTGGGTGCGCCACTGCCCTGGTCGTTCTCGCCTTGATGCCAAAGCACGCCGCGGATGCCGTGGGTCAGCTTCGCGGCGGCGATGCGGGTGAGCAGGCCGCCGTAGATCTTGTAGGGGTTGGCGTAAAAATTTCCGCTCGTATCGAAGGGATTGACCGGGTTGCGCTGGTGCTGGAAAATGGGTGTGCCGCCGTAGGCTCCGTTGAAGATGCAGATGGGGATCCGCTGCTTCTCGACCAAGCCATTCGCCAGCACCATTCCCCACGTGCCGATCTGCGCGAACCCATAGTCCGGCTTGCCCCAGGTCCGCGTGCGGACCGCGTTGCCCCACCCGCCTTTGGTGTTGCCGGCGTGCTGGTTGCCATAGCTGCGAATCCAAGGCGTCTGCGGTGTCTCCGGGTCCACCGACCCAGGGCCGTTGTTCTGGCCGGTGGCCTCGGCGTTGGACTGGCCTTCGATGATATAGGCGTCGCCGCAGACGAGATTCCCCACGGTCTTCACGACCGTCTCCTTGCCGCCCGTCGTGGTGCCAAACTCCACCTTATACCTAAGGAGTCCCGGCTTGAGCTTGGCGGTGAAAGCATAGCCCTTATCCGCACCCGGCTTTGCGGTGTAGGTCTTCACGAGCTTGTCATCGGCATAGAGCTTGAGAAAGACACCCTCCGCCGGCTGGTCGAGTGTTCCGTTGTAAAAGAGCATGCCTTCGTTCTTATCGTCGCGGGCGTAGAACTGATTCTCCTCCGGTTGCTCGTCCTTCGCCGGGACACGCTGCACCCATGGGTCGGTCCTGGGCTCGGTCACCTGGATCGTGGCGGCGGCCACGGAGTCCGCGCCGCCGTTGTTAAACGCCGCCCGCACCGTGATCGGGCCGGTGTATTGCGAGCGCTTGAGGATGAGCTTGTCGGGCGCGACCTCCTTGATCACCGCGCCGCCCGAAACCGTCCATGTCGTTTTCAAATCGCCCGCGCCCTTCGCCTTCATGAGCGCGAGATTACTGACCGTCGGGACGACCTCGATGGTGTCGCGCCCATTCCAAACCGCCGGCGCTTTCAACGCCACTATCGGCTCGGGGATGTCCTCGGTGATCGTCACCGGGATTTCCTTCACCTTCACGCCATTCGGATACACAGCCTTGAATTGCAGCGTCAGCGCCGTGTTCGCCGTCACGCGACCGGCGGGCAGCGTGTAGGTAAAGCGGTCCACCGCCACGAGGGTCTCCTCGCTCCCTTTCTGCAAAGTCCAAAATACCTTCTGCGCGCCGCCCGCCTTGGCGGTGACGCTGACGTTTTTCCCCTCCAGGAGCTGGATCGCCGGCAGGCTGAGCGCGAACTCCGTGCCCGGCTGGACCATCGGCCCGACGAGCCGCTGCGTGGCGTTTTGGTTTTCAAACTGCAGCCGCATCCAATCCGCCGAGCGCGCCACGCGGGAAACGCGCACCTCATCGATCTCGCCGCCGAAGCGGTAGTTGCCGCTGCGCATCCCGCCGATGTTCACGGTAACGTCCTTCACCACCGACATCGCCGCACGGCCGACATTCCGCGTGCCGTCGAGTTTGCCGTTCACAAAGATCTGGCTCGTCCCGTTTTCATACGTAGCCGCGACATGGTACCACTGACCCAGCACGGGAATCGTCTCCGCGCCCGCCCCACCCGGACCATCGGACCCCCAGCCGAGCCGCGGCGGCGAGCCGACGCTGATCCCGACTTCATTGCCGTCGCCCGTCTTGCCATTCAGCCGCGTGGCATAACGCCCGTAGTAGATCACATACGCGTCCGCCGCCTCCGCGCGGAACCATGCCTCGAAGGTGAACGGGTTGTCGCCAAATGGGTACCCGGTGACGTTCTTCCCGCAGTCGATCCCCTTCCCCGGCGTGAAGCGCCGCCCGTCGCCGATCATCGCCGGAGCCACCGTCGTGCCGCCATCCGCGGGCGTGACCGTGCCGAGTTCATCCTTCAGCGCCTCATTCATGTGGATCACCGTCACGTAGCCATTCGCGTCATTGAAAACCGCCGCTCCCTTCGACTCGCTGGCCGCGTCCGGCTTGCCCCAAAACATCCGCAACTCCTGGCGGTCGTTGCCTTTGATCTTTGGGATGCGCACCCAGATGCTGGCCCGCCCTTTCGCCGCATCCCACTCCTCGATTTGATAAGGCAGCGGCCCGCTCGTGCCCGCGGCAAAGCGCACGTCCTCCCCACCCGCCTTGGCCTGGCTGAAATCGAACCAATCCCGGTCCAGCCGCACGAGCAGCGGGAAGTCCTCCACTTCGGCCGTCGCCGGCAGATTCGCGCCCTCCGGCGTGGTCAGGATGGTCAGCACGCCCGCATGTTTCCAGCCGGGGAGGCCTGGGCTTGCGGTTTGGGCAAACGCGCTGCCCGTCAGCAGCAGGGCCGCGCAGAGCGGACGGAAACAGCGCCTGCCGGCAGGCCGTAGGGGGAGCGAAAGGAGGCGGTTGTGCATCATGGGAACACGGATGCTGGACGAGGATACCGCGGGGGGAAAGACAAGTTTCCCCCGCCGCCCCGGACCATACCCGCAGCGGACGCGCTTGCCGACGACTTCCGCAGCCTACGTCCAGCGGTCGCTGATCGAGCGGAGTTCCTCGACGACGCTCTCCACGCGCTTGAGATCGCGGCGGCGGCCTTTGGCGGGCTTCACGTCGAGGGAGCGGAGCGTCATCAGCATGTCGCGCAGATCGTTGAGCCGATTGGCGGGCAGCTTCTTCTTCCCCGCCACATCCGCGCTGAGGCGCGCGTGCAGGTGGGCGATCTCGCCCTCGATCCCGGCGGAGTAGGTGGCGATCAAATCCCGAAAGGTCTTCCGCAGATACGTCAATTCCTCGATCACCACGGGCAGGGGCAGGTCGGATGGGGATTTCGCTTCGGCAGGAGTTTTCACAAAAAGGAAATTTCGGACGTGCCCTTTTCGCGCCTTGGGCCAGCCAGCGTCAAGCGTGGCAATGTTACTTTTCCGCGAAACACTCCCCCGCCCCGCTTAGGCATTGAGCGTGCCGATGATGCGCAGGCCGTCGAGCGTCAACTCGGGGATGACTTTGCGGATTTCGGGGAGCTTGGCGGCGATGAGTTCCGCGTAACCGCCGGTGGCGACGACGGCGAGTTTGCGCGGTTGGCCCAGCTCCGCACCGATCTCGCGCAAGATCTCCCGCACAAGGCCGCGGTAGCCGTGGACGGCACCGGAGAGCATCGCGTGCTTGGTGCTTTTGCCGATCGCGGAGGGCGGCTCGATCAAAGAAATCTCGGGGAGCAAAGCGGTGCGCGTGTGGAGGTAGTGGGTCATGGCCTCGAGGCCGGGCGCAATGACGCCGCCGACGTATTTTCCCTCCGCCGAGACGACATCGAAACTCACCGCCGTGCCGAAATCCACGACGACCACGGGACCGCCAAAACGCTCCCACGCGGCGGCGGCGTTCGCGAGGCGGTCCGCGCCGATGGTCGCGGGCTTCGGGTAATCCACGCCGACGCCGAGCTTCACCTTCGCGGTCACGCGCAGGACCGGGCGCGGATCGAAATACTCCACCAGCCGCTCGCCCACTTCGGGCACCACGGAGCAGAGCACCACGGTTTCCCACTGCCACCCGCCGAGCACATTCTTCAGCGCATCGGGCGTGATGGTGCGTGTGGCGAGCTTGCGCGAAACGCCGACCTGCTTCCGCGTACTCAGCGCAAACTTTGTGAAGGAATTGCTGTTGTCGATGAGCAGAAAATCGGCGGTCGTCATGGGCGCGGGGGCGGCGGTCAGGATTCCACGGGCCAGTCCAGCGCGTGGCGTTTCAGGTCTTCCAGCGCGACAAACTCCAGGGCCGAGATGTGCGTGGCCGCGAGCACCACACGCGGCGCGCAGCCGGCGGCGAGTGCCTGCTGCCAGCGCGTCACGCACAGACACCAGTGGTCGCCTGGCCGCAGCCCGGGGAATTCATATTCCGGCACCGGCGTGGAGAGATCATTGCCCACCGCTTTCGAGAAACGCAGAAACTCCTCCGTGGCCTGCATGCACACGGTGTGCAGCCCGTGGTCGCCGGGTCCGGTGTGGCAGCAGCCGTCGCGAAAAAACCCCGTCATCGGCTCAAAGCTGCACGGCAGTAGCCGCTCCCCGAGCACGTTGGATGTGTGGGCCATTTTTTTTCGTGCGAAAGTGCGGGCCGCCGGCCGCGCGCCTAGATCTTCGCGCTCGAGTAGTCCCAGCCCTTGCGGTATTCCGGGCGCTTGATGAAGCGCGCCGCGTCCGGCTGGCCCACCACCTCCAGCTTCGCGCTGTCCCACTCGATGGGCTTGCCCACGCGCATCGCGAGGCCGCCGATGAGCCCCAGCTCGGTGAGCGGCACGGCGTAGTCAAACTTCGCCATGAAGTCGAACGCCTTGCCGTTCTTGATCGCGAGCGTCCACTCCTCCTGGGGCTCGCCCTGCTTCGGGCTGCGGGGATATTTCTGCTCGACCGGCTTCGAGAGGAAGTCCTTGCGGCGCTCCTCGGGAAAAATCAGCGGATTCTTGCACTGGTCGCCACGGTTCAGGATCACGCCTTCGCTGCCGATGATCATCCAGCCGCCACCGCCGAGGCCGTTCTGGCCCAACTCCGGCGGGACCGGCGGCAAATTCTGCGCGCCCTTGGCGTCCTTGCCCTCATACCAGGTCATCGTCACATCGCCGAGCTTCGCGTGATTTTTCCAGGTGAGCTTCACCACTCCGCCGCGCGGCCAGGCCACCTCGGTGAGTTCCTCCGTCGTGGCTTCCGCATGGCGCGGGATGCCGAGATCGAGCGCGTAGAAAATGGGGTCCATGAGATGGCAACCCATGTCGCCGATGGCGCCCGCACCCCACTCGATAAGCCCGCGCCATTTGAACGGATGAATCTCCGGCGAATACGGATGATCCGGGGTTTGCGCGAGCCAGAGCGGCCAGTTGAGGAAATCCGGCGCATCCCCGGGCTTGAAGGCCGCTGCCTTGCCCTGCGGCCAGATCGGGCGATTCGTCCAGACGTGGATTTCCTTCACCTTCCCCACCACGCCCGCATCCAGCCATTCCTTGAGCATGCGGTTGTCATTGTAGGTGTGCCCCTGATTGCCCATCTGCGTGATCACGCCCTTCTTCGTCGCCGCAAGGTGCATCTCGCGCACTTCCCAGAGGGTATTCGCCAGCGGTTTCTGCACACATACGTGCTTCCCGAGGCCGATGGCGTGCATCGCGGCGGGAAAGTGCGCGTGATCGGACGTCGAGATGGTCACCGCCTCGATCTCCTTTACCTCATCGAGCATCTGGCGGAAATCCGCATATTGCTTCGCGCCGGGATACCGCGCCGCCGCCTTCGCGAGCGACCGCGAATCCACGTCGCAAATCGCCACCACGTTATTGCCACGCGACGCCGCCGCGAGGTCCGACTCCCCTTTGCCGCCGCAGCCGATCGCCGCGATGCCGAGCTTGCGGCTGGCCGGCCCGCCCTCCTGCGCCCAAAAGACGCGCGGGACGACCAGGCCGCCAGCGGTGACGGCGAGGCCTTTGAGAAAAGAACGGCGGGAGGTGCGGACGGAACGGGGTTTCATGGAGGTGATTGGGGCTGGTGGTTGAGGGTGGAGGCGCGTCGCGCCGGAGACATAACCAAGGGAAACGCGAAACGTTAGGCGAGAGAATTTCCGGCGCGCCGTCCCTTGCAAAATGGCCGCCGTGCTTCACTCCATTCCCGCCCACTCGCGCCCGTCGGCCCGGCGGAAAAACGCCCGGAAAATTCCCCTGCTTCGGGTTGCGCTGCCCCGCGGGCGGCCTACGCTTCCCCGAGGCAACCACGGGCAGGACCACCAACGATTAGCCACCAAACCCATGGAACAAAACATTACCGTCGCCACCTTCAATGACCGCGCGCCCGCGGAAAAAATCGCCCAGCGCCTCCGCGACCTCGGCTTCAGCGCCGACCTCTACGACGAATCGAACGAGCAGAAATGGAAGCTCTTCAATCTCCACCCGCGCGCCCACATGCGCGTGCGCGTCCACACCAGCGAAGCCGAGCGCGCCCTCGCCCTGCTCAAAGAATGGCAGGCCACCGAAGGCGCGCTCGCCGACGCCGTCCACTGCCCGGAGTGCGGTTCGTCCAAGATCGAATTTCCCCAGTTTTCCCGGCGCACGCTCATGGGCGCGCTGCCCGCCGCACTCGCCGCGACCGGCGTGATCGCGAAGGAATATTACTGCGAGGACTGCCACTTCACCTGGCCCGACGAGGTGAAAGTGGAGCCTGAGTTGGACATCCTCAACTGGCCCAGAACCCTGTCGCTCCCCTGATCGCCGCGTCCGGCTCTGACCTCTCAGCCAATTCCGCGAGAAAGTTGCGCTGTCCGCTGGTCACGTGGGCGAAGAGTTCCGCGCGGGTGCCGCCCAGTGCCCGCAGGCAGCGTCCGTGGCCGAGCCAGAGGAACCACGTGCAGGCATGGCCGAGCAGGTGAAACTGGCATCGCCAAAAAAGCCCCGCCCCACGCGGATGCCGCGCCGCGATCCGGTCGCGGTGGAAGTCAATAGGCCGCGCCTCGTCGCGCAGAATGAGCCGG
>CAYQBV010000024.1:0-1857 GCA_964415705.1 uncultured Chthoniobacter sp. | reverse complement strand
GAGCCGGAACGCCGGGGTGCTGGTGACGAATTCCGCACCGACCCGCTCGACCGCCCGCGCGAGCAGGCGCGAGTGCTCGCGCTCCTCCGCGAACCACGCATCCACCACCGCGCCCGTGTCCTCGCTCACGCCGCGATACGATTCCGCGTCGGCGGCCACGAGGCAGCACTCGCCGCCGCCGTCGCCGAGCTGGTATTCGGCGAGCGATTTCCGGAGCAGCCGGAGCTTTTGCCCGCCGAGGGAAAATGGCGCGGCCCAGTCAGGCTCGGGCCGGTCCTCACGATTCGCGCGGAAATGCGCGAGCCAGGTTTGGTAGTTCATCGTGTGGAAGGTTTCGCTTTCAAAACAGCGGGGATGGACGGCTCATCGGCGTCGCGGGAACACGCCCCTGCAGCGGCGAAGCTGGCGAGAAAGTGAATGCACTCGCTGCGCGCTTCGTGGAGAAATTCCCAGCGCTGGGCACCGAGCGCGCGCAACGCCGCCCCGTGGTCCATCCACGCCACCTGCACCGCGGCGAGGAAAAGCATTTGAAACTGCACCACCCACAGCGCCCGTTCAATCGGCAGCCAGGCGGCCTGATCGGTCGCGAGGCGCTCGGCGTGAAAGGCGACGTGTTGGGCTTCGTCGTGGAGCAGGAGGTCGCAGACTTCGCGGAGAACGGGATCGGAACCGAGCCGCCCGAGCAGTCGGTAGTAGCCGGTGCCAATGAGTTCCGCGATGACGAGCACCTGAATTTCAAACCCGATGCCGAGCGCGCGGCGGACGCACCGGAAAAGGGAGTGAGTCCAGTGACTGGTCACGGGGCGTCCACGGTAGCGCGCAACCAGCTTCTCCAAAAGAAGCGCATGCGATTGCTCGGCCTGAACGTAAAAGGCGAGCGCCTCGCAGTACGCCGGATCGTCAGCGTGAGTGCGATGCGCGTGGCGGAGGAGATTAGTCCCATCACCGCTTTCACCGAGTTGGAAGTGCGCGAGGGAGCGGGCGAGTGCGCGCAACGCGTGAGAATCCTCCGGCGGCGGCAGACGCCATTGCGGTTCAGGACGATTGAGGCAGTTCTGTTGGTAGTATTGGAGCCAAGCGCTGGAGTTCATGGGATTAGGCGGTTTTGGAAAGGAGGGTAGCTTCCGGGTGGACCGGTGCGGAGAGCAGGCGGGCGATTTCCTCCAGCCGCTCATGCACGGCGGCGACGGTTTCCTTCAGCGTGGAGGTGCCGGCGGTGAGGCCCACGTTTTCCGCGCGGAAAAACCACGCGGGGTCGAGTTCATCGGGGCGCTCGATGTGGAAAACGGTGAGGCCGGCGACCGCGGCGGCGGTGACGAGTTGGACGGTGTTGTTGCTGTTGCGGCCGCCGACCACGACCAGCGTGTCGCACTCGGCGATGAGTTTGCGGAGCGCGTTCTGCCGGTTCTTGGTGGGCTGGCAGACGGTATCGGTGAAACGCACTTCGCTCGCCGGCCGGGCCGCGCGGATTGCAGCGACGAGCGCCTGCACTCTCTCCAGCGGCTGGGTGGTCTGCGAGATCACCCCGTAGCGCTCGCGCGGCGGGAGGCGCGCGATATCGTCCTCGCTCTCGATCACGAAGGCGTCGGGGAAATCGCCGGTCAGCCCCGCGACCTCGACGTGCCCGCGTTTGCCGATGACCACAGGAAAGTAACCGAGCCCCACGAGCAACCCGAGCTGCCCGTGCGCGTGCCGCACCAGCGGGCACGTCCCGTCCGCCACACCGAACCCGGCCGCGCGCCACTCCGCGCGCTTCCGGTCCGATGCGCCGTGCGCTGTGATCATCACCCGCGGCGTCGGCGCGGAATCGTGATCCAGCGCGACCTCGCGCACCCCGCGCTGCGCGAGGCGTTCGCG
>CAYQBV010000023.1:0-25628 GCA_964415705.1 uncultured Chthoniobacter sp. | reverse complement strand
GCGAGCGCGAGCGCGGCGAGGGCGGCGAGGTAAAGGGGAGGACGCATGACGTGGCGGGAGCTTACGCGATTTGCGCCCGATGGACACTCTGCACTGTGTCGCGCACGACCACGAGCATGCCGGGCCACTCCCGCTCCTCGAACTGCTGAAATGCTCCCATGATCCGGGCGTGAATCCGCTGCTCGTTGGGCTGCCGCAAACGCACTATCAGGACGCCGAAATGTTGCTCGTCGCGGTGTTCAGAGAAGCCCTTTTCGGTCGAGACGAGCAACCGCTGCTCGGCTTGGGCAAGGGGCCAAAGCGCATCATCGAACATCCCCTGGCGCTCCGTGCCGCGGATGTCCAGAACGTCGTGCCCCATCGCCCGGAGTTCACGCACGCTGATGTTCGGGATGTTCTCGTCCACCAGAATCCTCATTGCGCCAGAACGACATCATCCAGCGGAGTCACCTGCTCCTCAGCTAGCGACGCTGCGTAATCGAGGCAGGCGAAAATGTCCTCCCGTGTGATCGACGAGTAAGCGCCCAGCAGCGATTCGATACTGTCTCCGTGCGCAAACATCCGGACGATCTGGTGAACCGGAATGCGCGTCCCGCTGATGCACGCCTGACCGTGGCAAATTTTCGGGTGAATCGAGATTCGATCGTTCATGGGAGCAAGGTGTCCGAGAATCCCGGTGAGAACAAGTGCGCGGAGTTAGGCTGCATTGATCCAGCCGTAAACCTCAACGTGGGCATCAAAATTTTGTCCATAGTTTGGGCCATTTCCTGGGACGTCATCGGCGCGCAAACCAGCGACGTACTTCGCTTTTTCAATTGCCCAGCCGAGTTCGCCGTCGAACGAAGCATGGTCGAATGTTTTACCGAAAGACGCTGTCATCGGAAATACGCCTTTCCGGGCT
This sequence comes from uncultured Chthoniobacter sp., assembly GCA_964415705.1. Classification (GTDB taxonomy): domain Bacteria; phylum Verrucomicrobiota; class Verrucomicrobiia; order Chthoniobacterales; family Chthoniobacteraceae; genus Chthoniobacter. Next base: position 24,727 of record CAYQBV010000023.1, on the reverse strand, counting down.
AGAACTGCGAGGGCCGCGCAAACTGGAACCACCGCGATGCCGCGAGGGTCGCGTAGCGACTGCAACATCGCGCCCACGAATGTTGTCGATTGCCGCGCCATCGCCATGCACAGACCAAGAAGACGCTCACGCCATGACGCGCCGGTAATCAAAGCTACAACAAGCTCATCAGGCACGGATTGGGCGAGCGCCATTACGGGCGCGAGTTCCTGCCGGTAAGAGTCATCCTCCCGAATCGGATAAATCAGGCAAAGATACGCATCCTTGGTTTGGTCAAAAATGTCGTCGGCACTCATGCCTTGCGATCTGGCCTAATTCCTCACTATCCGACCTCGGCATGCACCGCGATGGAGCCTATGAAGTTCCGCAGGATGGCGAGGCCGATGGCCTGGCTTTTTTCGGGGTGAAACTGCACGCCGGTGGCGCGACCGCTGGCGGCGCTGGCGGCGAAGGTTTCGCCGTAGGTCGTGCGCGCGGTGACGACAGACGGCTCGGCGGGCTCGGGGAAAAAGGAGTGGACGAAATAGACGTGTGGCTGGGGCGGCAGGCCGCGCCAGAGCGGATGCGCCGGGGCGGCGAGGTCGAGCTGGTTCCAGCCGATCTGCGGCACCTTGAGGCCGGGCGTGGTGAAGCGTTTCACCCTTCCCCCGAAGAACCCGAAGCCGCGCACGCCCGGCGATTCCTCGCTTTCCTCGAAGAGCATCTGGTAGCCCACGCAGATGCCGAGAAACGGTCGGTCCGCTGCGAGCCACGCGGCCAGCGGCTCCCACAGCCCGCGCGTTTGCAGTCCGCGCACGCAATCGCCAAACGCGCCGACGCCCGGCAGCACGATGCCGTCGGCGTCCGCCAGTCGCGCAGGGTCGCTGACGAGTTCCACGTCGGCACCCTCGTGCTGGAGCGCATTGGTCACGCTGCGGATATTGCCGCTGCCGTAGTCGATGAGGGCGAGCATGGATTTAGCATTTAGGATTTAGCATTTAGGATTTCGCTTCGCCAGTTGAGGCGATGACAAATCCTAAATCCTAAATGCTAAATCATAATTGACCTTTGGTGCTCGGCACGCCTTCCACCCGCGGATCCCGCTGGCAGGCCTGGTCCACGGCTTTGGCGAGTCCTTTGAAGACGGCCTCGGCCATGTGGTGGGCGTCGCGACCGTAGAGGATTTCGACGTGGAGGTTGATGCCGGCGTGGACGGAAAAAGCGCGGAGGAATTCCTCGATGAGCGTGAACGAGAACGCGGTGCCGATGGTGGCGACACCGGCGGGCGCGCGGTATTCGAGAAAGGGGCGTCCGCTGAAATCCACGACGACGCGGGCGAGCGTCTCGTCCATCGGCAGATAGGCGTGGCCGTAACGGCGGATGCCGCGTTTGTCCCCGAGCGCCTGGGCGAAGGCCTGCCCGAGCGCGATGCCGGTGTCCTCGACGGTGTGATGCAGATCCACCTCGATGTCGCCGTCCGCCTGGATTGTGAGATCGCACAGACTGTGGCGCGCGAAGAGCGTGAGCATGTGGTCGAAGAAGGGGATCTTCGTGGCGACGGTGCTCGCGCCGCGCCCGTCGATGGTCAGGTCGAGGGCGATCTTGGTCTCGGTGGTGCAGCGTTCGATGTGGGCTTGGCGGTTCATGGCTGGGTCATTCCTGATCTTCCTCGCGGCTCTGACGGAAGTGGCTGAAAATGTTCGCGCCCGCGAGGAGCACAGCGAGCGCGACGACGATGGTGATGGCACCGGGGAGCGTCATGAAAAAGGGCTTGGCCTCCGGTTCAGAGGGCTTGGTTTCGGCCGTTTCGTCGCCGGTGGTCGGAGTCGGCCCGGGCTGGGCGCTCGGGGTCGGGGAACTGCCGGGCTTGGGCGTTGCTCCCGGAGATTTTGCACTCGGGGTGGTCGCTGCCGGCGTTGCTGCCGCGACCAGGGGATCGGGCTTCGGCGGGATTTTCGACGCGGCAATCTGCGCCTTGAGCTGAAGTCCGAGGTCGTTGGCCGGCCAGAGCTTGAGAACTTGCTGCAGAAGATCTGAAGCGGTGTCCACGTTGTTGCTCGCAAATTCAATCCGAGCCTTGTCTGCAAGTTTGATGGACTCGCGCATGTCCGCCAGGGGCAATGCGTCCAAGCGTTTCGCCTCGACCGGAATCCTGGTGAGAATGGCAGAGATGCATTTTTCGCTTCCAGCGATGAAAGGAGGCCATGTCTTCGCGGCGGTCGCGGCGGCGATGGCGTCGTCGGCTTTGGCCTGCTCACGCTTGAAAGCAGCAATCAACTCCGCTTTGTCTGCGGGGCCGGCTGCCGCCACCCCGCGCTCGCGCTCGGCGTTGTTGATCTTGTAGTTGGCCAGCGCCCGTTCTGCCGCGGGTTTCAGCGCCGCGAGGATTTGCAGGGCCAGCGGAACGGCTTCCGGTATGACCTTGGCCCCCGGAAAATTCTTTTCCAAATAGCTCAGGGAATTCAAAGCGCCGATGGCGTCACCGCCCGCATTGGCACTCTTCATCGCGGCAAATGCGAGGTTTCCTCCGATCTGCACCCTCTGTTTCTGTGCCTCCGCCCGGCTCAGCCACAGCCCCTCGAATTTCATTTCGCCCTTATCCACCCGCTTTTTTTCCGCCTCCAATGCGGTCAGCGCCGTCTGGGCCGCCTTGGCATGGGTGCTCTCGGGAAACTGCGTGAAGAATCCCTGCAATGCCCCGATCATTCCGGCGTATTGCGCTGGCTGGAACGACGCTTTTCCCGGCTGAAAATCCATGATGGCCCGGAAAGCCGTCTCGTCCGCCGGGATTCGGTCCACCTTCACGATTTCAGTTTTCCGAATCACTCGCTCGTCGCTGATCCCGGCGGAAACCTGAACCACGACTGTCAGTTCCGTGTCTGTTTCCCCGGTGATCTTGCCGTCAATTCGCTCACCTGTTTTCAGGGCAATGGTGTCCGCATGAGCCCCTGCCACGAGGCCCGTGAGGCCGAGTAGGAAGAGGAAAAAACGAGGTATTTTCAGCATGAGTGCTGCGACTAAAGCAGACGAAAATGGAGACGCGAAGAAATTCCTCAGGCGCCCGGATGCCTCGTTTCGGAGCCTCTGCACGTCATGCCAAGGCACACGAAGAGAGCGTTGCTTAAGTTCGCAACTTTACTCGTCCCGACTCCGGCGCTGCGCCGCCGTCCGTAACGCTTCGCGCCGACTACGCCGCGACCAGGGACTTCTTGCGCGCCTTCTTGATGATGCTGCGCACGGTGTCGGAAGGCTGGGCACCGTTGGTGACCCAGTAGTCCACGCGCGCGAGGTCGATGTTGGCGTTGTCGCCGGGCTTCTTCGGATCGTAGTTGCCGATGATCTCGATGAATTTGCCGTCGCGCGGGCTGCGCTGATCAGCGACGACGACTTTATAGTACGGCTTGTTGAGGTTTCCTTCGCGGCGAAGACGGATGCTGACGGACATGGTGTTGGTTTGGTTTGGTTGCTGTTCGTTGAGTTGAAATTTTAGCGGCCGATGCCGAAGCGCGGCCCGCCGGAGCGTGCCATCATCTTCTTCATCTTGCCCATCCCCTTCATCATCTTCCGCATCTGGCCGAAGCGCTGAAGGAGGTCGTTCACTTCGGTGACGGTAACTCCGCTTCCACGGGCGATCCTCTGGCGGCGGCGGGCATTCAATATGTCCGGGTTGGTCCGCTCGGCGAGGGTCATCGAAAGCACTATCGCTTCGACCCGCTTCATCTGTTTTTCGTCAATCGAAAAGTTTTTGAGGTTACCCATGCCAGGGATCATGCCAAGCAGATTTTCCATCGGCCCGAGTTTGCGCAGCATTTTGAACTGCGAAAGGAAGTCGTTCAGGTCGAAGGTCGCCGTCCGCATCTTCTGCTCCATCCGCCGCGCCTCGTCCTCGTCGATGACCGCCGCCGCCTTTTCCACGAGCCCCACGATGTCGCCCATGCCGAGGATGCGCCCGGCCAGCCGGTCCGGGTAAAACGGCTCAAACTGGTCCAGCTTCTCGCCCACGCCGGCGAATTTAATCGGCCGCTGCGTGACCTCGCGCATCGAGAGCGCCGCGCCGCCGCGGGCATCGCCGTCGAGTTTCGTGAGCACCAGGCCGGTAATTTCGAGCGCCTTGTGGAAGTGCGTGGCCACGCTCACCGCCTGCTGGCCAGTTGCCGCGTCCGCCACGAGCAACACCTCCTGCGGCTGGAGAAAATCGCGCAGCCCCTTGATCTCCGCGATCAGCGCTGCGTCGATTTCCTGCCGTCCGGCGGTGTCGAAAATCAGCACATTCCCCGTCTGTGTCTTCGCCCATTCCAGAGCCTGGGAGGCCACCTTTTTCACGTCAGTCTCGCCTTTTTCCGGGGTGAAAACTGGGACGCCCACCTGCTTCGCGAGCTGTGCCAGTTGCTCGATCGCCGCCGGCCGGTGCAAATCGCACGCGATGAGCAGCGGCGCTTTCCCCTGCTTCTTCAGCCACGCCGCGAGCTTCCCGCTCGAGGTCGTTTTGCCCGCGCCGTTCAGCCCCACCATCATGATCCGCGCGGGCTTTTCCAGATTGAGCGGCGCGTTGTCCCCACCGAGGAGTGCCGTCAGTTCGTCGTGAAAAATCTTCACGATCTGCTGCCCCGGCGCCACGCCGCGCAGCACAGACTCGCCCAGCGCCTTGCCCTTCACCCGCGCGATGAACCCTTTCGCCACCCCGAACTCCACATCCGCCTCCAGCAGCGCCATCCGCACCGCGCGCATGGCGTCGGTGATGTTCGTCTCCGTGATCGTCCCGTGACCACGCAGGTCTTTGAAGACGTCTTGGAGCTTATCGGCGAGCAGGGAAAACATGAAAGTCGGGCGTGCAGGCTAGCGCAGAACGGTCAGTTGTCGAGCGACGGTCTGGACCTGCCGATGCTCCCGCCGCACGCCGGCAAAAAAAGTGCGGGGCCGGCGGCCGAATGGCCGACCGACCCCGCTTGTTCCCCCCAGAACAATCGGTGAAATACGCGGGATAAGACCGTGGGCGCGGGATTTTGTTAGGAAAAAGCCGCGCTTTTTTTCTTTCTCCCAGTGCCAGTGGTGCAAGCGCCGTGCCGCGGACTCATTCCATGCTCAGCTTCCAGTCGCGCCGGGCGCTGAAGATGGTCCCTGCACCCACGGCGCGGAGCTTGGCTGTCCCCGACGCGCTTGTTTCGGCCAGGAGCGGGCTAGGCCTGCCGCCGCCGGTGCAGCCAGCCGAGCGCACCGACCAGCAGCAGGCCGAGCGTGCCCGGTTCGGGCACCGCGGCAGTACCGCCAAAGCCCCGCGCCTTCCCACCCCCGCCACTGAAAGCGCCCATCGCCGCGTCACTGGTGAAGGTCACCGTCGCTCCGGGCCCGATCGTCAGTGAATTCAATTCCTGGCTCACACTGCCAAACTTGAGGTTTCCATGGGCAACGATATTCGTGCCACCGGTGGCGGTGAGCGCGACATTCACATTCGTGGCACCCGCGCCGGCGGCGGTGGTCAGCGTCTTGTAGCTCTGCGCGCCGCTGTCGATGTTCAGGAGCCCTGCACCGTCCTTGGTCAGCGAGCCGCTCGCGGCCCCGAGATTGACTTGGGCCGTGATCGTCGTGTCACCCGCGCCCCCGATGGTCAGGCTGGTATTGGTGCCGTTGATGCCGCTGATTTCAAAGGTCAGGGAGTCTGCATCCGAGTTGATCCGCGTCGCACTGTTGAGGGTGATGAGTCCCCGCCAGATGTTGTCTCCGCTGATGCTGCGCAGCGCGCCACTGGCGGAGATGCCCGTACCGTTGAGGGCGAGCGTCTCCGAATTCACGGCGATCCCCCCTTGGAGTTGCAACGCCGCCCCGGAGTCCACCGTGGTTCCCGAAGCTGCCGTACCCAGCGCCGTGGCATGCTGGATATTGAGAGCGCCGGTGGTGACAGTGGTCAGGCCGGTGTAGGAGTTCGGAGCGGTGAGCGTGAGGGTCCCCGCCGCCGCTTTCGTCAAACTCCCCGCCCCAGTGATCGGCCCCGAAAGAGTCTGCGTCGCCGAACTATTGTAGTAAAAAATGGTTTCCGACCCGAGGGAGATATTCCCGGCGTAGCTTCCGACACCGGGTGCTATCGTGCCGAGGGAGCCCGATCCCGGGACGTTTGTGTTTCTCGTTCGGGTGCCTCCCACGGTCAGGAAGTATTGGTGAGAATCGCCAGCAGTTCCGATCAAATTGATTGACCCCGTAAATGTCCCGCCTTCCGTCAAACTGACATAACTCTCCGAACCTGTCTGGGTCCGATAAGTGACCTCCAATCCCACAGTACTCGAGGCCCCGTCAGCGATCGCTCCGCTAAATATCACTGCCTCGCGATCGCCATTTCCCCGGAAACCGGTGAAGACTGCGAGAGTTTTCGCGCCCGTTCCGGTGGCTGTTACGGCACCGAGGGTGAAGTTGGTGTCATTATCGTTGAATTTGAGCGAGACTGTTCCGGGACCAGTCCCGGCGAGATTGATCGTCCGGTTGGTTATCTGGTCCACCCGTGGGATCGTATCACCCGTCTGGAGGGTGGTGCCGTTGTGCATGTCAATGATCGCATCGGCTCCGGTCGGAGCGCCCATGGGGCCGGGAATACCGGCGTTCGTGAGTCCCGTGCCGCTCGAGTTTGTTATACCGAGGTAGAGCGTGCCGCTTAGAATGGTTGTTTTGCCTGTGTAGGTACTCAGCCCGCTGAGCGTGAGTGTGCCCGTCCCCGTCTTGGTCAATCCGACGGTGCCGCTGCCGTCCTGAATCAAGCCAGTGAAGCTGGAGGACGCATTGCCGTCGCCGGCAGTGAGGGTGACGCCCCCGGCATCACTGCTGGTCACGGTCCCCGTGCCAATCAACCCATTGATCGTCGCGCTAAAACCATTCAGGTCGAGCGTGCCGTCCACACGCACGGCATTTTTTCCGGCACCATGAGGCAGCGCAGCGGCGTTCCCGAGTTGTAGGGTCCCTGCGGAGATCAAGGTGGGTCCGCTGTAAGTATTGGTGTTTTGGACGACCAGCAGGCCACCGCCCTGCATGGTCAGCCCGGTGGCTCCCGTAATCGCGTTGGGACCACCCAGTGAATAAGTCCCGGAGGTGTTAAAGGTCGCACCCGCGGGAGAAACATCGCCGCTGGAAATATCCACCAACCTCGAACCGGCACCCACGGAGTCGTCGAAGGTCACCGCACTTCCATCGGTATAGGCACCGGCGCTCCAGTTCAGGACGCCGGGCGCCGTGGTCCACTGCGTGGGGTTGGTCGCGTCCGCGCCGGTCCAAGTCAAACTCGGGGCCGCCGCGCCATAGGTGATGGTGACGGTGCCAGACCAAGCGCCAAAGCCCGGACCATACGCATTCATCAGGAACAAATTGGAGGTGCTCAGGTCGATCGTTGAAGGGAAATCCAAAATCGCGGCCTTGAAGTCTGTGACGGTTGAGACGGGGCCGTTATTTCCGCTGGCTGGCCAGAAGAGGTGAGTGGTCACTCCGCCGCTGGGATCCGCCCCCCAATCAGGGCCGATTTCGAGAATGCCACCGCCACTACCCGGCGCGGTGGCGTTCGACTGCACGAGAAACATCAGTTCGGAAGCCCAGTTGTCTTGGTCCGTGGCCTCGATCGTGGCGTTGATCGATACCGATTGCAGAAAATTTCCGGCGGGGACAACCCCCAAAGACCAAGGCGTAAACGTGCCCCCAGTGAAAGTCGTGGGACTCCCGAAAGCACCGAGATTGAAAGTTGCCGTAGCCGCCAGTGCGCTTGGTGAGGTTCCGGCAGCCAGAAGACCGACCAAGGCGAGCACAGCTTTCGCCGCCAGACTCGGCGGGAGTTTGAACGAACGCCTGCGTCCCGGACACGCACCCGCCGAGATGGAAGCGGAATTGGCGATGGATCCGCCGAGGATGCGGGACGGCGTGTGTTGATTGGTGTTTTTCATGGTGTTGATCGGTGTTCGAACGAGGGTGATCGCGGAAAGTTGCAGACCAGTTTTTTCCAAAGGGGGGGCGAATGAGAGGTAGTCAATTCGACATCTGCACAAAAGCGCATGAGGGCGGGGAAGCAAGGTGTTTCCCAACGGGAGATACTAACGATGCCCTCGGTTGCAGTTGGAGCAGTCCGCCCTGCCTTTCAAAAGCCCTCGGGCAACTCCAGATGTTCGGCGAGTTTGGCGCGGAGTTCGTCGATCAGGTCGTCGGCCATGAATTGGTATTCGTCGGGGATGTGCAGGGTGACGACGTTTTTGTCGGCGAGGTCGTCGGGGAAGCGGTCGCGGAGCTTTTGCAGATGGGCTTTTTCCATGCAGAAAATGAGGTCGGCCCAGCGGAGTTGCCCCCCGGTGACGACGACGCGCGCACCGGGTTGGGTTCCAGCCGAGGCGGTGCGATACCCGGGCACGCCGGCCAGCATTTTCTCCGCGGTCAGGCTGCGGATTTTGTTCCGGCTGCAGATGAAAAGCAGTTTGGTCGGGTATTCGGACATCGGCGCTGGATTGGAACGGCGCGCTCATTTCCGCATCGTGGCGCTTTCCAAAACGCTCCGTATCCCGCACGTTCCGCCGCATCGCAATCGCAATCTCGAATCACCAACTCCGATGAACCGCCCGCACTCATTCCGCACTTCCGCCCTCGTCTTTCTCGCGAGCTTCGCGCTCGTCGGTTCGCCGCTCCGTGCGGCGGACGAGGCGTTTCCGATCAAGCCCGTGTCGCCCGAGCAGGTGGCCGAATACAAGCTCGACGCGGCCTTTTTCAAAAAAGCGACGCTGGTGCAGGACATCCTCATCGCCACGTCGGACAAGGTCTCGGATTTCACCCACCGCGAGGCGGCGTATCAGTTCGATATGGTGATGAAGAGCATCAAGCCGGAGGTCGCCCAGCGCATCCGGGAGCGGAAGGTTTTGTGCGTGCTCCTCGGCCACAAGGAACTGACTTCCGACGTGCCGATGTTTGCCTCGGACAAGACGGGCAAGGAACTGGATTTTTACAACTGGCGGCAGCGGGGGTTTCTGACCACGCGGGCCGGGCGTCCGGTGGTGCTCTTCGCGGAGGAAGATGTGCTGGAGTACGAGGGTGGCATGCAGATCGAAAGCATCCTGATTCACGAGTTCGGTCATGTCATTCAGGGCGCGGGGTTCGATGCGGAGTTGAACGCGCGGGTGAAGGCGGCTTTCGAGAACGTCAAGAAGACAGGCATCTACCAGGATGGCTACGCGGCGCAGAAGTTCCGCCGGGTGCAGAGCGCGACGCCGGTCAGTCTGCTGGATGCGCTGGTCAAATCCTTTCCCGAGCAGCCCCCGGCGTTGCTCAAGAAATGCCTCGATGGTGGCGACATCCTCGTGAACGGCAAACCCACGCGCGCGGACGTGCAGGTGACGAAAGACGACAAGGTGCTGATCGTCTTTGGCGGTCCGAAGGAGTGCTACGCGGCGAAGAACTCCGGGGAGTATTGGGCCGAGGGTGTGCAGAACTGGTACGACACCAACCGGACGATGGACCACGACCACAACCACATTCACACCCGCGCCCAGCTCAAGACCTACGACCCGGAGTTGGCGAAGATTTGCGCCGAAGTCCTCGGGGACAACGAGTGGCGTTTCGTCTCACCCCGCACCCGCGCCGGCCAGGGACACCTCGCTGGCTACGACCCGGCCACCGCGCCGAAGGTCGAGAAACTGGCGCACATCGACCTCGCGGCGCAGGACTACTACGACACATACTGGAAGGATTTTTGGAAGCGGCTGCATGAGAAGCACGCGGGCCAGGCGGCGTCCAAAGGGCAGGAGTGAGGCGGGCGGCGGTCGGCGCGGTCGCCGTGACTTTGGACTCCCGGCGCGACGACTCACTCCGCGCTACTCGCGCTGAGGTGTTTTTTGACCAGCAGTGAAAACTCCAGCGGCGGCTTTCACGCTGATCTTTTGGTTTTTTGCGTACGCAGCGGCGGCGCGCTGGCGGACTTTTTCGGGCGGATCCCCGGCGATCCAGCCGTCGAGCGCGGCGCGCAGGAGGAAGCCGCCAGGATACATGAGCTGGGTAGTGGTGAGCAGCGGGATGGCGCCCACCTTTTCCAAATGCGGCGTGAAATACTCCGCGCTCACACAGCAAAGCACGATGGCCTGCCGCCCCGGGCCGCGGCGCGCGGTGGCCTCGGCGGGCAGGGGAAAATCCATCAGCCCATTGTGCCCGAGGTAGGCCACGAGCGGCGTCTGCTCGCGCGGCTCGTCGCTGGCCAGGGCTGCGAAAAATCCGGTGGTGCAGGCCTTGATCGCCGAGCCGCGATAGACGTGCGCGATCAGTTCCCACTTACTGCTGCGGTGGGTGAAAACCGCGCGCTCCAGCACGTCGGGCGACGGATTCTTATCCGTGCGGGTCAGCTTCCAGCCCGTGCTGGCGCGGAGCACTGGCTTCAGCGCCTCGGAGCAGCCCCAGTAAAGATTCGCGTCCGCGTCATCGCCGTTGCCGATCTTTGCTGGCACCGGGAGGATGCCCTGCGTGCGGTTGTCGGCCAGCGCGATGAAGACCTGCAGCCTCACCGGTTCGGCGTGGGCGGCGATCGTGAGCAGGAGAAAAAGCAGGAGGCGCATGGCCGAGACGGGTAAGTAGGGAGCGGTTCGGGAGCAAGGTTGGTTCTCTATTTGAAGGTAACCTGCAATGGGCCTGCCGCGTGTCGATTTCTTAACGACCATCCCGAGCTACCTCACGGCCTGGCCCGGTGGGAATGCCGTCATCGCCGGGCATCAGAAGACAACGCCGGAATGGTGGGCGACCTGGAGCTGCCCGCTTGTGCCGTGAGGTGTTGCGGGGACTGGCGGTCACGGAAGCAGCGCTCGCTCTGGCCAGCGCGTTGCCGGACGAGGGCGCGGTGCCAGAAAAGGCACGAACCGATGCGGCGTACATCGCGGTGGCCGCAGTGCGTGAAATGGATTTTCTGGTGCCGTGGAACTGCTGGAACATCGCCGACGCGGAAATGCAACGCGCATCCGCGAGGGGTGCGCGCGCCGGATTTCCGCGAGACCTACAAGCACGCGGCGGCGCAGCTCGATGGCTGTGGGCTGGCTTATCTGCATGTCGTGGACGGGCTGGCGTTTGGATTTCACGAGCAGGGCGCGCCGATGACGCTGGCGGAGTTTCGCGCGGTCTTCCGCGGGCCGCTGATGGGCAACTGCGGCTACATACAAGAAACGGCAGGGGCGGCGATCGCGAGTGGCGACGCGGACCTGATTGCGTTCGGCCGGCCTTTCCTGAGCAACCCGGATCTCGTCGAGCGCTTCGCCCATGGCTGGGCGCTGAACCCGCCGGCGGCGGTGACGACCTGGTCCGCGCCGACGGCGGCCGGCTATACGGATTTCCTGTTTCACCCGCGGAGCTGACTCACGATCTATTTCCCGTCCGGAGGCTTCTCGAAGATGATCTCGCCGAGTTTCGTGTTCAGTTCCTCCTGGCCTTGGCGCACGCCGTTGAGGCCTTCCATGGCGTCGCTGAGGCGGTTGGCGAGGTCCGCGCGTTTCTCCGCTTCGCTGACGATGCGGGCCTGGTAGTGCTCGATGGTCCCGATGCCGGGGCCGGTGACGTCGTTGGCGTCGATGACCTCAAACCAATAGTCGATCACGCTGCCTTCCTCGACGGGCGGGACGATGGCACCGACTTTCCAGTCGAAGCGCCGCGTGACCGCCTTGGGCAGCGCGCCGCCGAGGTCGAGGTCGATGGTTTTGTGCGGCCCTTTTTCCACCCAATCGACGGCGTAATGCAGCCGCACTTTGGCCACGCCGAAGTCGTCCTTCGCCTCAAAGGAAATCAGCGCGGTGGCTGCTCGGGTCAGCAGGATTTCACGCCGGTCGGGCCAGAGGATTTTGACGGTGGGCGCGGCGTCCTTCACCACGTCGATGTGGTAAACGGCCGCGCCGCGCGACTCGACGCCGTCTTCGTCCACAAGCTGCAGCGTCATGCCGGTCACGCCTTCGGCGGGAATCGGGACCTCGCCGGTGAGCACCGCTTTATCCTCTCCGGTGGGCTTGAGCGGCGCGATCTTCACGGGCTTGTCGCGGTCGGCACCGACGAGTCGGATTTCGCCGCCCTTCACCGCGGTACTGGCCTTTACTTTCAGCGTGAGTTTGCTGCCCGCGAGGATCTTCAAATCGCCGAGCGTGCGGCGCTGCGGTGGGAGCTGGGTGTAGGCGGGCCAGACCTGCCGGCACTCCACGCTGGCCACGGACGGACGTGGCTTCACCCGCACATGGTAGCTCGGGCTTTCCGCGTCGCCGAGCGCGATCACGTAGTCAAAAGGCTCCTGCACGCTCTGCAGCACGCGGGCAAAATAACCGGGCTTATCGACGTTCGCAGCGAGGTCGAATTCCTGCGGTTTTCCCTTCGCGGTTTTCACGCGCAGTTTGCCTTTCGCCGGCACGATCCCGCGCGCCCCGGCTTCGAGGCGCAGGTCGTCGCCGATGGCGATGATGCGATCGCCCGAGACATCCACGATCTGGGTCTGGCGCGGCACCGGGACGGTGAAAAGGCACGCGCGCAGGACCAGCGGGACGGTGCGGTGTCCGCCGTACGCCGCCAGCCCGCCGGTCACGACGAGCGCGAGCGCCGCGCTGCGCAGCCATTTATTCGTCGGCCCCGTCGGCACCACTTTGTCGAATTTCATCTGCGCCGCCATCGCCGTGGTCTCCGCCACAAGCGCACGCACGAGCGACGGCGAAGCCGATCCCTCCGCGGTCTTCCCGAGCTGCACCGCCGCGATGAACCGCGAACGAAACTCCGGCAGCGCCCGCTCGATCATCAGCGCCACCGCTTCATCCGACATCCGCCGCCACCACACGCGGAGGCCAAAGTGCCAAAGCGCCGCGGCCGCTCCGCCCACGCCGATGACGAAAAACGCCAGCCGACTGAGCCACGGGAGATTCGTGAGAAAGTCCGTCACCGTCTCGATCACCAGCCACACGCACAACGCCGTCACCGCCATCCCCAGCCCGCGCCACAAAACGGTGCGACCATGTTTCCAACGCACCTGCCGGATGCGCCCCGCGATCTCACGCGCGGAATCCGGGGGGCGACGCTGCTTCTGGCGCGGGGTCGGCTCCGGCGCAGGCGCGGGCTGGTCGGCTGCGGGTGATGCGCTCGCCGCGGGTTGCTCGGGACTGGATGACGCGTCGCTCATGGCATGGGTCGGCTCATCTCTATTTCAACTGCGCCTTCTTGCGCAAAACCCACTCGATGGTCGCGACGAGCAGGAGCAGCGCGAAGTAGATGGGCGAGGACCACAGTTCGGCATCGACGGTGCTGGTCACGCGCTCGGTTTTTGCGGCGATGAGTTCGGGGAGTTTCACCAGCGTTTCCTCGCGGAAAAATCCGCCGCCGCTGATCTCGGCCATCTGCTTGAGCAGGGCTTCGTTCATCGCCGTCTCGCCCAGCTCGAAGGCCGGCTCGGCGACGCTGAACTCGATGAACGTGACGTCGTCGCCTTTCACCGCAAACCGATGCACGCCGGGCGCGAGTGCGGTGAAGTCGCCGCGATACATGCCGGGCTGCTCGGGCACCGCGCGCAGCGTGACCTCCTGCCGCGGACCAGCCAGCACGCTGGGTCCGGCGGCCACGGGCTTGACGCTGTAACCGGCCTCGAAGGTGGCGTCCTTCACGGGATTGAAGTCGGCGGTGTAGAGCCGCGCATAGACGGCCACGCGGTCGCCGGTGTTGTAGCTCTTCTTGTCCACGTTGAGCTGCGTGCGTTTCGATCCGCCGAGCAGATGCGCGAGGCCGAGCTTCTGAGTCACCTGGCCCCAGAGGATCGGGTAAAAGCGGTCGTCCGCATTTTTGCGCCAGCGCCAGGTGTTGTCCGTGCCGAAGTAGAGCACCTGGCCGAGGCCGTATTGCTGCTGCGCGACGACGGGCATTTTGCCAAAGCGCGTGGCTTTCGTGGCATCGGCGTCCTGGAGCAGGACTTGCGCGGCGGGCTTCGCGCGGGTCACGCGGGCGACCCAGTAGATCTTCGTGAAGCGCCGCCAGATGGCCATGTTCTCGTCGTCCTTCGGCGAGAGTTTCAGCATCGGGCTGGTGCGGCCCTGCGCGGTGAGTTCGAGCGTGGTCGGGCGGTCGGGGCCGGCGGGTTTCGCGACGATCTCGCCCAGCTCCACGGGCAGCAATTTCTCCAGCACCGTGCCGCGATACGCGGCGGGGTTGTGCTTGTTGCCCGCGATGAAAAGGACCGAGCCGCCGAACTTCGACACGAACTCTCCGAGCCATCCGATGGCTTCCTCGCCGAGCGACTTCGGGTCCACGTCGCCGAGCACCACGAGGTCGTATTTGAAAAGCTCGTCCTTGGTTGCCGGGAAGGCCTTCACGTAGGGCGAACCCTCGCCCTCGGCGATCGCCGGGTCGCCTTCCTGCAGCCAGCATTTCACCTCCAGCCGGCGGTCGCGCAGGAGCACGCTTTGCAGGTAGCGGAACTCCCACCGCGGCGACTCCTCGACCATCAGCACCTTCACTTTGCTGTCGATGACTTTGAGCCGCTGCGTTACCGCGTTGTTGTCCTTCGCTGCTTCATCGTCGCGCGGCGTGATGGACGCGCTCAGCTCAAACTCGCCCACGTTTTTCGGCGTGAACGGCAGCGGCACGGTCTGCTCTTCGTCGTCGGTAAAGGTGAGGTCTTTGCTCGCCACGATCTCGGTCCCGAGGCGCAGGGTGATCTTCGCCGTCTCGCCGCGCATCCCCTGGCCGCGCACGCGCACGGTCACGGGTAGCTCGTCTTTCACAAAGGCCACTTCCTGTGCAAACATGTTCGCCACGATGATGTCGCGCGGCGAGGTGATGCCGACGCCGTAGATGAAAAGCGGCACGCCGTCGGCGCGGGCGAGGCGCGCGGCTTCGAGCGGCTGGGTGCCGAGGTTGCTCGCGCCGTCGGTGGCGAGAAAAATGCCCGCGAGCGGTTGGCCGCGTTTGCGCTCGAGCAATTCGCGGAGGGCGTCGCCGATCGCGGTGGTCTGGCTTTTCGGATCAAGTTTGTCCACCCATGCGCGCGGGTCGGGTGGGGCTTGCCCCGTGGCCGGTTTCGTGGCGTCGGGCGCGGCGGCGGCGGTGGTGATTTCATTGAGCGCGTTGCCGAAGGTGAACGTGTTCACGTCATAGGCCTTCGCGAACTTCTCCAGCAGGCCGAGGTCGTCGTTGCGCAGCACGCCGCGGAGCAGGTCCACGCGCGGCACGGTCTTCATCGCCGCGGATTTTCCGGCGTCGAGCGACTGGTCGAGCCCCTTGCGAATATCGAGCACGCCCTGCGCGAGCGCGGCGCGTTTCAAGTCCGCCGCATCGAAGCGTGGGTCGGCGATCTTCATGCTCGCGCTGTTGTCGATGAGGTTGATCAGCGTGCGGCGGATCGTGCCCTCGATGGTGAAAGCCAGCACCGGCCGCAGGATGATGAGCAGCAGCAGCGTGAACAGCAGCACCCGCAGGGTGGTCAGCACCCGCCGCAGCGCGGGCGAAACCCACTCCCGCGTATCGCGCCAGTAACTCCACCAGGTCATCGCTCCGAGGAGCAGCGCGAGCAGGATGATCCACCCCATCGACCCGCTATTGCGCAGTACCACCTGCACGCCGGAGATGTTCGCGGCGTTCTCGATTTTCACACCGAAGATGCGGAGGAGAAGGTCGGTCACGAGGTTTGAAAAGGTGTGCGCGGCACGAGCGCGCCGGGGAGCGCGCGCGTCCCGCGTGCTGGTTTCGGCGTCCCGCCGAAACGAACTTCCTGCGAGGTGCGGAGTGATGAAGCGCGCTTTCCGCAAGCGACGCACTTGGAAGTTCGCGGCGGCGTGACGCCGCCGCCAACACGCGGGACGGGTATGCTCCCCGGAGGTCCGCTGCGCGACGTCAAAGACATGGCTTTCATTTCGAGCGGCTCCATCGGTTTCCGAACCACGTCTCCGCGACGGCGAGGACCAGCGCGAGGATGGCGAAGGCGAGCCAGAACTCGGAGCCGGTGCGCTCTTTCTGCAAAGCGGTGCGCAGGCTGTGCTCGGGCGACCAGCGGATGATTTGCGCCACGCCGTCGAAGACTTTGAGGTCGGCGGGAGACAACTCTTCGAGCCGGGACTCGGCGGGGTCGGACTGCGTGGCGAAACGCAGGGCCGGCACGGCGTCGTCGCCAATGCGGGCGTCATACACCCCGGCGATGTCGGTTTCGTCGAGCTGGAGCAGCGGCAGCCCGGCTTGCAGCGTGACGCGGCGGAGGCTGGTGGCGTCTTTTTTTGCGCCGGGTTTCGTGATCGTCAGATCTTTGCCGAGCATCTCGGAGTCCATCACGTAACTGAGTTTCGTGCCGACGCGCAGGTTGAGATGCTCGTCCTGTCGCGTGACGATCGCGCCGAGGATGCGGTGGATGAGCGGGACAAAAATCGGGCGGATGCAGAGGTCGTTCCACGCGCTGTCGGCGGTGCTGCTGAATTGAATCACGCGTCCGTAACCCCAGGTGCGCTCCATGACGGCGGGCTGGCCGTCGTCGTATTTCAAGATGAGCGCGGGCGGACCGATGTCGGGGCGCGGCACGTCGGACTTCGCGGGTTCGAGGGTGAAGGCGCGGTAGAAGTTGGCGGTGCCGAGCGTGCCGGCCGCGGGGTCTTTCCAGATCGAGACGATGGGGTGCTCGTAGTTCTTTGTCTGGAGGTGAAAGAACTTGTCCTGCTGCTCGGCCTCGCCGCGCGGCGGGCCGAAGGCCGCAGGCAAAAAGCCGCGCTCCGTGAAGAGCTGCTCGTTGTAAAAGGTGACGCTCATGCGCCCGCCGGGAAAGACGATCAGCCCGCCGCCCGCGCGCAGGAACTTTTCCAACCCCGCGAGGACGACCTCGGGCACGTCGAGGACGTTGGCGAGCACGACGGCCTCGTAGTCGCTGAGCTTCGCGGTCTGGAGGTCTGCGGGGCTGATCGTCTTCGTTTTGATGTGATACTTTTCGCGCTGCTCCGGCGGCACGGGGACGAGCGCGTTGCGCAGGTAGAAAACCTCGCTCTCGCGCGGCTCGACGCCGGGATCGCCATCGACAAGCAGCACGTTGATTTCGCCGATCACGCGCACGGCGACGGCCCGCTGGTCGTCGGCCGGATTGCGGTCCGCAGGGAGATGCGCGGTGACGGAGTGGAAGCCCGGATCGCGGAACTGCACGAAGAGCGAAAGGCGCTTCGACTCGCCCGGCGGGATCGACTCGATGCCCGCCTCGTCGCCCGGCGGTTCGGCGTCCACGCCGATGCTGACCTGCACATTGCGCGCCTCTTCGACGCCGTAGTTCGCGACCTCCACCTCGAAGCGCACCGGCTGGTTCACCGGCGCGAGCGCGCTGCTCATGCGCAGGCCGGTCACGCCGAGATTGTGCTGCTCGCTTTCGCCCACGAGGACGAGCCGCGTCTGGATGTCCTGCTTCACCGAGTCGAGCAGCAGCCGCGTGTCGGCGAGCTGCTTCCAGCCCGCGGCCTGGCCGTCGGTGAGGAGAAAGATCTGCTTCACCGCAGTGGTCTGCCGCTGCATGACCTCGATCGCCTGCCGCAGCGCCGCCGGCATCTCCGTGCCGCGGTCCGAGCGCTGTGCCTCGCGGATGATTTTGCGCGCGAGGGCAAAGTCGTGCGTCGGCTCGGGAATGACATTTTTCACCACGTCCGAAACCAGCCAGACCGCGACCGACGATCCACTGGGGAGCGCGTCGAGGGCTTCCTCCGCGGCCTTCTGCGCCTTGTCGAATTTCGACGCCGCGCCGTCGCTCTGCGACATGCTCGCGGAGTTATCGAGCAGGATGATCGCCGCCTCATTGCTCCCGCCGAAGCCGCCGAAACCGCCCTGCTTGAACGACGGCCGTGCCATCGCCAGCGCCAGCGCGATGAGCACGAGGCAGCGCAGGATGAGCAGGATGAGGTCTTCGAGCGTGAGCCGGCGCTGGTTCTTCTCGACGACGATCTTGAGGAACTTCATCGCGGCCCACAGCGTGCGCTTGATTCGCTTCTTCGCGAGCAGGTGGATGATGATCGGCGCCGCGATGCCGATGATGCCGAAAAGGAGCAGTGGGTTGAGAAAGGCCACGGGGATTTTTTAACGCAGAGACGCAGAGGCGCGGAGGGCGCAGAGGTCAGACGCGCAAATCTGGCGGCTCATCGGAGTCACCGGGCGGGCGTTCGATGAGGTTGTTGACGACGCGAAAGATGCCGTCCTTGAGGACCGCAACGTGGAAGTTGATGACGAGGCCGAGGCGGAGATTGAGGAGTCGCAAGTAGGTGAGGACTTTGAGTTTGTCGATGGCGGTGACCTGGTCCTTCGCCTTGAGATCAACGATCACTTTTCCCTCGACGATCAAATCCGTCCGCAGATCGACGGAAAGCCGCACGCCCTTGTAAACGAATGGCACCGCTTTCTGCCGCACAAAGGAAAGCCCGCGCAGGTGCAACTCATGGCAAAGCGCCTCCTCGTATGGCTTCTCGATGATCCCTGGCCCGATTTCGCGATGCACTTCGATCGCGGCACCAATGATGGCGTGAGTGATTTCGTTCTCGTGCATTTTTCTACCTCTGCGCTCTCTGCTTCTCTGCGTTGAACAAACGGCCAGAAAAGGTCGTCGGCTTATTGTTGAAACGCAGAGACGCAGAGACGCAGAAAAAGACATGGGATTCAGCGTTCTTACACTCTCCTTTCCCACCTCTGCGTTCTCCGCGCCTCTGCGCCTCTGCGTTGTAAAATCCGTCACCCATACCGGTGCTGCCGCGTGGCGAGAAAGGCGCTGAGCACATCCGCCCACGGCTGGTCCGTGGAAATGCGCACGTAGGGGCAGCCCGCGCGTTCGCAGGCGAGGCGCATGCGGTCGAGGAAGGCACCGAATTCCTCGAGGTAGCTTTTTCGCAACTCGGACGGCCGCGTGAGGATACGGCCTTGCGCTTCGAGTCCCTCGAACTCGACGGTGCCTTGAAAGGGGAACTTCAGCTCAAACGGGTCGAGGACGTGAAAGACGATGACCTCGTGCCCGCCGAAGCGCAGGTGCTGGATGCCTTGCGTGATCTTTTCCTCATCGTCCATCAGGTCGCTGATGAGGATGACAATGCCGCGCCGCTTCACCTGTCGCGCGATCTCGCTGAGCGCATTTGAGATCGCCGTCTGCTCGGTCGGGACGAACGCGGTCAGCACCTGGCAGATTTGATGAATCTTCGCGAGCGAGTCGGTGCGGGGCTGATACTCGCGCATCTTCGCATCGAAAATGCCCACGGCCACGGCGTCGCGCTGGAGCAGGATGAGGTAGGCGAGGCACGCGGCGATGGTCCGCCCGTAATCGAGCTTCGAGACTTTGCCCGACGCGTATTTCATCGACTCGCTGCCATCGAGGAGGAGATGCGCCACGTAGTTCGTCTCCTGCTCATACTGCTTGATGTAATAGCGGTCGCTCTTCCCCAGCACCTTCCAATCGAGATGCCGCGTGTCATCGCCGGGGACGTACTCGCGGTGCTGCGCAAACTCGATGGCAAACCCACGAAACGGCGACCGGTGTGCGCCGGCCATGTAGCCCTCGACCACCGACCGCGCCTGCAAGCCCAGATGCTCCGCGCTTTGGATGGCGACGGGATCGAGGAGCGTGTTTTGAGTAGCGGATCGGGCCATCGTTGCGTGACGGTTTGAATTTACCGCAGCGGCGCAGAGGACGCGGAGCGGCGCAGAGGTCGAACAGACGACATATTCATCGGCAATCTCTGCGCACCTCCGCGTCCTCTGCGCCTCTGCGGTAAAAAAGGCACCGCGCCCATCACCGGTCCTGCGGGATCTTTTCCAAAATCATCCGCGTGATGTCGTCGCTCGTCACGCCTTCGCTCTGCGCGGCGAAATTCGGGATGATGCGATGCCGCATGATCGACGGCGCGACCGCCGCCACGTCGGCGCAGCTCACGTAGATTTGCCCGCGCACGATGGCGTGCGCTTTCGCCGCCATGATGAGGTTCAGCGAGGCGCGCGGCCCGGCACCCCAAGCCAGCCATTTTTTGCAAAAATCCAGCGCCTGCGGGCTCTTCGCGCGCGTCCCGGCCACGATTTTTTGCGCGTACTCGAAGACGTGATCGGCCACCGGCATCCGCCGCACCACGCCCTGGAGATACGTGATGTGATCCAGCTCCATGATCGCCCGCGGCGTGCCTCCGCCCGCGCCCGTCCCGCGCTTCATGATCTCCAGTTCCTCGTCCATCGACGGGTAGTCCACAAAGATCATGAACATGAAGCGGTCGAGTTGCGCCTCGGGCAGGGGATACGTGCCCTCCTGCTCGACCGGGTTTTGCGTCGCGAGGACGAAAAATGGTTCGGGCAGTTTGTGGCTCACGCCGCCCACGGTCACGCGCCGCTCCTGCATCGCCTCCAGCATCGCGGCCTGCGTCTTCGGCGGCGTGCGGTTGATCTCGTCCGCCAGAATCACGTTCGCGAAAATCGGCCCGTTGAGGAATTTGAACTCCCGCTCGCCGGTCTGCGGATTCTGATAGATGACCTCCGTGCCCGTGATGTCGCTCGGCATCAGGTCGGGCGTGAACTGGATGCGCTTGAACGACAGATTGATCGTCTGCGCCAGCGTGGAGATGAGCAGCGTTTTCGCCAGCCCTGGCACACCCACGAGCAGCGCGTGGCTCCGCGTGAAAATCGCGATCAGCATTTCGTCGATCACCTTGTCCTGCCCGACGATGACCTTCGCGAGCTGATGCTTGATCAGCCCGTGCGCTTCCTTGAAATACGCCACCGCCTCGACGTCATCTTCCTTGAAAACGGGAGCGCCTGAGTCGGGCGCGGGTGCGGTGGGTTCCTCGGCGGGCGGCGTGGCGGCAGTGCTCATGGTGGGTTGAAAGGCGGGGGCTGAGGCGGTAGTGGGGCGCGCCACTACAACACGCCCGCTTGCCCCTTGCCAACCGAGAACCCCACGCCGCGGTCAATCTTTGCGGAAATCGAAACCGTCCTCCACGCGCTCCACATCTACGGCGCGGCGGGCATCGCGGCGTTCGGTTGGGCCATGGGCTGGCTGCTGGAAATCGACGCCCGCCCCTGGCTCCCGCTCTGGTTCTGCGGCGGCCTGCTCATTTACAATGCCGACCGCCTCCGCCGCGATCCGGCCGACGCCGTCAACGTCCCCGCCCGCACCGCCGCCAGCGCCCGCTACCGCACCGCGAGCCGCATCGCGCTCACCCTCGCCGCATTGGTCCTCATCGGCCTGCCCGTCGCCCGGCGCGAGTGGCTCACCCTCGCGCTCGTCCTTGGCGGCGGCGTCGGCGCGCTCGGCTACTCCATCCCCATCCTCGGCTTCCGCTGGAAAGACCTGCCCCTCATCAAAACCCTCTTCGCCCCGGCCGTCGTCACCGCCGCGATCTTCGGCCTCCTTCTTTTCGTCGCCACACCCAGCCAGTCCAGCGGGCTCGATCAGCCCCGCGGCTGGGGCATCTTCGGCTTCCTGTGCACCGTCGTCCCGCTCATCCCGTGGGCCTTCTGCCTCCTCCTTTTCAACATGCTCCTCTGCGACCTCCGCGACCTCCGCGGCGACCGCGCGTGCGGCATCCGCAGCATCCCCGTCCTCTGGGGTGAAAAGGGTGCGCGCCGCCTGCTCTGGACGCTCGCCGTGCTCGGGCAGCTCCTCCTCGGTGGCCTGATCTTCTTTCGCACGGCCGGTAGCCTCCCCTTCATCCTCCTCTCCATCCTCACTGGCCTGCAGGAAGCCTGGCTCCTCCACTCCACCCGCCGCCCGCGCAGCGAGCGCTTTTACGAATGGGCCGTGGAAGGCCTCCTCTACCTTCCCGCGCTCGCCTGCGGTCTGGCGTTCATCTTTTCCCACGCCGTGCGCTGACGCAGCAGTGCCCGCCCGCCGCCTTCCCCTACAACCCCGCCGGATGCCGCATCACGCAGCCATCCGCCGGGCGACTCCGCGTCGTCCACTGCGGACCCTTCGGCCCACGCGTCCAGCCGGTATCAAACCGCAATCCCGCCACCGAACAGAACACGTGCCCGCGTTTCGCCCACACCGTGATCCACTCGCCCTCCCCCGACTCCCCGTAGCGGCGAAACTCCCCCGAAGTCCGCACCCCGCGCATCAGCCCCGCATTGCGCAAAACGTAGCTCGCCGCCCCGCTGCAATCGTACGCCGAGTCCTCCCCCGTCCCATGCCCCGCGCCGTAGCGGTACGGCAGCCCCGCGATCCGATTCCCCGCCGCGATCGCCGCGTGAACCTCCGGCGGCGCATCCGCCGGAGCCTGCGCATAACCGCCCACCAAAGTCGCCGTCCGCCCCGGCACATAGCGGTAGGTGTAACCCGGGCACCCGCAGCCGGCGAGGAGCACCAGCAACGGCAAAAGAAGAAGCACGCGCAGAGACATGATCCCCATCCATAGCAAAGCCAAGGCCACCACCGCAAACCCGTGGAAAGTAGCTTGGACTTTAGTCCAAACGCCCCGCTGACTGTGGCCAAAGTCCGCGCTCCTTTATCCCGCTCCGCCCCGCACTCCGGGTGGAGCACTCGACCCGAGTGCCCTGGGCGGCGACCCGCCGCCCAGCCGGGGTGCGCGCGGCTGTCAGTTTCCCACCCGCTCCCGCAGCAACGCGCACCCCGAGGTCCTCGGCGGGTCGCCGCAGACCGCAGGCGGGTCAAGTGCTCCACCCGGGCAGCTCCTCCCGTGCTGACGCGCCCACGAAGTATCTTTGGCCTCCGCCCCAGAAACCCCCAACCCGCGCCGCGTTTTCACTCGCGCTGCGGCTTCCTCATCGGGCAGCTTTTGGCCCATGCCAAAAGCGAAACGCCAACCGCTCATTCCCGAAATCCCGCTCGAAACGTGGTGCGCGCTGTACGAAGCGGCGGATGCGCTGGGAGAGTTGCGGCTCTGGGAGTGCATGGGCGATTCGGAACTGCTCGGCGTGGACGATCCGCGCACCGACGAGCCGGTGCTCGGCGCGGTGATGGGCACGCTGGGCGAGGTGTTTGGCCTCGCGCTGCATCACGGTCCGGCGGCGCTGCGCTGGGTGCTCGAACTCGCGACGAGTGACGAGCCCGACGTGGACATGGATACCTTTCTTTCCATCGCGGTGGTGAAAGTGGAGTTCGTGCCCAAGCGCGAGCTGCCGCCGGAGGACAAGCAGCGCATGAAAGCGCTCGGCTTCACGCCCCGCGGCGGCGCGCGGGCCAAGTGGCCGGCTTTCCAAAGCCACCGGCCCGGCTATCTGCCGTGGCACATCGATGAAACCGACGCGCGGCTGCTCCTGCACACGCTGCCGAGACTCACGGCGCTCGGCGCCGCGGTGCGTCCGCTTTACGAGAGCGACGATGCCTTTCCGACCGACGGTTTCGCCTTTTTTCCAAAAGGCCGCGCGCCCGGACCGTTGCGCCTGGAGGAGGTCGAGTGGCGGCAGGTCGGGATGCCGCCGGAGTCCGCGCCTGCTTCGTTTGCCGTGGATGAAGTGACCGCGGCGATTCTCGCGAAGCTGCCCCAGCAGCCTTCCATGGTGCTCGAAGTGGAGGCGTTCTGCGGCGGCGGGGTCGTCGCAGACGGTGGCGAAAACGGACGTCCGTGGCTGGTCAAGGCGGCCCTCGCCGCGGAGGCGGAGTCGGGTTTCATCGCAGCCGTGGAAATGGGCAATGCGCCGGGTGACGCGCTGGAGGCCATCGCCAGCCGCGCGCTTGTGGACGGGATGAAGGCGCTCGGTGTCCGCCCCGGCGCGGTGCATCTCACGAGCCCTCGCGCCGCGGAATCGCTCGCCGCGCTCGCCGCGCAACTCGGCTTCACGCTCAAGCTGCGCCGCTCGCTGCCAGCGGTGGACGAGGCGCGCGCATCGATGCCGCCGCAGTTCGGCTTCGGGCAGCCCAGGTAAGGCGCGCAACCATCCGCCCCGGGCCGCAGGCTTGCCGACCCATCCGAAGCGGGCTATGAAACGCCGCATGGATTTGACGCCCTCCCTCCAGACGCACTTCGGTCACGACAGCTTCCGCCCCGGACAGGAGGACGTGATCCGCGCGCTGCTCGCCGGCGAATCGGCGCTGGCGCTCTTCCCCACGGGCGCAGGGAAGTCGCTCTGCTACCAGCTCCCGGCGGTGTTGCTGGAAGGGACGGCGCTGGTCATTTCGCCGCTCATCGCGCTGATGAAAGATCAGGTCGATGCGCTGCGGGCGCGCGGGATCGCGGCGGCGCGACTCGACTCCAGCCTCACGGCGCAGGAGACGCAGCGGGTGTATGCGGACTTGCGCGAGGGCAAGCTGAAGCTGCTCTACGTCGCGCCGGAGCGGCTCTCGGGCGAGGCGTTTGCCGAGCGATTGCGGCGGGTGAAAATCTCGCTACTGGCGATTGATGAGGCGCATTGCATTTCGGAATGGGGTCACAATTTTCGCCCCGAGTATCTGCGCCTCGCGCGCGTAGCGGAGGAGCTGGCGCTGCGGCCCGTGCTCGCGCTCACGGCCACGGCGACGCCGGAGGTGGCGCGGGATATTTGCAAGGCGTTCGGCATCGCGGGCGAGCGGCATGTGCAGACTTCCTTTCGCCGGAAAAACCTGCACCTGCGCGTGACGCCGTGTGCTGCGGGCGAGCGGCTGGCGGTGCTCACGAAGCGGCTCGCCAGCGCGAAGGTCCGCCCGGCGGTGGTGTATGTGACTTTCCAAAAAAACGCCGAGGAGGTGGCCGCGCACCTCGCGCGGGCGGGCCTCGCGGCGCGGGCGTATCACGCGGGGATGACCGCCGAGGATCGCGACGCGACGCAGGAGGCCTTCATGCGCGGCGCCTGTGAAGTCATCGTGGCGACCATCGCCTTCGGCATGGGGATAGATAAGGCGGAC
>CAYQBV010000022.1:0-26354 GCA_964415705.1 uncultured Chthoniobacter sp. | reverse complement strand
ACGAGAAGCTTTGGCGGCCCGGACAGTGCCGCCGCCCCGCCGCCCCGGAAGCTCAGCGATTTGTCGGCCCAGAAATCGTCCGCCGCGTTGGTTCCGCGAAAAGTAAAGTAATAGGCCGCGCCCGGGGTTAAGCCGGTGAGCGTGTGGCTGAACTTGGCCGGGGCGGCATTGGTGAAGGTCTTTACCACCGCCGAATTCTCCCACAAAGCGGCGTCCGTTCCGCCGTCCATGGCTCCCCAATACACGCATACCTCATAGACCGATCCCGGACACGTAATTGAGCCACTGATGACGGCCGACGTTGGGTTTGGAATCGTCGCTGGCGAGTTGGTCAAGGTGGCCGCCGGAGCCATTTCGGGATTCGGAGAGTAACCCGTGGCGATGCCGTATTTGGCCGCCAAGTATCCTCCGACCATGTCTTCATCCGCAGCCGACAGCGGGGTCTGGTAGGCGATGATCTCGGCAATGTCCATGTCGCACGACGCGGTATCGGCCATTCCGATCTGATAGGTATTCTTGCTCAGGTCGTTATCGTTCACGTCGATTTTCAAAATCATGTAATCGGTGATGGTTCCCATGTTGAAAGGCGGCGACGGAAGCTTCCTGCCATTCATCGAGACAGCTTTCGGGTATTGGTCACCCCAGAACTGCGTGGAATTCTGCCCTAAACGATAACTCGACGCCCGTTTTGAGCGTCGTCCAAGGGCGCAGCCGTCGCTGTTCCACTTGGCATTGGGCGACCGCATGACCACAAACTGCTGTTCACTGACGAGCGGCCCGTCGAGAATGAGTGCGCACCCACCGGCACTCGTCCGGATTTGCACCGCTGGTTTTCCGCGGATCTGGTCCTGCGCGAGCGCGGGTGCGCCGGAGGCAAGGCTTGCGTGATGGCCGTTTCCGGAGAGGTCTTTCCAAGTCTGCACGACCCCCTTGGCGTTGGCGCTCACACCCACTGCTGCATCGAACCAGCAAACCAGGCCGGCCTTGACCGGCAGCTTGTCGGCGCCGGTGACCGGCGCTCTGGGCTTGAGCGTGGTGAACTGGGCGGTGGTGCTGGCCCAGGTCTGGCCGGTCGTGTTGCCGGCGAAGGCCCGGTAGTAGTAGGTCTGCCCGAAAAGCAGTTTGCTCACCTTGGCCGAGAACTCGGTGGTGTTCTTCACGCCCTTGATCTCGATCGTTTCAGCCCATGCGCTGGCGCTCGTGCCGCCGTCAGCCGGGCCGTAGTAAACCACCACGTCGGCGTCGCCGCCTCCGTCCAGCCGGCCCTGAAGTTTCGCTTCGCCGGGCGCGACGTTGGCGGCCCCGGCCCGGTTGTTAATCTCCGGCGCGGCGTGGACGACAGTCAAACCGGCCATAAAAGCCGCCAGGAGTGATACTGTGAGTCTGTTTTTGATTCTCATATTTTGTTTGTTCTCTTTCGTTGAAAGTTCGGTTGTTTCGGCTTTCATGCCATCTGTGAGATGGAGCCTGTATTTCGGATACATTGCAGAGCCGCAACCGGTGTCATTTCCGTCGAAGCCCTGAATCGCCTCTCCCTGAAGTCAGGGCACGGTGCGGATGCCTTTTGGTCCGAGTTGCCTCCAACCGGCGTCGTCAGCATCTCCAGGCTTTCCCCTTTTGCGGTGTGCAACGTGCCAATTGAGCGGTAAGTCCAAGGATTAGGCTGAAGCGAAGAAGGTGCCGGCGAGCCCAGCAGCCGCAGGCACGGACGCAACTGGTTTCATGTCCGTGGCAAGGTCAGGCCACTCATTCCACCAGCAGCGCCAGGTCGATCCACTGACCCTTGCCGCCCTCGTGGGAATGGACGGCAAGGGTATTCGTGCCGTTCTTCAATGCCTTCTTCAGCTCTTCGGTGACGGGGATCAGATAGTAACCCTTCGAGCCTTTCACCGCGACGATCTTCTGGCCGTTGAGATAGATCTCCGTGTTGTCGTTGTGACGGATGACGACGGCCCCGTTCTTCAGTTCGCGTCCGTCGTAGTCAAAGGTCTTGCGGAAGTAAATTTCCGGTGTTTTCCATTCGGTCTTTCCTTGGCCGTGGGCAAACGGGGCGAGCCCGGACTTCCACGCAGCGTCGGCAAAGCCCTCGTTCGTCCAGTCTTCGGCGGGTTTCTCCGTGGTGTACTTATAGGGCGTGCTGAGTTTCCCATCCTGCTGCGCGCCGACGAGCACCCGCCACTTGGCATCGAGATGCCGGGTGACTGGTGGCGGAGCCATGGGCTCACCGCGCTCGTAGGCCGCCTGGCGCGCGGTGATGGCGTGCAGCTTCTTGACGTCGAATTTCGCTTTGCGGTCGTAGAAAAAGAGACCGTTCCTTTCCTGCTCGATGTCGGTCAACTGGGTGTAACAAAAGCCGAACAGATTCGGGTTATCCAGCATGGCATCAATGGTGCCCTGGTAGCGGACATAGAACTCCTCGAGGGTCTTCGGCCCCGTGCCGTAGCTCCAGCCATCGCCCGTAGCCCAGCCGATGCCCCCGATCTCGCTGATCATAAAAGGCACGCCCCGATCCGTCTGCGAGACCGCCTGGCCGAGATAGCGCGCGGGCGGCCGCGGGGCCTCCGGCGGCGCGGCAAAGAAGTCCATCCACTTCTTGCGAAGGTGTGCGGGTTCGCCGGTGTAGTCGTGTGCGTCGCGGACTTCCGGGTGGGGCAAGGTATGGGTCCAGCCGCTGGCTTCCAGCGCGGGCCGGGTGGGGTCGATGGCTTTGGTGATGTTCCAGATCATCTGCTGGAGTTCGCCGGAACCCTCGAAGTTTTCGTTAAAGGCGCACCAACCCACAATGGATGGGTGGTTGCGGTCGCGCCGCAGAATCTCCGTCCATTCATTGACCACCGCGGAGAAGCCCTCGCGCTGGTTGCCATAGCCGGCATTGGGATACTCGCCCCAGACCATGTAACCCAGCTTGTCGGCCCAGTAGAGAAACCGCGGCTCAAAGACCTTCTGATGCAGCCGCGCCCCATTGTAGCCACAGGCCATGCTTAGCTCGATGTCGCGCTTCAGAGCCTCATCCGTGGGTGCCGTCCAGAGACCCTCGGGATAAAAGCCCTGGTCGAGGATCAGCCGCTGAAACACCGGCTTGCCATTGATGAGCATGCTGCGTCCCTTGATGGCGACCTTTCTCAGCCCAAAGTAACTCTGCAACTCATCCACCTTCTCTTTGCCGCTGGAGAGGGTGAACTTCAGGTCATAGAGGAAAGGCGCGCCCGGCTCCCACAGCTTCTTTTCCTTCAGGTTCACGACCAACCGCACCGACCCCGGGCCGCTGCTGGTGTCCGCGCCCACGGGCTTCCCATCCGCCAGAGCTTCCGCCCGGAGGGTCAGATCCTTGTCCTGACCATTGATCCTGGCCTCAATCAGCACCCGGGAGTTATCGGGATCGGGCACCACGGAGATGCCTTCCACAAACGACGAACCCACTGCCTCCAGCCACACCGATTGCCAGATGCCCGTGGTGCGCGTGTAGAAGCATCCCGCGCTCTTGTCGTTCCCCGACTGCTTCCCACCCGGTTGCAGGCCGCTCCACAGGTCGTCCAGCACTTTGACCACGACCTCATTCGGCCCATCCTTGAGGAGCTTGGTGATCTCGAACTTGAAATCCACACTCTCCCCGACATGGCTGCCCGCGAGCTGTCCATTGACATAGACCCACGAGCGGTAATCCACCCCGCCGAAATGCAGCCGCACCCGCTGACCCTTCATCGCCGCTGGCAGGGTAAAGGTGCGGCGATACCACACATCCTTCAGGTGGACCGTGGTTGGTATGGCGAGCCCCGAGAGTTTGCTCTCCGGGCAAAAGGGCACCGTGATCTTGCTGTTCAGATCCATCCCATAAGTCAGCCCCCGCTGCTCCCCGTCCGCTGCCTTGTCATGCTCAAACTGCCACTCCCCATTGAGCGTCATCCAATTGGCCCGGTAAAGATCCGGCCGGGGATGCTCCGGGCGGGGGATTTCGGCGCGGAGACCGCACGCGGTGATCAAAAAGGCGGCGACAACGGTCCATCGCCCGACAAGGTGCAGTTTCATGTGGTTTTGACGTAAACGCCGATGACCGGTCGCGGGTAGGCGGTCCGGGAGGAAAAGTCGCTGACGAAGCCGTCGGCGGTGCGGATTTCCACGTGGCCGCCATCGGCCCCGGCATAGACCACGACCGCGCCGAGCGGCGCT
Source organism: uncultured Chthoniobacter sp. (assembly GCA_964415705.1). Lineage (GTDB taxonomy): Bacteria > Verrucomicrobiota > Verrucomicrobiia > Chthoniobacterales > Chthoniobacteraceae > Chthoniobacter. The sequence continues at coordinate 22,187 of CAYQBV010000022.1, read as the reverse complement.
TTATAGGGGTCGGTGATGCGGAGCTTCGTGAAGCCGAACACGCGGCACAGTTCGTCTCCCGCCTGCCCGGCCCAGCGGCTTTGCGGGCGGGAATCTATGACCTCGGCGGCGACGAGGGCATCTTTGACATACTTCCAGCAGTGCCAGGTCATCTTCGGATGGGCGCGTTTTTGCGCGATCTCGGCGGCGCGGATCATCCGGGCGTCGTAGGTCAGCGTGCGGGCCTTGGGGCCGAAAAGGGACGATTGCTCTTTGGTCAGCGGCCGGGCGCGGGCGGGGTCGAGCAGCGAATCTGCGGCGTGGGTTGCGGTGGGGAAGCCGACGCAGAGCGCGGCGAGCGAAAGGCGGGCGAGGTTTTTCATGGAGGCGAGATCGGCGGAGCTTAGGGCCGGGGTCCGCCCGGTCAAACGCAACTCCTGCGCGGCCCTTGCGCGGAAATTGAATCGCTGCTTTTCTTGCCGCCATTTGCCCACCGACCCCGCTTTATGAAAATCGCTCGCCTCATCTCCACGCTCGTCCTTTTGCCCAACCTCGCCGGCTCGCTGCGCGCGGCGGAGGAGGGACACGGCTCGGGAGCTTCCGCATCGGTCGTCGCCGGAGCTTCGCCGGAGGCGCAAAATGCGATCCGCGGGTTTCGTTTTGACGCGGGGTTGAAATGCACGCTGTGGGCCGCGGAGCCGATGCTCGGCAATCCGGTGTGCTTCACGCAGGACGAAAAGGGGCGCTGGTATGTGGGCGAGACTTTCCGCCAGGAAAAGGGCGTCGAGGACAATCGCAATCACAAGGAGTGGCTCGACGCGGACATCGCCTCGAAGTCCGTGGAAGACCGACTGGCCTACATGCGCAAGCACGCGGGGAACGAGGAGAAGTTCAAAGCGAAGTATGAGAAGCACGAGGAGCGCATCCGCCGGCTCGAGGACACCATGGGCAGCGGCGTGGCGGACAAGGTGACGATTTTCGCCGACGGTTTCCGCGATGCCGCGGACGGCACCGGCGCGGGGCTGATCGCGCGCGGCGGCGAGGTCTGGTACACGTGCATCCCGCATCTCTGGCGCTTCGCCGACAAGAACGATGATGGCGTGGCTGAGGTGAAGGAGAAGCTGCTCAGCGGCTTCGGCGTGAAGTTCGCGCTGCGGGGGCACGACATGCACGGGTTGCGTTTCGGTCCGGATGGAAAGCTCTATTTCTCGATCGGCGACCGCGCCATCAATGTGACGTCGAAGGAAGGCGTGAAGTTCGAGCACCCGGAATACGGCACGATCATGCGCTGCAATCCCGATGGCACGAGCTTCGAGGTTTTCGCCATTGGCGTGCGCAATCCCGAGGAACTGGCCTTTGACGAGCACGGTAATCTTTTCACCGGCGACAACAACTGCGACGCAGGCGACGGCGCGCGCTTCGTCTATCTCGTGGAAGGCGGCGACTGCGGCTGGCGCATGGCTTTCCAGTATCTCGGCGACCGCGGCCCATGGATGCGCGAGCGTCCGTGGGATGCAAACATCGGCCCGACGATCCGCTACATCATCCCGCCGGTCGCGAACATCTCCAACGGCCCGAGCGGCATCACCTACAACCCCGGCACGGCGCTCTCGGACAAATACAAAGGGAAGTTTTTCCTCAGCGATTTCCGTGGCGGCGCGGGCAACAGCGTGGTCCACGAAATCACCACGCAGCCCAAGGGCGCTTTCTTCACCGCCAAAGCGCGCGATTGGGTCCGCGGCGTCCTCACGACGGACGTGGAATTTGGCAACGACGGCTCGCTCTACGTGCTCGACTGGGTGGCGAGCTGGGGCGGCGTGGGCAAAGGGCGCATCTATAAATTCACCGACCCCGCCGCGAATGTGGAGCTGCAAAAGGAAACCGAGACGCTGATCCGCGACGGCATGGCGAAGCGGCCCGTGGACGAGCTGGCGAAGCTGCTCGGGCACGCCGACATGCGCGTGCGGCAGGCGGCGCAGTTTCAGTTGGCCAATGCCGACCCGGGTGTTGGGGGATTCGCCGTGGCAGCGCATCTCGCCCTGGCCAAGGCGGCGCACGACACTGGGGCGGCGAATCCGCTCGCGCGCTTGCACGGCATCTGGGGGATCGGACAACTCGTGGCGAAAAATCCGAAGGCGCTGGGCGCGTTCCCCGCGTTCCCCGGGCTGCTTGCCGACAAAGACCCAGAAGTCCGCGCGCAAGCGGCCAAGGTGCTCGGCGAAGGCAAGGCCGTGGCCGCGGGCGACAAGGTCACCGCGCTGCTCAAGGACCCGGAGCCGCGGGTGCGCTTTTTCGCGGCGATGAGTCTCGGCAAGCTCGGGCACAAGGCGGCGTTCGAGCCGCTCTGCGCGATGCTCGCGGAGAACGACGACAAAGACCCCATCCTCCGCCACGGCGGCGTCATGGGCCTCAAAGGCTGCGGCACGCCGGAGCAAATTGCCGCGCTTTCCAAACACGCGTCCGTCGCCGTGCGCGGCGACGCCGTGGTCGCGCTGCGGCACCTCAAAAGCCCGCTCGCCGCCGCGTTCCTGAAGGACGCTGATGAGAGCGTCATCCTCGATGCCGCGCGCGCCATCCACGACGTGCCGATCGACGCCGCGATGCCCGCGCTCGCCGCGATCACGATCAATCCCGCGCTCAAAAACCCGCACGTCCTCCAGCGCGTGGTCAACGCGAACTTCCGCGTGGGGAAAGCCGAAAACGCCCGTGCGCTCGCCGCCTTCGCCGCGGTCTCGACCACCCCGGACGGCGCGCGCCGCGACGCCCTCGACGTGCTCGCCGCCTGGGCCAACCCCAGCCCGAAAGATCGCCTGCTCAACCAATGGCGGCCGATCCCCGCGCGCGGCAACGAGGACGCCGTCGCGGCGATGTCCGCCGCCGTGCCTGACTTGCTCAAAAACTCCCCGCCGCCCGTCCAGGAAATGGTCGTGAAACTGGTCGCGAGACTTTCCATCCCCGGCACCGGCGAAGCCCTGGCCACGCTCGCCACGAGCGACCAAGCCGGAGCCGCCACGCGCATCGAGGCGATCAAAGCGCTCGCCGCGCTCAAAGATCCGCAGCTCGCCAAAGCCGCGCGCGCTTCCCTGATCGACAAGGACGCCAAGGTTCGCGCCGCGGGCCTCGAGGCGCTGGCCAAAGCCGATCCCGCCGCGGCGGTCCGAATCATCGGCGAAATCGTCAACACCGGCACCGTCGTCGAGAAGCAAGCCGGCGTGGCCGCGCTCGCGCAGCTCAAGGGCGGCGAGGCCGAGGCACTGCTCGGTGGTTTGCTCGACAAGCTCCTCGCGAAACAATTGCCCGGCGAAATCCAGCTCGACGTCATCGAGGCCGCGAACAAGCGCGGCTCCGCCGACCTGAAGGCGAAGGTCGTGAAATACGAAGCTGCGTTCCCCGCGACGGACGACATCGCGAAATACCGCACCGCGCTGCTCGGCGGCAACGCCGACAGCGGGCGGAAGATTTTCCGCGAAAAGCAGCAGACCGAATGTCTGCGCTGCCACAAGTGCGAGATCGGCGACAGCATCGTCGGCCCCGAACTCACGCGCATCGCCGCGACCAAAGACCGCACCTACCTGCTCGAATCCATCGTCCTGCCGAACAAGAAAATCGCCGAGGGTTTCGAGACGCTCGTGCTCACGCTGACCAATGGCGACATCGTCGCCGGAACCGTCGCTGGCCAGGACGCCGCCGGCGTGAAACTCAAAGTCACCGACGCCCAGGGCAAAGTGCAGGTCCAGATCATCCCGCTCGCCCAGATCAAAGAGCGCCAGGCCGCGCCCTCCCCCATGCTCCCCGGCGTGGGCGAAATGCTCACCCGAGCCGAACTCCGCGACCTCATCGAATACCTCGCGACGCTGAAGTAGGGGCGGGCTGACCCGCCGCGCAGGCGTCTGCGCCAGTCCGTCGCGCTACGCCTGGCCGCAGAATTTGAAGAGCAGCAACTCGGCGGTGTGGTCGGGGTAGTAGAGCTGGAGCGCGCCGTCGCGATTGCGGACATCAGCGGTCACGGCGCAGCTCGCGCGGCGGCTGTGAATCTGGTGGATGCCGAGGTGGTCGCGGGCGAAAAGCTCGCCCCAGACATCCGCGCGGATGGCGCGCTTCATTTTCTCCGTGAGCAGCTCGGCGAGCGGCCCGTGCTCGTAGTGCTCGTAGGCGATCGGGAGGATGGCTTCGAGCTGTGCGTAGTCCTGGCCGGGGACTTCTTCGAGGCTGGGCTCGGGTCGCTTTTCGTAGGGCGAGGAGACGATACCGACGCGGATGCGGGAGTCGAAACCGGCGTTGCGGTTCAGCCGGGAAAAGGTGTTCACTGCGGCTTGCAGGCGGCCATACGGGGGCACTTCGAGCGTGAGATAAATGTGGTCGGCGGCGGCCGGATCCTCGGCCACCTCGAGGGCCACGGCGTAGGGCACGCCGCAGACGTGGACAAACTTTGCCGGGCGCGTGCGGATGCGCTCGAAGAGCAGGGTGCGGGCGTCGGGCTTGGCCATCGTTCAGCGCTTCGTGCCAGTGACGGAGCGCCCGGAGCGGCCGCGCTTCGGCTTCTGGTCGAGGTCGGTGCGATGCTCGATTTTTGCGACCTGACCGTGCTTGAAATACTGCTCGCGGAGCGCCGCGTACTGCGCGTCGCGCCGGTCGTAGAGGCGCTTGCATTTGCGCGGCGCGGATTTGCTCAAAGCGTAGGCCGTGATGAGCGGGAGGGTGATCGTGGAGTCGGCGTAGCAGACCACGCAGTCGGGGAGGTTTTCGGGGTCGATCTTCCCCCAGCTCACGGCTTCGCCGGGCGTCGCGCCGCTCAGCCCGCCGGTGTCGGGCCGGGCGTCGGTGCATTGCAGGAAGTAGTCGTGCCCGCGCTCCTCGATGCCCATGACCTCCTGAATCTGCGGCTCGGTTTGCAGCATGAAGTTTTTCGGCGAGCCGCCGCCGAGGATGAAGACGCTCGATGTCGCGCCGCCCGCCTTTGCGCCATACACGATCGCCGCGGTCTGGTTCACGTCGCGGTTCACGTCGATGAGCAGCTTCGAGTCGCGCAGCGCCATCGCCGCCACGTTCATGCCGATGGAGGAGTCGCCCGGCGAGCTGGTGAAAACGGGGACGCCATATTGATAGGCCGCGCTCAGGACGCTGGTCTCCTTGAGGCCCAGCTTGCGCTCGCGGGCGGCGACGTATTTCCCGAGCAGATAGTGAAACTCGTCGCTGCCCATGGTGCGCTGAAACTCCGCGCCCTGGATGACGTGGCGCACGAAGGCGTCGGTATCGAGCAGCACGTCGTAGTCGAAGAGCACGTCGTAGATGCGGATGATGCCGTCGCGGCGCAGGTCCACGTCATTGAGGAAAGGCGAACCCGCATAAAGGTGCATGCCGAGCCCGTAGTGGAGATCGTGATAGAGGTTCGCCCCGGTCGAGATGATCCAGTCCACGAAGCCCGCCTTGAGCAGCGGCACGAGGGCCGAGCGCCCCAGCCCCGCCGGGGTTAGCGCGCCTGTGAGCGACATCCCCACGATGCCATCCCCGGCGATCATCTTGCCCGTGAAAAGGCGGCACGCTTCCGCGAGACGTCCGCCGTTATAGGCTTTGAAAGTGGTGTCGATGAGGTCGGTGACCTTCATCCCTTTGCGAATCGGTTCCGGCAGCAGGCGCGGGAATTTTTTGTTCAGCGAACTCATGGGCCGCGCAGGCTAGCGGCGAAGCCCGTCCGGTCAAGGGAAGGCCGAAAAATCCGCGTTCGCGTGGTCGGTGTCGGGCGAGGGGCCGGCGGGTTTTCGCTGGCGGGTGGGGCGCGGATTTGGATAAAAACCGCCTAAGCCCCGGCGTTCATCGCAGATTGTCGGACTGCCACTACCCGCCTGCCCCACGCCCTACCCATGAATACCCACGTCGATCCCCTCATTCTGCAAAAACTCCAGGCCTTCGCCCGTCGGCGGCGGAGTCTGATCATCATGCGCGGGATTTTTGCGGCGGTGGCGATGCTGGTGGCCACGATGATGGTGGTGGCGGCGCTCGATTTTGCCCTGTTTCTCCCGGATGGCGTCCGGTGGGCGCTCAGCGGGGTGGCTTATGCGGCGGTGCTCGCGATCGCCTGGCGGCAGTGTGTGAACCAGCTCCTGCACGCGCCGGACGAGCGCCAGATCGCGCGGCTCGTGGAGCATGCGGAGCCGAAGCTGCGGGAGGATCTGCTCTCGGCGGTGGAGCTGGGGCGCACGCAGGGCGAGGTCTTCGACTCGGAGCAGTTCCGCGATTTGCTGCAGACGGACGTTTCCGCCCGGATGCAGGGGCTGGAGATGACCCGGCTGCTGCCGGTGGCGCTGATCAAACGCTACATCACCGTGACCGCCGTGATCCTCGCGGGGGTGCTGGTGCTGACGTTTGTGAGCGGGTTTCAGTTTAGCGCGCTCTTTCTGCGGGCGCTGCTGCCGGGGGCGAATCTGGACCGCGTCTCGAACACCAGGGTCACCGTCCTCGAACCGAAAAAGCCCGACATGGATGTGGCGCAGGGCGACGTGGTGCAGGTGGTGGTGAAACTGGAGGGCAAGGTGGCGAAGAGCGCGCGGCTGGAGCTGGAAAGCTCCGCCGAGGGCCGGCGCGTGGTGGACATGGCGCCGACGGGCGGCGATCGCTTTGTCGTCAATATCCCGGTGGGCCGCGAGAGCGTGACCTACCGCGTGCAGGCCGGCGATGCGCTGACCCGCCGCTACGTGCTGACGGCCAATGCGCGCCCGAGCGAGACGGCGTTTGAAAAGACCTACACCTACCCGGCTTATGCCAGGATCCCGGGCAAGACGGTGAAGGAGGACAACGGCGGACTGACCGGCATCGAGGGCACGGAGGTGGAGGTGAAAATCACGACGAACCAGCCGGTGGCGCGTGGCGAGCTGCGCATGGAGCAGGGCAAAAACAAGGCGAACATCCCGCTGGTGGCGCTGCCCGACGGGCGGATGGCGGCGCGCGTGACGCTGACGGCAATGGGGAATTTCCGGGTCCATCTCATTTCCAAAAGGACGAACTTCGAAAACAAATTCAGCCCGGAGTATGAGGTGCGCACCACGCCCGATCTGATTCCGGCGGTGAAGATCGACGAGCCGCAGAACGACCTCATTTCCCCGGCCAACGAACTCGTGAAGCTCACCGGCACGGCCACGGATGACGTGGGGCTGGCGAAGGTCGTGCAGATGATCAAGGTGAACGAAGGTGCGTGGAAGGAATTCGTGCTCGTGAAGGACGCGGGGCAGAAGGCGAATCTGCGGCGCTTCTGGGACATCTACGAGGAGGGTGTGAAGGCGGGCGACCTGATCACGACGAAGCTCGTGGCCACCGATCTCAAGGGCAGCAAGGTGGAGTCGCGCGCGTTGCAGATTTCCGTGGTCGCGGCGGGGTTTGAGACGAAGCGCCTGTCCTCGCTCCAGAGCCGGCAGGAGCTTTACAAGGCGACCGAGGCGCTGGCGGTGGCGGGCGCGGCACTCGGGGATGCGGCGGCGGCGGCGAAGACGGCGTTTGACAAGCCGGAGGCCGATCCGCGCCGCTCGGCGCTGACCGCTTTCGAGGCGGCCTACGTGGGCTACGACGCGAAACTTTCCACCGCCTGGACCGCGCTCGCCGTCCCGCTGCGCGACGCCCCGGCGAACCACGAGGGCGCCGATCTCGCGCTGCTCGGCCAGCTCCTCACCCGCCTGCACAACACGGAAGCGCAGCACGCGCGCCGGCTTTTTGACCTCGTCAACCCCAGCCCCGCCGCACCCGCCGCGCCCGACCTCGTGCGCGAACTCGCCGAGACCGCCGGTCGCGTGAAGCTGCTCGCCCAATGCGCGCAGGAAGCCTGCTACCTCAGCGTCTGCGGCGAGGAGGCGGATGTCGCCGTGGAACTCGGCCTCGTGCTCGCCACCGAGCGCACGCGCCTCGCCGAGCGGGCCGCCGCCGGAGCGACGCCCGCGGAGTGGGCGAAGCTGAAGTCCCGCCTGCAAACCCTGCTGGGCGTGAGCAAGAATCTCGAAGGCGTGCTCGAATCCATGCAGAAACACGGAGGCATCGGCGCGCCCGTCGCCGGCCACGTGCGCTCGCAGTTGGACGACTTCGTCCGCGAGCGGGACAAAATGGAGCGCGATCTCGCGGAGGGCCTCGACCCGAAGGTGATCAGCGAAAACCTCAAGCAGAACGCCAGCGTGATGCCGGACCGGCTGCGGCGGATGTTTGAAACCAAGAGCCAGCTCCTCAATCGGCCGATCGCTGCCCGGACCCGGCAGCCGGGGATCAGCGCGAAACTGCGGAATGTGGCCGAGGAACTCGCCCGGGCGCACGCGGTGGTCACGGAGGAAGTCGATCCCACCTGGGTCTCGGTGGACCGGCTCCTCGAAGAGCAGGCGGCTATCGCCAAGCTCGACAAGCTCAGCGACCAGCAGCGGTCCTCGCTGCTCGACGCGCGCTGGATGGCCAAGGGCTACACTTTCAAGGCGCAGGGCGACCTCGAAGAAACGCGCGCCGTGGCGGACAACGCCTTCGTCGGCGATCTGCGCCGGTCCACCGCCGCGCTCGAATCGCTGCGCGCGCTCGCCGCCGCCGAAGGCGCGGAGAAGACGACCGCGAGCCTCCAGCAGATGGCCCAGGGTCTGCGCATCCTCCAGGGCGGCCACAACCTTCAGGAAATCGTGGACGGCCTGACCGCCCTCGGGGTGATCGAGCGCTGGGAACTGCGTTCCCCGCAGGCCCGCACCTCGGCCCCGCGCGATTGGGCCTGGATCGCGACCCGCCTGCAAATGATCCCGATGGAACTCAAGGCGATGAACCTCAAGGATCCCGCGGCCATCAAGGCCGTGGACCTCGCCTGCGCGCTGCTCGATGAGACGCTGGGTTGCCCGCCCTTTGTCGCCACCGGTGTGGAAATGGCCGCGCGCAAGAAGCTCGACCGCGTGCCCGAGACCGCGCGGCTCGATGTGGAGCGCGTGACCGGCAAGGTGAAGACCGCGCTCGCGCTGCTGCGCAAGCCGATGGACAACGCGCGGAAGGAAATCAGCGCGCTGGCGCCGAAGATCAGTGAGCTCGCGCTCGCGCTGGCGAAGGAAGAGGCGGAGTTGCGGAAGGTTTCCGTGCAGCAGGCCGCGACTGCGGCGAGCGCCAAACCGGAAGACAACCGCGCCCAGACCGCGCCCCAGTTTGCCCGCCAGCAGCAGATCAATGCGCGGATCGAAATCCTCCGCGACCTGATCCGCGCCGACGCGAATGAGCAGAGCATTTTGAAAAAGAGCCAGCGCGAGCGGATGCGCGATGCCGACGTGCTCCTCGCGCTCATCAAGGATCCGCCGTCCGCCGCCGAGCAGGCGCTCCGCGATGCCGCGCAGGCCACGCTCGCTCCGGACCAGAAAACGCATCTCGATCGCGCCGTGGTCGAGGAGCAAAACGTCGTCGATGCGCTGAACAAGATCGCGCAGCAATACGCGGCGCTGGAGCTGGGCAAGGAACCGACGATCGATTTGAGCAAGGAGGAGGTGAAGCTGGGCATCAAGGAGGAGCTCGATGAGCAGTTTAAGAAGGCCGAGGACGTGGCGCGGATGCTGGAGAAGAGCAAGGCGGATTTGCTCAAGGAACTGGAGGGCAAGCTCGCCACCAACTCGGAGATGCGGAAGGAACTCGACGCCATCACCCAGTCGAAGCTGGCGACCGCGAAGGACAAGGTGGAAACCGCGCTCAAGGCGCAGGAGGAGGTCGGAAAAAAAGTCGCCGCGCAGGCCGCGAAGGACAATGGGCCGAAGCCGCAGTTGAGCGCCGTGGAGGCCGCGAAGCTTGCTGCCGCGCTGATCCGCGAGGCGAAGGGCGCCGCGGATGCCGCGAAGGGCGTCTCCGAGCAGACGGGCATCCAGCCGGTGAAGGACAACGCCAAGGTGGCGGTCGATCGCGCGGTCACTGCGGTCACCGCTTCCGATGTGCTGGTGCAGGCCGCCGAGAAAATGGAAGCCGGCGTCCGGGCCGAGGACGTGGTGAAGGAGTCGAAGGTCGTGGTGCAGAAGGCGGAGGCATTCATCGGGCAGGCCAACGGGGTGGTCGGACATTCCAACGAGGTCGCGAACCACTCGCGCGAGCCCGCGAAGAAGGAGAGCGGGCAGCAGTCCGCGCAGCAGCAGAGCTTGCAGCACGGCACGCTCTCTGCGCAGAAAGCGACCGCCGCCATTGAGGCCGCGCGCCAGGCCCAGGTCGCCGCGAAAGAGGCCGCCGAACGCGCTCTCGCCATCGCGCAGAATCCCGATGGCGCGCCCGCGAATCCGAAGCTCGCGATCGCGGCCATCGACCAGAAGCCGATCGAGGAAAACACCCGCGAAGCCGCCAACGAAGTGGCCCAGGCCGCCCGGCACGAGGCGCGGTTGAACAACAAACCCGCGAGCAAGCAGCTCGAGGAAATCGCCAAGCAACTCGCCGAGACCGCGCAGAATGAAGTGCCCGCCGCCGAGAAAGCCGTGCAGGAATCCAAGAAAGCCGAAGAGGCTCTGGCCCCCGTGCAGAAAGCCGGCGAAGAACTCGCCAAGGTTGCCGAGGAACTCGCCGAAGTAACCAAACCGCCCGGCGAGAAGCCGGCCCCCGGAGAACAGCCCGTCCCCGGAGAAAAACCCGCGCCCGGTGAGAAACCCGTCCCCGGCGAGAAGCCCGTGAGCGAACCCGGCGAGAAGCCCGTCCCCGGAGAAAAACCCGCACCGGGTGAGAAGCCCGCGCCCGGTGAGAAACCGGCCAGCGAGCCCGGCGAAAAGCCCGCGCCCGGTGAGAAGCCGCCCGGCAGCGAGCCCGGTGAAAAGCCCCCGAGTGGCGAGCCCGGTGAAAAACCTCCCGGTGGCGAAGGTGAAAAGCCTCCCGGTGGCGAGGGTGAGAAACCGCCCGGTGCTGGCGAGAAACCTCCCGGTGGTGAAGGTGAGAAACCGCCCGGCGGTGCTGGTGAGAAGCCTCCCGGTGGCGCTGGTGAGAAGCCTCCCGGTGGCGCTGGTGAGAAACCTCCCGGCGGTGCTGGTGAGAAACCGCCCGGTGGCGCTGGCGAGAAACCGCCCGGTGGCGCTGGCGAGAAACCGCCCGGTGGCGCTGGCGAGAAACCTCCCGGCGGTGAACCCGGTGAGAAGCCGTCCGGCGCGCCGGGCGAACAGCCCGCTGGCGAAGAGGCCACGCCCGCCGAGCAGGAGGCGCTCGCCCGTGCTCTCGATCAGCTCGACTCGGAATTGAATGCCCCGCCTTCCGGTGAGGCACCCGCTTCTTCACCCGAAGCAACTCCGCCGTCCTCCGCGCCTCCTTCATCCGCGCCTCCTTCATCCGCCCCGCCATCTGCGGCTCCGCCTTCCGCTGCACCGCCGTCCGCTGCACCGCCCGCCGAAGCTGCTGCGGCTGCGGAAGCTGCCGCTGCTGCCGAAGCCGCCGCCGCCGCCGAGGCGTCGCCCGCCGAAGCCGCCGCGCTCGCGGCCCTCGCCGAGGCCGGCACGCCCGCTCCCGGCGAACCCGGTGCGCCGACTCCTGGCCCTCCCGGTCCTCCCGGTCCTCCCGGCCCTCCCGGCCCTCCCGGTCCTCCCGGCCCTCCCGGCCCTCCCGGTCCTCCCGGTCCTCCCGGTCCTGGCGGTGCCACTCCCGGCGGCCCTCCCGGCCCGCCCGTGCCCGGTGGTCAGCCCGGTCCCGGCATGCCCGGCGAACCGCCGCCCGGCGCACCGGCACCTCCCGGCCCTCCGGCTCCCGGTCAGTCGCCGCCCTCGCCTTTGGCCGCGCTCGCGCAAAACGCCATGAAATCCATGCGCCAGAACCGCGCGCCCATGCCTTCGCAAAAGCCCGGCAAGCCATCCGGCCAGCCCAAGCCCACCAGCGAGCAGGAGGAATCCACCGGCGGAGCTAAGTTCGACGGCCCCGGCGGACCCAACGCCCCGCTCCCCGAGATGGCTACCGCGAAGGCCCCGAAAACTTGGGGCAAGCTGCCACCGAAACTTGCCGAGGATCTTTCCAAAGGCTCGAACGAATCCATCCCCGAGGAATACCGCGACGCCGTCGAAACCTACTACCGCGTCGTCGCCGAGAAGGCGAAGAAGCTGTAGCGGAGGTGACGGGTGATCGGTGAATGGTCACCGGTCACCCGCCGCCGCTTTTACCCTTCACCAATCACCCGCGGAATCCCCGCGCCAGCCGCGCCGGCTTTTGCCGCTACGGCGCCGGCTGGTCCGCCGGTTTCGTGTCATCGGGCGGAACGGCCTGCTCGATCGTCTCGCGCACGAACTGCGCGTGCAGGACGTCGCCGAGGCCGAGCGGGTAGTGGAGGGAGCGCTCTTCGAATTTCGACTTGATCGTCTCGTCGCTCCGAAACTGCGCGATCACCATGCCGATGATGATCGGGCGCCCGTCCCCGCCCGCGACGAACACGGGGCCGCCGCTGTCGCCGTCAAAGGTCGTGAAATCCGCGAGAAAGGTGTGCTTTTTTCCAACCGGCAGGAACGGATGACTGGCGATGATGCCCTGCCGGGCCACGGGAAAGCCGGCGCTGTTGGCCTCGAATGAGGTCGGGTAGGTGAGGACGAAAAGCGCGCGAGCGACCCCCAGCCCCGCGCTCTTGACCCCGGCCTCATCGAGGATCGCGCTGGCTGGGATGGTGCCGACGGGCACGGGGAGGGGATCGGTAATCCGCAGGACGGCGACGTCGTCTTTCGCGTGGCGCACCCAGAGCGGCTTGTTGTCGCGGCGGACGGTCACGGCGTGGTCGCGGCGTTTGTAAGTTCCGTCCTCGCGTTTCTCCCGGAGGACGAGCGTGACGGTGTCCGCTTTGGTGCCCTCGACCATGTGTGCGGCGGTCACGAGATAGATCGCCTGATCGGGTGCATCCCGCCGGACGAGAAAGCAAGTGCCGGTCACCGCGGGATCGAAAACCTTGAAGGTGGAGTCGATCATCTCGGTGGCAAAGTCGGCGATGGCGGTAGTGGTCAAGCCAGCGATTCCGAGCAGGGAGGCGAGGAGGATTTTCATGTCGGGCAAAGTAAAAAGCTAATGATCGGGAGTAGAGCGGATTATTTCCGAATTGGCGCAACAATACCGCTCGAAACTGCCCGGGGCGGTCCCAAAACTCCGCGCCCGCCTCAAACCAACCACTAGCCCAATCACGTCCCCGTTATGAAATATCCACTGCCCAGTTCCCCGAAATTCGTGCTCGCCGCGGCGGCGATCATGCTTTTTGCCGACCCTCTCCCCGCAGCGGCGAAGGAGGAGGAGCGCGTGGCGTTCTTTAAGAGCGAAAAGGTGATCGCGGTCGAGATCACGATCCCGCCGGCCCCGGGGGCCGTAAAGCCGCTGGCGCCCTTGATGACCGATCCCCGCAAATACGTCAAAGCAACCGTCACAGCGGACGGCGTGGAGTATCCCGATGTGGGTCTCCATCTGCGGGGAGGTCTCGGGAGTTTTCGACCGATCACCGACAAGGCGGGCTTTACGTTCAACATGAACAAGTTTGACGGGAAGAAGACCTTTCAGGGCATGGATAAGTGGCACCTGAGTAACTCCGCGCAGGACGGAAGCTATCTCTCCTTTCTGATCTGTAATGAAATGCTCCGGGCCGCCGGGGTGCCCGCGCCGCGCATCGGGCATGCGGTTGTCACGGTGAATGGGCAGCCCAAAGGCTTCTATTGTGTGCAGGAAGGGTATGACACCGATTATCTCAAACTCCATTTCAAGAACGCCGATGGCAACTTCTACGACGGTGGGTTTCTCAAGGACATCGACCAGCAAATCGAACTCGTCCGCACGAAGAACGACGTGAAGGACTGGGCCGATCTCAAGGCCGTCGTCGCCGCCGCCCGCGAACCCGATCCGGCCAAGCGTTTTGAGCAACTCGAAAAACTAATCGACATGGACATCTTCATCAGCGGCTTTTGCATTCAGGCGATTCTCGGGGACTGGGATGGCTACGTCTTTAACCGGAATAACTACCGGGTTTATCACGATCCCAAGCGCAACAAGGTCATCCTCCTCCCGCACGGCTTGGATCAGGAATTTGGCAACGCCGATCAAGGTCCGCTGGTTCCGCCGATGAAGGGACTGCTGGCCATCGCGGTCTTTAACACGCCGGAGGGAAAGGCGCGCTATTTGAAGCGGATGGAAGAGATCAACACGACGATCATGATCACCGACAAGTGGCTCAAGCGCCTCGATGAACTCCAGGCCCGCCTGCAACCCGAAATCGCCAAGGTGGATGCCAAGGCTGCGGCCGATTACCCGAATCAAGTCAAACGCATCCGCGATTTCTTCAACGTCCGCCCGAAGAGCATCGAACGTCAGCTCAAGGCGGCGAAGTAGGGCTGTGACCGGGGCAGGCTTCGGCCTGCATTTCCGAGCAGGCTTGCCCCTCCGGCGCTAAAGGCTATCGGCGAATTTTTGCATCGCCTCTTCTTGCTTCACGATGCTTCCGACAAGACGGAACTGGGTGCGCGCGCGATCGAGATTGTGCTGCGGGCGGTGGACGCGGAAATAGGTGTCGCCCTGAAGGTAGTCGGTGAGAAAGCGCAGTCCGATGGTGTAAGTGATGAGACGACCACTAAAGGCAATGAGCGCGCGCTCATTTTTCGTGAGAAAACCTCCGGCAGCCTCAATGTAACCGCGAGCCAATCCCTTGAACATGGGCATGCACATCCGCACTTTTGTCAGGTCCAGCTCATCCTCAAGGGTCGGACTGGTGGTCGTGCGGATCATGTCTCCAAAATCGTAGAGCGGGCTGCCTGGCATGACGGTATCAAGATCCACGACGCACATCGCCTCGCCGGATTGCAGATCGAGCATGACGTTGTTGAACTTCGTATCGTTGTGGGTCACGCGTTCCGGAATGCGCTTTTTTGCGAGCGCAGAGAGCACGACGTCCACGCTACCTTCTTGCTTTAAGGCCCAGTCGATTTCCGCTTTGGCTGAGGTCGCCCGGTTAGCTTTGTCTCCCCCAATGGCTGCGACAAGTGCGTCGAAACGCTTCCTCGTATTGTGGAAATGGGGGATGGTCTCGACGAGCCGTCCGCCGGGCAGATCCACAAGGAGGCTTTGAAACTCACCAAACGCCTTGCCTGCCTGGAAGGCCTGCGCCGGGGATTCGACGGCTTCGAAAGTCCGCACGCCTTCGATGAAGACGAAAGTCCGCCAATACTGGCCGTCACTCGTCTTGTGAAACGAATGGCCATCGTGGGTTGGCACGACGGTGAGTGCGCGGCGCGTGAGATTGCTTGGGCTTTTTTCCGCCAGCTTTCCGCGCAAATGCTTGGTCACCCGTAATAGATTTTCCATCACCCCGGCGGGATCCTTGAAGACGTCGTGATTGATGCGCTGGTGGATATAGCGCACTTTTGTCCCCCCCTGATCGTACGTCGCGGTGTAAGTCTCGTTGATGTGCCCTACTTTGCAGGGTTCCGCGTGCAGGATTTGTCCGTGAATTTGGAATTGTCGGGAAATGTCGAGAAGGTGGATTTGTTTGCAGCCGTTCATGGGGACGCGGATGAAAATCGTTGGCGGGACCGGGTGCAAGCGTTCGATTTTGGAATGAATTGGTCCCAGTCGGGGCAACACGGTGCGGAGTCGCATCAAGGGCGTGCAAAACCCCGTGAGTTCTTGCAGATTTCCTAGAGGAGTTGCGCGTCGTTGGGGGGCGAGCCCCATTTTTCTCCGGCGCGGCGTTTTTTTCTTCAAAAAGATTGACCTCTGAGGGAAGAAGTGGGAAAAAATGGGGCTGTGGGGCAAGAATTGGCGATTTCCCCCTTTAAAAATGTCCACCACCGCAGACATACCCGCGAATTTTTTTGGGACCGAGAGCTACTCCCTCGACGAGAAGGGTCGCGTGACCGTGCCGTTCGACTGGCGTCGTCGGGACGGGGAGATGGACGTGTTTTATCTCGTGCCCGATACAAAGGGCGAATGTCTGCGCGCCATGAGGGAAGATCGCTACGCGAAGTTTGGTGAAGAGGTCCGCAGTCTCTCCGGAATGACCCCAGAAAGACATCGGATGTTCATGGGAGAATTTTATTCTCAATGTGTGAAAACGACGACGGACAAGCAGGGGCGGATCACGATTCCAAAAGCCTATAGTGAGCGGTTTCAACTCAAAGGCGAAATTGCGCTCAAAGCGACGGGTGACCTCTTCGAAATCTGGAACAAGGCCGCCCTAAAGGCGCAACAGGACCGCGTTGCAGTCGAGTTTAAGCACTTTGCCGGGGCCATGGGACTGTGATCGCGCCCGAGCTACTGCCGAATACCCGCAAGCCGCGCCGGACCTCGCGGAACCCCACCCGATCCATGACTGCCTCGAATCGCAACTATGAATACCACGAGTCCGTGCTCCGGGCGGAAGTGGTGAAATTCCTCGCGTTGGCACCGGGGGGGATGATCGTCGATGGCACTCTCGGTGGTGGCGGACACAGCGCGGCGCTGCTGGCCGCAGGCGCGCGGGTCATCGCGCTCGATCAGGATCCCGAAGCGCTAAAATTTGCCAGTTCCCACCTCGGAGATGGGGGCCACGACTTTCGGCCCGTAAGGGCCAACTTTGCTGACGTCGCATCCGTTCTGGACACGCTGGAGATCGGTCAGATCGACGGTGCGCTGCTCGATTTGGGGGTCTCCTCCCATCAGCTCGATACCGCCGGGCGCGGGTTTAGTTTTATGAGGGACGGGCCCTTGGACATGAGGATGGATCCGAGCGCGCCGGTCAGCGCGGCCGATTTCGTGAATGGGCAGTCGGGAGAGCAACTTGAGAGTCTTTTCCGCACTCTTGGCGAAGAGCCCGCTGCGCGAAAAATCGCCGCCCGCTTGATGCGTGATCGATTAGTGACGCCATTCGCGACCACCAAGCAGCTTGCGGATGCCGTCGAAGCGGTCGTGCCGCGGCGTGGGCACACCCATCCGGCGACCCGTGTTTTCCAGGCCCTGCGTATCGCGGTAAATCGCGAACTGGAAGTATTGGCCGAAGGTCTGGCGGCCTTCTCTGCTCGGCTGGCCCCCGGAGGTCGCTTGGCGGTGATCACCTTTCACAGTCTTGAAGACCGGATCGTGAAGCAGTTTTTCAAAGCGCGCACCGTGGAGTTTCTTGACCGTCCGGAGTGGCCGGCGCCACGACCCAATCCCGATTTCATCTTCCGCGCCGTGACGCGCAAACCGGTCACCGCGAGCGAAGCCGAGCAGCGCGCCAATCCACGGGCGCGCAGTGCGAAGCTTCGCGTTGTCGAAAGGATTTCTCATGGCCGATAACCGCCGGCGCTACGCCAATACAATACCGGTCGTGAGGTTTCTGATCATCGGGATGATTTGCATCACGGTCTGCGGGGCTGGCCTCGGTTACCTCTGGTGTCTGAGTGATGTGCATGCCACGGGAGAACAAATCAAAAAGTGCGAGGTGGAGCTTGTGCGGTTGCGCAACCGCAATGAGGGGTTCCGCACGAGCATCGAAACGTTGAGTTCCGCGGCGCAACTCGAAATGGATTTTAAGAAGGGCAGATTTAAGAAGCAGAACCTCGACCGCATTGGCCTTCTCGACCAACAGCGTTACGCGACAGTCGTAAAGGTATCTCTTCCGGTGCAATCCGGATTGGGCGAGTTGCGGCCTGTGGCAAACGAAGGAAAACAGAAATGAACCGACCTGCTCGAAAGCGCATCCTCGTGACCTGCATCGGTCTGGTGGTCTGCTTCACCGGCTTGTCCGCCAGGCTATTGGACGTGCAGGTTTCACGGCACGAGCATTATCTGGAACTCGGTCGCCGAGCGCACGAGACGCGGAAGATTCTTTCGAGTTCGCGCGGGCCGATTCTCGACTCCGCGGGCCAAGTCCTGGCAAGCAATGAACCGGTCAAGACCGTGATTGTCGATGCCACCATCGTGAAAGAACCGGAGTTACTCGCGGATTTGCTGGCTGCCACTCTCAAGCTGGATAAGACCGAGTTGCACGCGAAGATTGTGGAAGAGAGTTACGGCCCAGCGCCCCGGAAAAGCGCCCGCTCGCCGTATATCGTAGTTCAGAAGAATGTGAGCGAGAAGGTCGCTGCTGAAATTTCGGCAAGGCTTGATGCTCTGAACCGTGACCGGCGGGACTGGAACAAAATTCGAGGGGTTTCGTTTGAGCAATCGGCGCGGCGCATCTGGCCAAATGGGGATTTTCTGTGCCACGTGCTGGGCTATGTGAACAGCGCGAATTTCGGGATGGACGGAATCGAACGCTCGCTCAACGGGTATCTTCAGGGAACCGACGGATTTCGTGAAATTGAGCGCACCCGCACCGGCGTGGAAATCGTCAGCTATCGGGGGGAGGAACGTGCCGCCCGCAATGGAGATAACGTGCGCCTGACGATCAACATAAGGCTCCAGACGATCGTTGAGGAGGAACTCGATTCGGTGGTCGCGAGATACCGGCCAAAGGGCGCGACCGTCATCATGATGGATCCAAAGACCGGCGGGATTCTCGCCTTGGCCAACCGCCCCAATTACAATCCCAACAAGCAGGACGGCGTGGCGGAAGCGGCCCGTATGAACCTCGCTGTTGCCGCTCAAGTCGAACCGGGATCCACCTTCAAAATCGTGACCCTGGCGGCCGCCCTCAACGAGGGGATCGCCTCGCTGAAGAAACCGATCTTCTGTGAAAATGGCTACTGGTCTTGGTGCAAACTTCACGACCACCATCCCTATGCTTCCCTCACGGTGAAAGACGTTCTGGTTCACTCCAGCAATATTGGCGTGGCAAAACTTGCTTCGACATTGGGGGATCAGCGGTTCTCCGACTACATTCACGCCTTCGGCTTTGGACAGCGAACCGGAGTTGCTCTCCCAGGCGAAATCAAAGGCGAGGTCCATCCGATCAGCGATTGGACGCCAATTTCTATCACGCGGATGCCGATGGGACACGAAGTTGCAGCCACCCCGATGCAAATCGTGACCGCGATCAGTGCGATTGCCAACGGGGGCAAGTTAATGACTCCGCAGATTGTTCAGGAAGTATCTGACGAGTTCGGAACCGTGAAGCAGTCGTTCCCTCCACTCCTGGTGCGGCAGGTAGTGTCGCCCCAAGTCGCGCGACTGGTCACCGAAGCCCTGGTCGAAGTAGCCAGTGCGAAAGGGACAGCCAAGTTCGCCCAGGTGCCTGGCTTTGTCGTGGCTGGCAAGACGGGGACAGCGCAGAAGCTGGAAAATGGGCGATACACAAACGACAAAAGTGTGTGCTCGTTTGTCGGATTCATGCCGGCCGAAGCTCCTGCTTTCGTGCTGCTGGTTTTGGTTGATGAACCTCGAGAGACGCGCCAAAAAGCCGTGGGAGGATTGGTCGCTGCACCCGTGTTTTCGCGCATATCCGAAAGAGCGGCGCGCTGCTTGGGCCTGGAGCCGACTGAGGTGACCCCGGCGCCCGTCATCGTTGCCAAAGGTGGAAAAACCGGGAGGGATTTTCGCAGGCCATGAAACTTGAAGCGCTTCTTGCCAGTATTGCCACACTCAAGGTCGAGGGATCCGTGGATCGTGAGATCGTGGCGATCGCCTATGACTCCCGACGGGTGAAACCCGGCACGCTCTTCGTTGCGCTCCGGGGGGCGAAGGTGGATGGATCGCAGTTCGTGGAGCAGGCCATTGCGGCCGGGGCGGAGGCTGTGGTGAGCGAGACCGAGGAGTTTCGGACGCGGGCGACCAATGTTACCGTCGCCGATGCACGGGTCGCGCTCGCGGATCTTGCCGCAGCGTTCCACCAGCACCCTGCCCGGGCTTTGAAAGTCGCCGGTGTGACCGGCACGAATGGGAAAACCACAACGACTTTTCTCCTGAAACACGTTTGTGAGACAACGATGCATCGCTGCGGCCTCATCGGCACGGTTCGCTACGAAGTCGGCGATCGGATTCTGCCGGCCGCGCGCACCACGCCGGAGTCGCTCGAATTGCAGGACCTTCTTTGGCAGATGCGCTCTGCCGGTTGCAAGGCCGTCGCCATGGAGGTTTCCTCCCATGCCTTGATGCAGGCGCGTGTGCGCGGGGTGGAGTTCGACGTGGCGATTTTCACGAACCTGACCCAAGATCATCTCGACTACCACAAGACGATGGACGCGTATTTCGAGGCGAAGGCGCGGCTTTTCACGGAACTCGGCGGCGAGGCGAAAAAGAAGGGCAAAGCGGTGATCAATATCGATGATCGGTACGGCGCACAGCTCGCCGCACGCATCGAGAAAAACGTGCCCGTCATGAGCTACGGCGTCGGTGCGCGGGCGGATTTTCGTGCGAGCAATGTGCGCATTGATTTCAATGGCACGAGTTACCAGCTCGACGCGGGTGGCAGGAGCTACCTCGTGCGGTTGCCGCAGATCGGGCAGTTCAATGTCTATAATTCTCTGGCTGCCATTGCGGGTGCGCATGCGCTCGGCGTGGACGTGCGCAGCGCGGTGCTGGCGCTGGCCACTGCGCCCGCCGCTCCCGGTCGCCTCGAAGCAGTTCCGGCACAACGCAACTTTCGTGTGTTCGTTGACTACGCCCACACCGACGATGCCTTGCTTAATGTCATCAGGACCTGCCGCGAATTGCATCCTGCGCGCCTCATCGTGGTCTTCGGTTGTGGCGGCAGTCGGGATAAAACCAAGCGTCCCCGGATGGGGGCGGTTGTGGATCAGCAGGCGGATTTTTCCATCATCACGTCTGACAATCCGCGTCAGGAAGAGCCGCTGGCCATCATTGCTGACATCAAGCCGGGCATGACCCGGGGCAACTACGAGGTGATCGTGGATCGCAAGGAAGCCATCTTCAAAGCCATCGCCATGGCGGCACCGCGCGACATCATCCTCATCGCGGGCAAAGGTCACGAGACCTATCAGGAATTCGCCGATCACACGGAGCCCTTCGATGACGTTGCCGTGGCGCGTCAGGCGCTCGAAGCCAAACGCGTGGAGCCTCTGGATTGAAATGAACGCGACCGATTTCCAGACCATTGCCCGCTGGAGCGAAGGCCAGTTCATGGCCGGAGTCGCGGCGGACAAAGTCTCCGTGGTCTGCACCGATACGCGGGCCTTGAAGGCGGGTGACTTTTTCGTGGCGCTGCGCGGGGAAAATTTCGACGCCCACACCTTTGTCGGCGAGGCCGCGAAGCGTGGTGCGGCCGGTGCCATGGTCGAGAAAGTGCCTGCGGATCTGCCTCCGGGCTTCGCCGTGGTTCTCGTGCCCGACACGCTGCGCGGCCTCCAGCAGCTCGCCGCCAATTACCGGCAGACGCTGGCACTTCAGGCGGTCGGGCTTACGGGAAGCAATGGCAAAACGAGCACCAAGGATCTGACGATAGCCGTGCTTCGGAAACATTTCCGGGTGACGGGCACGGAGGGAAATCTCAACAACCACATCGGTGTCCCGCTCACGCTGCTGCGCGCTCATTCCGATGACCAGGTCGGGGTGTTTGAAATGGGGATGAATCATCCCGGAGAGATCGCACCACTGGCGGCGATGATCGCACCGGATGTGGCCATCATCACGAATGTCGGCACAGCGCACATTGAGTTCCTGGGCAGTCGCGACGCCATCGCGCTGGAGAAGGGGATGCTCGCCGAGGCGCTGCAACCGAGCGGCACACTGATCCTGAGCGCGCACGATGAATACTCCGCATCCATCGCTGCGCGGACCAAGGCCGACGTGGTGCTGGCGGGCATTGGCAAGGGCGAGGTTTTCGCGAGCGAACTGCGCGCGCACTTTTCCGGAACGAAGTTTCTCCTGCACGCCGACGGGCGCAGCGTGCCGGCCGAACTGGCGGTGCCCGGTGAGCACATGGTGCGAAATGCGATGCTCGCGGTTGCCGCTGGCCGGGTCTTTGGACTTTCGTTGGAAGAATGTGCGGCCGGGCTGGCTGAGCTGCGCCTTTCGAAAGGTCGGCTCGAACAAAAAGTCATCCGTGGGATTCAGATCATCGACGACACTTATAACGCCAACCCGGACTCAGTCGGTGCGGCTTTGCGCACGCTGGCGTCGATGCCTGCGGCGGGTCGGCGATTCGCGGTGCTCGGTCGGATGGGTGAACTCGGCGCCGAGGCTGAGCGCGGACATCGGCATGTTGGGCAGGTTGCGGCGAGCGAACATATCGACTGCCTCGTCAGCGTCGGCCCAGAGGCGGAGTGGATTGCCGATGAAGCCTGGCGCGGGGGCGTCGAGAAAGTGGTGCGCGCTGCCTCCACGGATGAAGCAACCGCGACCCTGCGCGAGTTGGCGAAGCCCGGGGATGTCGTGCTGATCAAGGGGTCAAGGTCGGCGAGGATGGAACG
>CAYQBV010000021.1:0-26666 GCA_964415705.1 uncultured Chthoniobacter sp. | reverse complement strand
CGCGGAACTCACCCGCATCCTCCGCGAACACCTGCGGCAGGCTGGGAGGTGAAGGGAGGGTGGGGGTGAAGGGTGAAGGGTGGGCGTCCATCTCGCGGGGAGATTGGGCGCTGCGCACGCTGGGGTCGGCGACAGGAATGTCGCCGCTCCTTGGGGTCCGCCGGGCTTGCGGCGCGGTGACCTATTTTGACAACGATTTCACCCTCCAATGACCCGCGGCGGCCCGAGATATGCCACCTTTCCCCCCGATGAAAAGGCCGCCCATTGTTCTCACCGCCCTGCTGCTTCGCGCCTGCAAGGGCGCGAAGCGGAGCTGATCGCCGGACGCGGCGGTTCGTGGTGGTGCTCGTCGGGAACGTGCGACTTTTTCAACCTCACCGCCATCGGCCGCATGGACCGCCCCGGCTCGCTCGCCAATCAAGGCTTCCGCGTGGTCTTCGATCCCGCGCGGTAGGCGGGCGACGCCGATTATTTTGGGGGGATGCCGACGAGACCGGAGCGGTACATTTCCGAGGGCGTCCAGCGCGGGGCGCCGCCCGTGGCGAGCGGATTGAAGGGGTTTTTTTCGAGGTTGTTCACCGAGGCGAGCGGGCGGGTGGAATGGGCTTCGATCACGTCTCCGACAAAGCCGGGGAAGACATGATACCCGGTGTGCGCCACGCCGACGAAGAAGGTCGCCCGGCGAAACTCGGCCGGCACCGTGGTGCCGAAACCCACCAGCAGCGATTTGTCGTCCACTTTGTTGAAGTAATAGGTCCCGCGGTTCATGACGGTCGAGTAACGGTAGGCATGCCAGCCTTTGCTTTTCCGGTTGCCATCCTGCTGGTCCCACCGGGCGTTATCCGCGGGGCTGGGATTCCAATAGGCGATCCGCCAGCCGAGTTTTTGCAAGGCATCGAGCAGCGCGCACCCATCGAGATCATTGGCCCGGGCATAGGTGGAGATCTTCTGCCAGGCCTTTGCCAGCGCGGCGTCGTTCGGTTTCTGAAAACCGGCCGCGAGTGCCTGCATCGTCAGCCCCACGCAACTCGTGGGCTGCAATTGATCGACCAGCGAAACGGGGGCACCCGCGGCGCGCAAGGCCGCGATGCGTTTGTCGCGCGTGTTCAAAGCGAGACTGCGGTCGCCGTAAAACTTGGAGACACCGTGCTGGCGATGAAAGGCCTGGTGCTCCTTCCAGATGTCTTCGAGGTGCTGGCGCGCGACTTTGGTGATGGTGCCGATGTGCCGCGCGTGCGCCGCCTTTTCCTCGGCGGTAAAATCGACGCTGCCGCGGAAACCGGCGACCGCCCAACTGGGGAGTGTGACGGCCAAGAGGAGGGTGAGGAGGAGTTTTTTCATAGTTGGAGAGTTCGGTGGGTGGGTGGTGGTTTAAGCGTAAAGATCCCGTCCGGCGGCCTGGCGTGTCCGCAATCCGGCGAGCATGTCCCGCTCGTTTTGACTGGCGGCCCACCACGGGCGGAGTTGGAAGTGCGGCTGATCCTGGATCGTCTTCCAGTTGCCGCCCCATTCGAGCCCGAGTTCCAGGCCGAGTGCCCCGACGGCTTTGTAACGCGGAGATTCCGGCACGTAGCGGCTGCCGTCGAAGACCCCGATGTCGAAGGCGATGCCGAAGTTGTGGTTCGAGTATCCGCCGCGCGCATTGGTGACCTTCGACCCCGGCTTGGTCCGCCCCTTGGCGTAGAGGGCGTCTTGCTCGGCGTAAGTGCGCAGGCCGCTGATGACCTTGATCGTGATCCCGGCCGCCGCCGCCTTCAGCACGAGCGCGCGGGCTGCGGGTCGCACCTGCGGGTGCAGCGTGGCGATCACGGATTCGCTGCGCGCATCGACGGTCTGCGTCAAGGCCACCGGGGGCCTGACGGTCCCGCCGCCAGAGCCCGGTCGCGCCGGGACGATTTTTTTGTGGATGGCCCCCCAAGTGTCTGGGCCCGCTTTGCCGTCCACTTGAAGCCCGAGTTCTTTCTGCACAGCACGGATGATTGAGTCGATGTCCATGCCGCGTTGCTAATGAGGCGCGGCTCATCGTGCAAGCCGTCTTATAGTGCGGCTCGGTCTGCCCGTCCTCGGTCCTGGGGATTAGGCGGCGGGCGCTTCGATGCGGGGGAAAAGCGGGGTGGGCTGGCCGAGGGTGTGGCCGTCGGGGAGGCCGCCCCACGTGGCGTCGGCGAGGCGGAAGCGGGATTCGTGACCGGCTGCGTCGAGCTTCCAATGGAGCTGATCGAAGATGCCGTGCGCGGCCCGCGGGAGCACGGGGGAGATGAGGATGGCGATGATGCGGAGGGACTCGGCGAGGGTGTAGAGGACGGCGTCGAGGCGGTCGGCTTGTGCGGGGTCTTTGGCAAGCTTCCAAGGAGCAGAGCTATCAACGTAACCGTTCATAGAACTCGCTATCGAAAGGGCACTCGCGAGACCATTATTGACAAGATGCTTGTCCATAAAGTCAGAGACAAGACGCGCGATCTCCTCAGCCAGAATATCTGGACTGGGAATAGTGATTGGCTGCGTTCCGTCCGAATGAAGAGCGAATCCGGCAGCAGGATCGGAAAGTCTTTTTAACACTCCGCCTCGATACTTTGCCACCATGTTCAGCGTCCGGTTGAGCAGGTTGCCGAGGCTATTGGCGAGGGCCGCGTTGTAGCTTTGGACTAACCGCTCTTCGCTAAAGTCCGCATCTTTCCCCGTGGCGATGTCGCTCATCAAATAATACCGCAGGGCTTCCGCGCCGTATTTGTCGGCGAGGGCGTCGGGATCAATGACGTTGCCGAGGCTTTTGCTCATTTTCGCACCGGCGATGTTCCACCAGCCGTGCACGAGCAGGGTGGGCATCTCGTCGTCGGAAAAGCCGAGCGCTTTCAGCATCACCGGCCAATAGACGCCGTGGGCGGGGATGAGGATGTCTTTGCCAATGACGTGGAGGGGCGGCCAGAGGGAGGCAAAGCGAAACCTGAACTCCGAACTCCCAAACCCCAACTCCGAATTCGGAGCGCCATGCTCCGGCGTTGAGGTTTCAGGTTTGGAAGTTCGGTGTTCGAATTGCGGATCGTGGCCGGGGACGAAGCTGATGTAGTTCACGAGCGCGTCGAACCAGACGAAGGTGACGAAACCCGCGCCGAAGGTCTCGGGGAAGGGGATGCCCCACTTTAGCCGCGAAGCGGGGCGGGAGATGCAGAGGTCGCCGTCGAGTTTCTCCACGGCGTGGCGCAGCTCGGCGACGCGGAAGTCGGGGACGACGAACGGATTTTCCTCGGCGCTGCGTTTGGCGATGAAATCGAGGAGCCACTGCTTCGGGTCCCAGCCGGGCAGGCCGGTCGCGGGATCCTGAGTGAGGCGGAAGTAGAAGTTCTCCTCGTCGCGCTCCTCGACCACGCCCCACTCGGGGCCGAACTGCCCGTCGGGGCCGCGCTCTTTGTCGGTGAGGAACTGCTCCTGCCGCACGCTGTAAAAGCCGCGCTGCGACTTCTTGTAAAGCCAGCGGCTCTGCCCGGTCGCGGGGTCTTTGTCGTCCCAGAGCTTCTGCAAATTGGCGCGCACACATTCCTTGTGGAGCGGGTCGGTGGTCGCCGCCCAGGCGGTGTATTGCACGTCGAGTTTGTCCCACAAGGCGACGAACTTCGCCGTGATTTCATCCACGAATTGCTGCGGCTCGACGCCCTGCTTTTCCGCCGACTGTTGGACCTTTTGCCCGTGCTGATCGACGCCCGTGAGGAAGAAAACGTCGTCGCCTTTCAGCCGGTGATAACGCGCGAGGACATCGGCGAGCACTTTCTCGTAAGCGTGACCGATGTGCGGCGCGCCGTTGGTGTAGTCGATGGCGGTGGTGATGAAGAAGGGTTTGGACATGGAAAGGGAGTAGGGCGCCCGGCATCAGGCACCGGCGGGTCGATCGTCGCGATGGGTGTGCCAGAACCGCAGGACATGCACCACAGCCGCGGCTTCGTCGATCCGGTAGATGATGCGATAGACGCCGAAGGCTACGATTTCGCGGGCTTCGGGCCAATCGGTGATTTTTGCGCTCCGCCCGCGGCGGGCGCTCGCCGCATCGGAAAGTTCGACCTCGGCCCGGTGGACTAAATCGCGATGATACTTTTCGCCGCGCCACGCTTCTTCACGCGCCGCCCAGTATTCACTGAGATCGTCGAGATCGGCTTGCGCGTGGCGTGAGAAATCTACGCGGAACGTCGCTTCGCCCATTTCTCTTCCATTCTCTGCTTCACCTCTTCGAGCGTGAGGACGCGGCCTTCGGCGATGTCCTGCTCCGCCTCGCCAATTGCCAGACTGAGCCTGGCCTCCTCGTAAAGCTCGCGCAGACCGGGGTGGTCATCCGGGAAGGCATCGACCCACTGATGGATGGTTTCTTTCATCGACATGGCGCGGAAACTAGCACGCGGGCGCGGCAAACTCACGCGGGCTTTTTGATCTTCCCGCCCCAGCCGAGGATCTTCGCTTTCGCGCCGGCGGACTCGGCTTCGGGGATCATGCCGGCGCGGACGTAAAAGAGCGAGAGGCTGGACCAGGCGAGCTGGTCATTGGGGCGCAGCTCGACGGTGCGGAGGCCGGCGGCGATGGCTTCGGGGTAGCGGCCGAGTTTCATCAGCGCCATGCCGAGGGCGTGCCAGCCGTCGGAGAAGTCGGGCGCGAGTTCGGTGCAGCGCGCATACTTCGCGGCGGCGGCGGCGAGGTCGCCGAGCGCGAGGTCGCCATTGGCGTCGTCGAAGATCTCCTCGACCGCGGGCGGCGCGTCCATTTTCTCGCGGCGGAAAACGGCGGGCGTCAGCCGCGCTTCGGCACCATCACGCGGGCCTCGGCGCGGCGGTTTTTCAGCCACTCGATGAACATCGTCTCGCGGGCGAACTGCGAGATATTGTCCGCGAGCAGATCTTTCTGCGCGGCGAATTTCGAGTCGTCGATCGGCGGGCGTTTGTCCACGCGGATGAGGACGCCGCCGGTCGCCGTGGGCGTGAACGGGCTGAGCGCGCCTTCCTTCATGTCGAAGGCGGTCATCATCACTTCGCGGGCGTCGGCTCCGTCGAATTTCGGCTCGACCTGCGAGAATGCCCCAAAGACCTCGGCCTTCACCCCGGCAGCGGCGGCCGCTTCGGCAAAGGATTTGCCGGCTTTGAGTTCGGTGTCGATTTTACCGCGGATTTCGGCGGCCTTGAGGTTGAGCGCCTCCTGGGCGCGCTCGCGTTTGAGCTGCTCCACGAGCTGCGGCTTGGCTTCGTCGAAGGTCAGCGGGCGCACCTCGCTGATCCCGGTGAGTTGCAGCGCGTAGTAGCCGCGGTCGGTGGTGATGATGTCGCTGACCGGCTCTTTCACCGTGAGCTTGAAAGCGGCGGCGACGACATCCGGCGCGCCGGCGAGCATGGGCGGCGCATCGCGCCGGGAAAACTCGGGGACATCCTCGACTTTCACCCCGGCCTTGGCGGCGAGGGCGGCGAAGTCCGCGTCCTTCTCCGTCATCGCCACGGAGAAATCCTCCGCCGCCTTGCCCAGCTTGCCCAGTTCGTCCGCGCGCGCCTTGCCTTCGAGCGGTTGGTCCGTGGTGGCGAGGACAAACGCCACGACCTTGACCTTGCGCTTTTCCTCGGACTTGAGCTGGTCTTTCCGCCCGTCGTAGAGCTTCTGCACATCGTCATCCGGGGCCGTGGCCGTGGCGAGGAAGTCGTCGAGCTTGAGCCGGACGACGGAGGCCTCGGTCTTCTGGTAGCGCTGGTCGTAGATCGCCCGCACCTCGGTGGGCGACGGAGCGGCGGTGGTGCCGAGGAGTGTTTTCAGCTTTTTCAGCCGCAGTTCGTCCCGCACCAGATCCGCGACCTGCTTCTCGTCGAAGCCCATCGAGGGGAGGGCGTTCTGCGCGATCATCCCGTATTTTTTCGGATCAAAAGCGCCGCTTGTCTGGAACACTTGGAGCCTCTGGATTCCGGCGAAGACTTCGTCCTCGGAAACGCTGATCCCGAGCTGTTCCGCCTCGTGCCGGACGACCATGCTGTTCCACAGGAAGTTCTCGATCGCGTCCGCCTCGCTCTGCGGCCGCCCGACGACCGACATCAGCAGTTCCTGCATGCCTAGCTTTTGCGCCAGCGAGAATTTTCGCCCCTCGCGCTGCATCTGCACTTGCGTCACCGGCTGTCCGTAAATCTGGGCGGGGGCATCGTGGCCGAGTTTCCCCATCATCCCGCTTTTGTCGAAAAAGCCCACGAAAGTGATGATGATCAGGATCGTGAAAATGATGAGGAGTGGCTGCTGATAGCGCCGGATATAGTGGTTGAGCATGGTGGAAAGTTTCGAGGTTGCGTTCGC
Organism: uncultured Chthoniobacter sp.; assembly: GCA_964415705.1. Lineage (GTDB taxonomy): Bacteria > Verrucomicrobiota > Verrucomicrobiia > Chthoniobacterales > Chthoniobacteraceae > Chthoniobacter. Next base: position 20,366 of record CAYQBV010000021.1, on the reverse strand, counting down.
CGGGGGGCGTCACTAGCTTGCCGCCCGCCGAGCCGATGAAGCTACGTTTCCCCGCCCATTTCCAGCAACTCCTATTTACCGCGAGCAGCGTTTTCCTGCTCGCGGCGGGGGCGTATGGCCAGCAGGATGCGGATGTCGTGGCGGGCGGGGTTTCGCAGAGGCAAAAAGTGGTTTCGATCAGTGGTTCGGCGCTGATTATCAGGACGGAGGCGGGGGATCGCCCGCTCCAGTTGACCCAGATTTCCGATGTCCGGATGGCTGCTCCCCCGGAATGGGCGGCGGGCTATCAGGCCTTTCAGGCCAAAGATTACGCCAAGGCGCTGACGTTGGTGAAGAGTGTGACCGATCGCTTTCGCGGTCTCCCCGGCACGGGATCCCCGTGGGCGCAGCAGGCCGCCGCCTTGCTCGTGGAAATCCACCTCGCGCTCAAGGACTCGGCCCGGGCGGAGATCGAATACGGGGCGTTCATCAAAGCCTATCCCGCCGGCGGTACGGTGCAGGGCGAAGTCATCGGGGCGCGGATCGCCATGGCCAAGCAGAACGTCGCCGCCGCCAAGCAAAAGCTCGGGCCGATCACCGAAGCCGCGCTGAAAGACAAAACCGGCCATGCGGCCAACGGGCCGGCCTACAGTCAGGCCTTTCTGGTCAGCGGTCAGATCAAGCAAGCGGAAGGCAACTTGGCCGGCGCGTTGGAAGATTATTTGCGCACCGTCACGATTTTCTACCATGATCGCGGGGCAGTGGCGTTGGCTCAGGAAAAAGCCGACGATCTCCGCAAACAGCACCCTGAAATCAGCGCTCCTTAACTACCGTTTTCTTCACCAACCATGATCCCGTCAAAGCTCCGCCGTCATCTTCCTTTCGTTGTCTTTTTGGCCACCCTCTGCCTGATCTGCGCCACCGGCCTCGCTGAGGGCGAAGAACCGGCGGCGGACGCTCCGGCTCAGCATAACATCATGGATCTGATCCTGGATGGCGGCCCTTTGATCATGCTCATCTGGTTTTGCATCATCGGAACCTCGGTGACGATGGTGACGTTCATCATTCAGAACATCATGTCGCTGCGAAAGGACAAGCTGGCCCCGCCACCGCTCATCCAGGCGCTCCAGCAGACGATCGCCGCTGGGAATTATCAGGAAGCATGGGCCACTTGCGCGGCCAACAAGAACTACCTCGCCAACGTTCTCAAGGCCGGGCTCACCCGCCTCGGGCGCGGCAAGGATGCGGTCGAAACCGCCGTCGCCGAACACGGCCTGCGCGAGGCCTCAGTGCTGCGCACGCGGAACAGCTACCTTTCCGTGATCGGTGTCGTCAGCCCGATGATCGGGCTGCTCGGTACGGTCATCGGCATGATGGGGGCGATGGCCGCCCTCGGCGTCAAGAGCAACCCCGGGGTGCTCGCGGCGAAAATCGGCGAGGTGCTCCTCGCCACCGCCAGCGGACTCTTCATCGCCATCCCGGCCTTCGTCGCCTACTACGTTTTCCGCAACGTCTCCCAGATGTGCATCGTGCATGCCGACGACGTGGTGAACAACCTGCTGCTCGATATTCCCTACGACGAACTGGCTGGCGTGCAGATCGGGGAAAATTTCGATGCCGGTGCCCCCGCGCCGGGCTACAATCCCGGCGTGCGCAAAGTCTCCATCGCCCTGACCACCGCCTGCCCGGTCTGCAACGGCGCGGTCGCGCCCGGCGTGAATCCCTGCCCGCATTGCGGCACCACGCTCGACTGGGCCGCCTGATCTCCCGGCCATGGCCCGCCTCTCCCATGCCCAAGCTGCGCGCCAGCAGACGCGCCTCGTGCCCGAGGAGGACCCGGAGTTTCAGATCGCGCCGATGATCGACATCCTGCTCGTGCTGCTCGTCTTTTTCATGTCGATCACCACAGCGGAAATCCTGCAGGTCAACGAGGGCGTCATCCTGCCCGTCGCCAAGGACGCCAAGGAGCGCGCGAAACCCAAAGGCGGTGAGGTGCTCGTGAACGTGCTCTGGAATCCGCTGAGCGACGTGGGCGGCATTGAAGTTTCCGAGCAGAAGTTCGACCAGGCGGACCAATTGACCGATCTACTGGCCAGGGCCGTGGCGGTGGCTCCCGAGACGCGCATCCTCATTCGGGCTGATCGGAACGTCCGCTACGACTACCTGCGTTCGATCCTGATCGTCGCCGGCAAGGCCGGGGTCGGAAAAGTCACCTTCTCGGTCGTCGATAAGGACGACGGCACTCCGGCGCCCCCGCCCAATACCCCGCCTTAAACCCGCAACCCCTCACCTTTACTGACACATGTCTGGATCCGTAAGCTCCGAAGATGGCGACATGGGCTTTCAAATCGCCCCGATGGTCGATGTCGTGTTTGTGCTCATGGTTTTTTTCATGGCCATGTCCGGCCAGCAGGTGAACGAGCGGGAACTGAACATCGCCCTCCCGAGCGGGCTAAAGGCGGAGGGTCCGCCCCCAACTCTCCTCCTCATCGACATCTCCGCGGAAGGTCAGGTGACGATGAACAACCAGGCGTTCGGCACCCCGGCGGACAAAAATCTCGGCGCGCTGCGCGAATCGCTGAAGAACATCATCGAGCAATTTGGCGGCAAGGATCCCGTCATCATCCGGCCCAATCCGCAGACCCGGCATGAGCGCATCGTGGACGTGCTCAACGCCGCCGCCGCCGCCGGCGTGACGAAGCTCTCCTTCAGCTAGGGCTCTGGCCGTCGTGGGGTGATGGGTGATGGGTGATCGGTGAATGGTGGTCCGCTCGCCACATGCGGCAAGCGGGACGAATGCGCTACGCTCGCAGCGCAGGCGCCCTCGCGGGCTTTAGCGCAGGCGTCTCCGCCTGCCGTATCGCATGCGTCCCGCTTGCCTCGGCAGGTGCTTTCGGGACACCTCGAAACCCCACGCCGCTAAAACTGCGCGCGTAGTTTTTCCGGCGTCGTGCCGCCCGCGCGCAGGGCGCGCAGGCTGGTCGCATGGTCGCGTTTCGCGAGGCGGAGGCCGCTCACGTCGGTCATCAGCGGGCAGTGGTAAAAGGCGGGCGCAGTGAGGCCGAGCGCGCGGTCGAGCAGGAGCTGGCGGCAGGTGCTGGTCAGCAGGTCGGCGCCGCGCACGACTTCGGTGATGCCCATCGCCGCGTCATCCACCACACACGCGAGCTGGTAGCTCGGCAGGTCGTCCTTTCGCCAGACGAGGAAGTCGCCAAAATCACGCCCCGCCGTCTCCGTGTGCGGACCGCGCGCGCGGTCGGTGAAAGAGATCGTCTCGTCGTCCGGCACGCGGAAGCGCCAGTTCACGCCCGCCCGCTGAGTTTCGGATTTCGGATTTCGGATTTCGAGTTTCCCGCGCCGCGGGCGGCAGGTGCCGGGATAAAGCGGCTCGTCCTCGCCCGCATGCGGCGCGCCGAGTGCGCGGAGCACGTCCTGCCGCGAGCAGTTGCATGGGTAGATGCAACCGCGCGCGCGCAGCTCTTCAAACGCCGCCGTGTAGTGCGCCATCCGCTCACTCTGCGTGTAGGGCGCGTGTGGTCCGCCCACGTCCGGCCCTTCGCTCCAGCGCAGCCCGAACCAGCGCAGATCCTCGAGCATCGCCGCGCGAAACTCCGTCCGGCACCGCGCCCGGTCGAGATCCTCGCTCCGCAAAATCAGCGCGCCGCCCGCCGCCGCCGCGCGTTCCTGCGCGACCCAAAAAGTGCGCGCGTGCCCGAGGTGCAGGTAGCCGGTCGGCGACGGGGCCAGCCGCCCGCGGTATGGCGGCGGCGCGTCACTCATCGCTTCGGCTGCGTGATGTGCGGCTCGCGGAGGTAGATGGGTTCGAGGTCGCCGGTGGCGGTGAGGCCGCGGCCGGCGTGCGCGAGCCGGGCGAGGCGGACGGCGGAGGGGAGGGCGATTTCGGCGATGGGGAAAGCGGGGAGCGGGACGCTGGTGAAAACGGGGAGCGCGGAGTGCGCGGCGAGGAGGGTGTGGAGTTCGTCGGCGGTGGCGAGGAGCGGACCGGCGGTGCAAAGGCCGTCCTCGACGTGCGTGAAATAAAACGTGTCGCGGCGGGCGTCGCCGATGGCGAGATAGGCGGGCGCGTTGGTTTCGAGCGCCGCCACGGAGGGCAGGCCGACGAGTTGCGCGCGGAGGCCGAGTTTCAGCCCGATCGCGGCGGCGATAGCGATGCGGACGCCGGCATACGATCCGGGCCCGAGGCCGATGGCGACTTGATCCACGCGGGCCGCGGCGGCGAGGGCGCGTGCGAGGACCGGGAAAAGCGCGGCGCTGGTGCGGCGGTCGGCGGTGAAGGTTTCGTCGAGCCGCAACTCCCCGTCCACGAGCAGCGCGACGGTGCCGTGATGGGTCGAGGTGTCGATGGCGAGGATGGTCATGGGGCAGGGGATTCCTCGATCGCGCGCGCGCCGTCGTCGCGATGTGTGAAGCGCAGCCAGCGGGTGTGCGGCGGGAGGAGCGCGGGAAATTTTTCCGCCCACTCGATGACGCAGACGCCGTCGCCGAAAAGGTATTCGTCGAGCCCGATGCGGAGCGCCGCGTCGGCGTCGTCGAGGCGGTAGAAGTCGAAGTGGTAAAGCGGGAGCCGCCCGCCGGCGTATTCGTGGATGAGCGTGAAAGTGGGGCTGGTCACACTGACCGGCGCGCCGAGCCCGGCGGCGAGACCTTTGACGAAGTGCGTCTTGCCCGCGCCGAGTTCGCCGCTGAGCGCGAGGACGTCGCCGCGCCGGAGCGTGGCGGCGACAGTCTGGCCGTGCGCGACCGTTTCTTCAGCGTTGGCGGAAGTGATCGAAGACATCAGGGATTTCAGATTTCAGATTTCTGATTTCAGATTTTGGATGGAGCGCGCCGATGCGGGTGAGGGCGAGGCGGGGGAAGCGCTGTTTCCATGCGGCTTCCAGCGCGGTGGCGTGGCGGGGCGCGAGGGCGAAAAGGAGTTCGTAATCTTCGCCGTCGGTGACGGCTTGAGCCACGGTGCAGCCGGCGGTGCGCGGCAGGGCGGATTCTTCGAGGGTGAAAGCGCAGCGGCTGGCGGCGGCGAGGCGGGGAAGGTCGGCGGCGAGTCCGTCGCTGAGGTCCATCATGGCGTGGAGGGAAAAATTCGCGGTGAGCCAGCGGGCCTCGGCGAGGCGCGGGGTGAAGTCGAGATGCCGTCCCGCGAGCGAGCCGCCGAGCCGGCCGGTGACGTAAAGCGCGTCGCCGGGGCGTCCACCGGAGCGGAGGATGCAGCGGGCGCGCTCGACGGTGCCGGTGAGGGCGACGTTCAGGAAAAGCGGGCCGGGTGAGCGCGCCGTTTCGCCGCCCACGATGCTCACGCCAAAACGCCGCGCGGACTTGCGCAGCCCGGCGTAAATCCCGCGCACGCGGGCGAAGCTGGTCGTGGGCGGCGCGGCGATCGTGATGAGCGCGTGCCGCGGTTCGCCGCCCATCGCGGCGATATCGCTGACCGCGCGGCCCAGCGCTTTCCACCCGATGCGGCGCGGATCTTCGTCGGGGAGAAAATGCACGCCTTCGATGACGGCGTCGGTTTTCAACAACTGCCAGTGCCGGTCGCGCGGACGGCCAATGACCGCGCAATCATCGCCCGCTCCGACCCGGACATCCGCGCCGAGCGCGAGGGCGCGGGTGAGTTCCGCGACGACGCGATTTTCGCCGAGGTCGGAGAGTTTCACAGCGGGGGGACGACGCCTTTGGCGCTGAGCCAGACGACGCAGAGACTCGTGAAATTGAAGAGCGCGTGCATGCCGATGGGGACGAGCAGCGAGCCCGTGCGCTCGTAGGCGAGGGTGAGGCAGACGGCGAGGACGAAAAGCCCGCCGACGGCGGTGAGGCTGAGGTGGAAGGCGGCGAAGAGCAGCGCGGAGGCGAAGCCGCTGGCCAGCGGGCCGAGATAGCGCTTGCCCACGCCGTAGAAAAAGCCGCGAAAGATGAACTCCTCGGCGACCGGCGCGAGGATGACACCGGCGAAGAAAATCTTCGCCATCGCGGCGGTGTCGCCCCGCTGGGCGACGTCGCGGAAAAGGTTCACCAGCGGCTGCTGCTCGGCCTTCCCCTGCATGACGGCGAGCGTCAGGAGATTCGCTGCCCCGGCAAAAATGAAGGCGAGGACGACGAGCCCGAACGACCAGCCGATGACCTTCCCCGCTCCGAGGCGATCGAGCCCGAGCGCGGGGACGAGGCGGAGGCCGCGGTAGTGCAGAAAGGCGGCGACGCCGATGACGAGCACGGGAAAGAAAAGCGAACCCGGCAGCACCTGCTCGATTTTCACCGCCTCGCTGGCGGCCCCACGGTGCAGGACCGCGCCGACCCCGAGCGCGACAAAAGCCACAGCCAGAACGAGGGCCACGAGGGCGTCCGGCATGCGCCATCCTTCGGTTCGCACCTGGCCGCCGTCCGTCCGAATGCGGTGGACGACCTCCGACTGCACTTTCAAGGCCAGGGCGAGCGCGGCGAAACCGAGCCCGACCATGGAGGGAGTAATGCCTGGCGGCCGCAAGGGCTAGGGCGCGTAGAAGCTCGGGAGAAAGTAGAGCCGCCCGGCTTCGAGTTTCGGCATGAGGGATTTCATGACGTTCACCTCGACGCTGGCTTTTTGGCTCTGCCCGAGCACGCGAAAGAGCCGGCCAAAATGGAACGGCGACTCGTAGCGGATGATCGTTGCGCCGCTGGCTTTGCCGAGCTCCATGGCCTTCGCATACGCGTCCTCGATCTGGCCGAGCGAGTCGATGAGTTTGGCCTCCTTCGCGTCCCGGCCGGAAATGATCCGCCCGTCGGCGAGGCCGTTGCGCAGCTCGGTTTCGTCCCGTTTCCGCTCGCGGGCCACGATGCCCACGAATTTTCCGTAGGTGTCCATGACCATCTTTTGCACGTAATCCTTTTCCTCCGGCCGCATCTCGCGGGAGCCGCTGAGCATGTCTTTGAAAGCCCCGCTTTTGAAAGTGACGGCCTCGAGCCCGACTTTGCCCATGAGTTCGCGGTAGTTCAGCGTCTGCATGATCACGCCGATCGAACCGGTCAGCGTCGTTTCATTCGCCATGAGATGGCTGCCGCCGCAGGCCACGTAATAGCCGCCGGACGCAGCGAGCGAGCCCATGTAAACGACGACCGGTTTCTTGTTCGCGGGACCGAAGCCGCCGTCGCGCACTTTGCACACGGCGTTGTAGATCACGTCCGACGCGGTGACTTCGCCGCCGGGGGAATCCACGTGGAGCACCACGGCCTTCACCTTGTCGTCGAGCGCGGCCTGTTCGAGCTGGAGTTTGAGATCATCGACCATCGTCTCGCCCACCGAGCCCGGCTCCATGCTGCTGATGATGCCGCGCAGGTGGATGAGCGCGATCTTGCCCGGAGCATCCTTGCCATCGGCCTGGGGCTTGGCGTCCACGACCACGGCCTCCTCGAATCTCGCCGCGGATGGTTTGACGGGATTGCGCATGCCGAGCGCGCCGACGGAGAAAACCAAGGCGATGAAGATGAGCCCAAGACAAAGGCCGAAGCCCGCGAGCATCCAGAGACAGCCGGAGTTTTTCTGCGTCATAGTGGGCGGAAGGTGGAGGATGCGGGCGCGGGTGACAAGTGGGGAGTGCCGGGGCGCGCTTCCGCGCAAAAACGAACCCGCCGGTCAGGCGGCGTTGGCGCGCGCTGACCGGCGGGTTTGGTTAGTGGTTGGGTGCGCGGTTTGGGCCGCGCTCCGGGGTTACTTGCTGTCCTCGACCGGCGCGGGTTCCACCGGCGTGGGCGGGGTGGTCGGCGGCGGGATCTGCACGACCTGGAAATTCGCCGTGGTCTGCTGGAGGAGCTGCGCGAGGCGGACGACGCCGGAGGGCGTCATGGCGATGCGCGTGTGGATCGGCATCACGGACACGCCGGGGCGGTCGGCGACGATACCGGAGGTGAAATCGAGATAGACTTCCTCGGCGCCGACGCTGACCAGCGCGTGGTTCGCGTAGCGGGCGGTGAAGTTTTCGTATTTGAGCTGGAGGCTTTGCTGTGGGGCTTGCGGTTGGTTTGACATAGAGCGGCGTGCTTTAGCAGCGCCCATAGGCTTTGCAACCGAACAAACGCTGGCCGTGAAAATTTTTCCGCAGTCGCGCGTCAACGGTGCGAAAAGTTCGCGTCCCCCGGATGCCGTGCGGTAATCCGCTGCCATGCCCGCCGACCGGATGACCGCGCTTTTCCACGAAAACTTCGCCACTTTCGGCGAACTCGGCGCGTCGGTGTGCGTGTGGCGGGATGGGCGCGAAGTGCTGGCGCTCGCTGGCGGTTTCCGCGACCGCGCGAAAACGGAGCCGTGGAGCGCGGAGACGCCCGTGTTGTTTTGGTCGGCGACGAAAGGGCTGGCTGCCGCGTGTCTGCTGCACGCCGGCCAGGAGCATGGCGTCGCGCCGCTCACGCCCGTGGCCGAGGTGTGGCCGGAGTTTGCGCAGGCCGGGAAAGACGGGGTGACGATCGCGGAACTGCTCTCGCATCAGGCCGGGCTCCCCGCGCTCACGCACCCGGCGGACGCGCAGGACCACGCGGCCGTCGCCCACGCCCTCGCCGCGGAGCCTCCCGCCTGGCCGCTCGGGGAGGGGCACGGCTACCATCCGCGCACCTTCGGCTATCTCGTGGATGAACTCCTCCGCCGCATCACCGCGACCACGCTCCGCGACTACTGGCGCACGCATTTCGCCGAGCCGCTCGCCCTCGACCTCTGGATCGGCCTCCCGCCCGAACGCCTCGCCCAGGCGTCCGCCATTTTCCCCGCGAAAACCGCCCCGCCCAAAGGCGACCCCTTCTACACGGCCTTCGCCACGCCCGGCTCGCTCACTGCCCGCGCCTTTGCCTCACCTCGCGGCCTGCATAGCGTCGCCTCCATGAACACGCCCGAGGCCCGCACCGCATCCTTCGGCGCGTTCGGCGGCATCGGCACGGCGCGCGGTTTGGCGAAATTCTACGCCCTGCTCGCCAGCGGCGGCGTGTGGGAAGGGCGGCGCTTCTTCGAGCCGACCACGCTCGACTGGATGACCACCACCCTCACCCAAGGCCCCGACCGCGTGCTCCAGATCGAAACCGCCTTCGCCGCTGGCTTCATGCGCGATCCCGTGGACGCCCACGGCGGGAAAACGCGCACCCACTTCGGCCCCTCCCCGCGCGCCTTTGGCCACCCCGGCGCCGGCGGCAGCCACGCCTTCGCCGACCCCGACACCGGCCTCTCCTTCGCCTACGTCATGAACCAAATGGAACCCGGCGTCTTCCCCGGCCCCAAATGCCTCCGCCTCCTCGCCGCTCTTTATGACACCGGTAGCGCGCAATGATGGTCCCGCGTGATGAGTGATGGGTGATTCGGTGGAGCCCACTCCCCCTTCACCGATCACACCCTCAGCACCCCACGAAATCCCCGCGCCGCGTAATAAGACTGCGCCCCATTGTGACCCACAAAGACCCGGCCATAGCGACGCTCCCCATAGAGCGCCCCGCCCAGCTTGCGAAGCTCCGCCGGGGCCTGCACCCAGCTCGAGGTCTTTGTGTCGAAACAGCCGAGCTTCTGCAGTTCGCGATATTCGTCCTCCGTCAAAAGCTCGATCCCCATCGCCGCCGCCATGTCCATCGCCGTATTGAGGTAAGGACAGCGGGGCGCTGAATGAAAGCGCCAACACCATACGCTTGGCGCGGCGCGGAACTTCTGCTCCGGTCACGCCATGAAACTCGCCGCCCTCCTTGCCCTCCTCCTGCCCGTCTGCCTTTTCGCGGAGGACGATGGCTTCGTGCCGCTCTTCGACGGCAAGACCCTCGACGGCTGGGTCAATGTGAACTGCAAGCCCGCGACCTGGACCGTGGTGGACGGCATGATCCATTGCGACGGCCAGCCCACCGGCGCACTCCGCACTCCGCGGCAGTATGAAAACTTCATCCTCGAACTCGAGTGGCGGCATCTGAAACCGGCGGGCAATGCCGGCATCTTCATCTGGGCCAGCCCGCAGGCCGCGCCGGGCGTCCCATTTCTCCGCTCCATCGAGGTGCAGGTGCTCGACCACGGCTACGGCAACACCGGCGACCACACCACGCACGGCGACGTCTTCGCCATCCACGGCGCGTCGATGAAACCCTTCGCGCCGAGCAAAGGCATGCGCAGTTTTCCCACCGAGCAGCGGAGCAAACCCTCGCCCGAATGGAACCACTACCGCATCACCTGCCAGGACGGCACCATCCGCCTCGCGGTCAATGGCAAGGAAGTCAGCGGCGGCAGCGAGTGCGCCTGGCGCAAAGGCTACATCGGGCTGGAAAGCGAGGGCAGCCCGGTGGATTGGCGCAACCTCCGGATCAAGGAACTGCCCTCCACCGGCGCGACCCCCGAGCAATCCGCCCCGGTGGAGAACAGTCTCTACGACGGTCGCACGCTGCGCGGCTGGAAAGAGGTCGCGGGGTGGAAAGCCGGCGACTGGAAACTGCAAGCGGAGGCTGGGGCCGCGCCGTTGCGGAGCGAAAAGGAACTCGCCGACTTCGAGCTGCACCTCGATTGGTCCTGGGACGCCGCTCCCGCCACGACCGTGCCACCGCTGCTCCTGCGCGCGGGCGACGCGCCGGAAATCCGCCTGCCCGAGATGCCCGCCGCGAAAGCCAAAGGCTGGAACCGCCTCATCGCCATGCGGCTCGGCACCAAACTCACGCTCACGCTCAACGGCACCGCCGCCGGCGAGATCGAAGTGCCCGCCGGCAAGCTCACGCCCGTCCTGCACCCCGGCGGCACCGCGCTCTCCTGCGCCCACGTTTTCCTGAAATGACGGCGCGTCAGGGTTGCCGCGATTTCTCGGCGATGACGCGGTAGTAGGTCTCGATGGCTTCGCGGTAATCCTCGGGGAGTTCTTCGCTGCGGCCGCGGGTGAGTTGCTCGGCGAGTTTCTTCGGGAGCTTGCCCCAGTCGCCGCGTTTCATCGCAGTGAGGGCGGGTGGTGCGCCGCCGGCGGGTGCGCCGGCGAGCTTCGCGCCCATCTCGGATTTTGCCGTCGGGGTGAAAGGCGGCGGAATGCCGGGCATGCGCTCGGGTTTGCCTTTGCGGCCCTGCCGCATGGAGGACGCGGAGAGCGGGGCTTTGCCGCCGATGGGGCCGGCTTTGCTGGGGGTTTCCTCGTTGCCGGGCGCGGGGATTTCCACGTCGGTGGCGTTAAACTCCTGATCGAGTTCGTCGAGCGAACGGGCGAGTTCCCTTTCGTCGTCGGCGCCGGGAGCGGTGGGGTCGGCGGGAGGTGGCGCGCCGTTGGCTTCCTGGGCGGCTTCCTTCAAAAGGGCGACCAGCTCCGCGAGTTTCGTGGCGGCGGTGCGCACGGGCGTTTGCGCGCCATCGGGCTGGGCGGATTCGCGCAGCGCCTTTTCGGCGGCGGTCACTTCGCCGCGCGCGGCGTCGGAGATTTGCGTGGAGAGATCGTTGAGTTTCTGGCCGAGGTCGGACTTGCCGAGGCGCGTTTCGTGGCGGCCCGCGCGGCCCACGTCGGCGGCGGCTTCGAGGACGTCGCTCTTCACGGGACGCTGCTCGACGGAGGCCATCGCGAGCTTGGAGTTTTGCGGCGCGTTTTCGGGGAGCTTCGCCATCGCGTGGCTGCGCTCGGCGGCAGCTTGGGCGGCCTGGCTCGCCTGGTTTGCGGCGTCGATCGCCTGCGACGCCTTTTCCCGCGCGGTCGCCACCTGCGTCCCGGCCAGTTCGTACGCGGCTTTCTCCGGTTCGTCTTTTTGCAACGCGGTCGTGACGAGTTGCGCGGCGACCTTCGCCTCGGCCAGGGCCTGTCCGGAAAGGTGGACGGTCATTCCCGCGCTTTGCATCACCGCGTTCAAGGTCGCCGTGATTTCCTCCGTGCCGCGCGCCGTCCCCAGCTTTTCCACGGTGATCAGGAGCTGATCCGCGTGCGGCACCGCGGCGGTCGCGCGGTCCAAGGCGGCCTTCGCGCGATCCTCCGCCGGCTTGCTCCCGGCTTGCTCCAGCAGCTTCCGCCCCGCCTCTGCCGCGGCCTGCGCCTCCTTCGTGGAAAGGGCGGCGAGCTGCGCGAGTTCGAGCGCGCTGCGGCGGTATTGCGGATCCTTGTCGCGCACGACCTGCTGGTCCACGCGCTCGGCGGCCGACGCTTCCGCTTTCGCGGCGCGTTCGAGTTCCACCAACGCCACGGCCAGCGCATCGCGCGCGATCTGGTCCAGCTCCTTTTGCATCGCGGGACTGTCCGGCAGCTTCGCCTCCAGCGCGGCGATTTGATCCGCGATGCTCATCTCGGCGAGCGCGGCCAGTTGCGCGGCCTTGTCGTATTCCTGATCGAGCGCGTCCTTCACGCCCAGGGCGTCCTCGTTTTCGCGCAGCGCGGTCCGGCTCTCGTCCACCTTCCGGCTTTGTTCGAGCGCCTCATAGTGCCCGGCAATCTGGTTCAAAACGTCCGTCAGTTTCTGCTCCTGCTCGATCGCGAGGTCGAGGTCGTCCTGCTGCTGCGTGGCGTCGGAACCGCGCGTGACATTGAGCAGCGCTTGCTCGGCGGCGGGCGGCGGATCCTTGAGCATCGCCAGCGCGTCGTCGCCGTCGCGCATCCGCTCGCGCTGATCCTTTTTCAAAAGGCTCTGCTCACTCGCATCGGCGCGGATCAGTTCCCGGAGCATCTCGATGCGTCCATTGATTTGCTGCTGCTGCGCGAGTTGCGGCTGGGCCTGCGCCTTGTTGGCATCGGGCTTCGCGGTCGCGGCCTGGCTGGCGAGCTGGTTGGATTCCTTTTTCAGCGCGGCTTCCTCGCGGGCGAGAGCAAAGGCCAGCTCGCTGATTTTCGGCGTGAGCGTGGCGAGATTTTTCCGCGCGGTTTCCATCGCCGGGCGCAGACGCATGAGCGCGATCTTCACTCGCCCGAGGATCGGCTCCAGTGGCCGGTGCGCACTCTCCGGGATGCGCGCGTATTTCCCGCGCTGCACCATCTCCGCGCCCACCGCGATGAACGCCTCACTCTCCGGGATCGCCTCCAGCAGCGGAGCCGCGGCGTCCACCGCCTGGCGCGCGGCGGCGTCCGCGAGCGTCAGGCTTTTCAACTGCCCCGGCACCATCTGCAACCGCGTGGCGAGCCACGTCCAGGTGCGCGGCATCACGCTGCGCCCATGCGGGCGGCGCACCTCGTAACGCTCCTGCGCGATGAGCGCTTCGAGGCCGTCCGCCAGTTCCTGCACGTTGTGACCGCCCTCCAGAATCCTCATGCTTTGGTCGAGCAGTTCGAGGCGCGTGGCGGTTTTTTCCGGGCCGTCGCCGGGCGAGAGCGCGTGGACGGAAAGCGTGGCCACGCTCGCGCGGCGGAGGTCGCCGAGAAAGCCGTTGTCAGCGGTGGCGCGGGATTCTTCGAGGTCGGCGTGCGCTTTGAAAATGTCGCCCGCCGCCGCCCAGCGCGCCGCGCTCAAGGTCTGCCGGTCGGGCGCGGAAACCGTGTCCCGCTGCGCGATCTCCGCCAGCTCCGCGCGCAGTTTTTCCACGCAGCTCCACGTCGGCTCCAGCTCCTCGACGAGCAGCCGGTGCATGGCGGCGACAGGCGCGGTGGCGATCTTCCCGCGCGCGGTGATGTCCGCCAACGCCGCGTTCGCGAGATTCGCGCGCTCGGTGCGGCTGTCCCAGACGATCGTCCCGAAAGCCTTGTCCAGCTCGGGCAAGATTTCCTTCAGCCGCGCGTCCGGCGTCCCGTCTTTCAGCGCCTTGTCCGTCGCCTCGCGCACCTGCGCGAAATAATCGCCGGTCGCGATCTGCCCCGCGGCGGCGGCGATCGGACTGCCGCCTTCCTTGATCGCCTTGAGCACGCCGTCGAGGCTGCGGCTCACGCCGAGCAGCGCGTTCAGGCGCGTCGCCAGCCTGCCCCAATCGGCCGGTGTCTGCGCCGCGCCCGCGGCCCCGCGGATGCGGCGCAGATCGCTGTAAAGCATCAGGCTCAGCTCGAAGACCACGTCGATTTGCTCGGCGGCGAGATTGAAGCGATACGCCTCCGCGGCCAGCGCCGTCCGCGCCTGTGCCTGCGCCGCGTGCGCGTGGATTTCCGTCGCGAGTTCACGCCCCGCGGGCTGCGCGGGATTGGCATAAAGCACACGCAGACCTTTGCCGGCCTGCTGGACCTCGCCGCTGTTTGTCCGGCTCAAAAGGCGGCCAAGCAAAACGAGATCGGAGCTTTCGTGATTTGCGGGTGCGTCGCTCAGCGGCGCGCTCAGCGCCAGCCATGTCGCGGCGAGCTTTGCCTCGTAATCCGCCAGCGCTGTCGCGCCCGCGGCCAGCGCCGGCGTGCGCTGCGGATCCGAGCCCTCGGTCTGCGCAAATTTCTGCTTCGCCGTGAGCGCCGCCTTTTCCAGCGCCGCGCCCGCCGCCGCCAGCGCCTTCACGTTTTCGCCCAGCACCCGCCGGCTCTCCAGCCCGCCGAGGCGCTTCATCTCCATCGCCGCCGCCAGGACCACGACCTGCAGCGGACGCGACTCGCTCCTGCCGCCCTTGAAATCCGTGGCCACGAGCTTCGTCGTGAGGAGGTCGTTCACCTTCACGCCTTCCTCGGCGAGATCCCACTCCCGCTCCACGCGCGCCTGCTTGCCCGCGTCCGCCTTCAGCACGGTCTCCTTCCACGCGCCCTCGTTCACTTTCACCATCTGCACCACGCGCGCCACGCCGATGTCGTCGCTCGCGCGAGCCACGAGTTTCACGAGTTCATTGGCTGGCGCGACGATGTCCGTGGCTGGCTCCTCGAATTCCACCACCGGCAGCAGGTCCGGCGTCGAGCGCACCTCGTACTCGGGGCTGAACTTGTTCACAAAGCCCGTCCGCGCGGCGACGAGATGCACGCGATACGTGCCCGACGCCGTGAGCGGCACGCGCCCGGTGAGCCGCCCGTCCGCGCCCGTGACCAGCGGAATGACCGTCGGCGTTTTGCCGCAATCCATCCGCAGCTCCCCGCCCGTCACCGGCTGATTGGCCGTGATTTTCAACTCCACTTCCGTGCCCTCCAGTCCGGAGAGCTCGCCGCCCGAAGCCTGCTCCGTCTTCGCCGCCAGCTTCGTGTAGGCGGGAAAGTGGTAGGTCTTTTCAAAAGCGATCTCGTGCGGACGCGGCACCGCCGTCAGCTCGTAGAAGCGCGTGCGCCCGTCGCCCGCCTGCATGCGGTAGCGCACGTTCGCGCGCGCGATTTGCAGCGTCGTGGAAAAGCGCTTGCCGCCCAGCGGCTTCATCTCCGCGAGACGCCGACCCTCCGTGCGGGTCTGCGCCTCCAGCATCACCGTTTTCGCCGCCGCCCCGCGCACCTCCACGATCACCTGCACCGCATCGCCCTCTGCCACCGTGCGATCGCCCGCCACCGGCGCGATGATGAACAACTGCGTGCTCGCCACGTTCTCCAAATTGGCCCCCGGCAGCAGCGCCCGCAGGAAGAGTGTGCGGAAGCGGAAATCGCTGCTCAGCGTCAGCCCCACCACGGCCACCGCGATGATCGCCGCCACGCTGAGGGAGCGCCGGATCAGCGCCACGGGCAGCAGCGATTTCACCTCCAGACTCTGCATGCGGGAGGAAACGTCCGACTGCAGCAGGGCGCGGAATTGCTCCGAGTCGAACACGTCGCCCTGCGCCCGCCCCAGCTCCACCGCCGAGAGCAAATCCTCGCGCAGCCCCGGCTCCGCGTGCTCCACCAGCCGCGCGATCTGCCGCTCGTCCGGCGCGTGCAAAAGCTGATGCAGACACTGCCGCCAAGCGATCACCACCACCGCCGCGTAAGCCGCCGCGCTCAGCGCCCAGCGCACGCCATCCGGGAGAAATGGAATCCAGAAATCCACCGCCGCGACCACGATCATCGTGCCGACCAGCATCGCCACCGCCGCGAAAATCCCGCGCACCAAAATCAGCCCCCGCCGCCGCCGCGCGAAGGCCCGGAGTTTTTGCAGGATGACGGGATCGAGATGAGTGGGCATAAGGAGGGGCAGTTTTTTGGGGTGAAACGGACGCCACGACTATCACGAGGGCGCGGAAACCTTGGTCGCATTTCCAGTGGGTGGCGGGCGGAAGGCAGGCGCTCCTCCCGGCCGGTGACGCGGTGCTCGCCGGCGACGCCGTTCCGTTTACACTGCCGCGAATGTCTTCGCTCCAGCTCGCGTCGCTCGTCCTGGCCTTCCTCGGCCCGTTGGTGCTTTGGGCCATACACCGGCGGCGACCGCATCCGCTGCTGGAGCGGAGTTTTGCGCGCGGAATCGCCGGTCTCCTCGTCGTGGTCTTCATCGCCATGCTCGTGCAGAAGGCGGTGGACGGCACGCTCACCGCGCGGGAGGCGCTGCCGATGCAGCTCTGCGACTGGGCGCTCATTGCGGTCGTCGGCGCGTTGCTCTGGCGGTCGCAAACGTGCTTCGAGCTGGGGTATTTCTGGGGTCTCTGCGGGACGTTGCAGGCACTGTTCACGCCCGCCATCGCGCGCGATCTCGCGTGGTGGAAGCAAATCGCCTTTTTTCTCGATCACGCCGGGATCGTGGCCGGCGTCCTCTTTCTCCTGCTCGTGCCAAAGATGCGCCCGCTCGGAATGGGTCGCATCGTCCTGTGGTCGGAAATCTATCTGGTCACCGCACTCGCCGTGAACGCGCCGACCGGCGGCAACTACGGCTTCCTCAGCCACCGCCCCGAGCAGGCCTCGATGCTCGATCTTTTCCCAGACGCCCGCTGGCTCTACGTGGCAACGATCAACGCGGTGGCGCTCGTCTTTTTTGCCGCGATCTATCTGCCCTGGCTCCTCGCCAAGCGCCGCTGACCGAATACGGACAGGTCTTTGATCGCAGCAGGAGCAAGGCGGCCAAAGGCCGATGGACCACGCTCAGCGGGAACGGCTATGCAGGCCTTTTGGCGTGGCACAAAATCGCCTGCGGCTTACGGAATCTTCAAAGTGCCCTTCCCCCGGAGAAACTTGGGCAAGTTCTCCGAATTGTAGGTTCCTGGTAGCTGCAGCTTGCCATCAACGGAGAGTTTTCCGATGGGCATCTCGCCCTGAAACGCCAGTTCCATCATGCCGCCTTCCACCAGGGAAACGTCCGTCTTGTTTCCGAGGCTGTGGACATTGGCCAGCAGCAGCGTGCCTTGCTTCACCGTGGTGGGGCCGGTGTAGGTGTTGGTGCCGGAGAGTGTCCAGGTGCCGGTGCCGGTTTTGGTGATGGCAGTGACGGCCTTGCCTTTGCGGTCATAGACGTTGTCGATGTTAAAGGCGAGTTCCCCGGTGCCGGCGCTGGAACCGGCAAGGATGATGGTTTTGTTTTCCCCATAGCCGGACATCACAAAGGGGCTGGTCAGCTTCAGCAGGCCTGTGCCGGATTGCTCCAGCGTGATGGTGTCGCCGCCGCCGGGTAGGTTCAGGGTGCGGTCCGTGGTCTCACCCTTGCCGGTATAGGCCAGGGTGCTGCCGCCACTGATCATGATCTCGCCGTCGGCATCGGTCTTGGGCGCGCCAAGGCTGCTGCTGGGTGCGCCTTTCACCACCCGGTTGAGCGACGCCACACTGAGTGTTCCGCCGGTCACGATCGTCTGGCCGCTATAGGTATTGGCACCGGAGAGCTTGAGGGTTCCCGCACCGCATTTCTTCAGGTGGATGCTTCCTCCCCCCGGCCCCTTGGAATCCGCGATGGGGGCGGATAGTTCCTGCACACTCGTGGCACCGGTCGTATCCAGACCGAAGGTGGCACCGGCTAGGAGGCCGTTCTGATTGACGCCGTTGGCGAGGCTTCGGAGCATGGTCCCGGCCTGCTCCGTGGTGAATGAGCCCGGCGCACCCACATGCAGCCGCAACTCGCCCGCCGCACCGTTGACCGTGATATTCGCGGGTGTCCAGCGCGCGGGTTCATTGTTGTAAAGTGAGGACTTTACTTCAAGGAGTCCCATTTCCACTCTGGTGGCTCCCGTGTAGGTATTGCGCCCGAAGAGTTTGAGCGCCCCGATCTTGGTGCCGTGGTCCACGCGATGCCCGGTCTGCGTGAGGCCGCCGGGTCCGCTGATGCCGCCCTCCTTGTTATCGAACTCCACAAAGTCGGGAGAACTAACCAGCATGTTTCCTTTCAAGATCACCGGTCCGCTCCAGCGACCGTGGCCGCCGGAAAAGATGCGCCCGCCGTTTGCGGTCAGCGAATTCATCACCGGATCTCCGCCAATCCCAATCGCCCCGTCATTGTTGATCGCCACCGGCCCTGTTCCCAGCCCCTGCTTTTGCACCGAGAGAGAACCGTCATTGACGACCGTTCCGCCGCTGTAGGTATTGGCCGGACTGCTGGCATAAAGTGAGTGCGGCCCGTCCTTGATCAAGGCCCCGGTGCCGGAGATGACCCCCGGCAGAAAGACGCGGGTGTCATCGAGTTCGAGCCCGTCCACGGTGAGATCGGCATCGAGCTTGATCGGCGCTTTTATCGTCACGTTCGCGCGGTTCTGACTGTTCATGTAGGGCAGGGAGCCATGGGTCTTGCTTTTGGCAAAGACGAGCGTCCCTTTGGAATTCAAAGTGAGGGAGGAGCTGCCAAAATTGAGCTGGTTGAGCACGAAATCGCCTGCGGCTTCCCGTGTTACCTCGAATTTGCCGGGCGTATAAAAATTGAGAATGCTGTCGGAACTCCCACCGGAAACCGGCGCTGCCGCCGTCCCCAGATGGGTCTTCCACTGCGCGGCGTCATCGAAGTTGCCACCCTCTTTTCCTCCCCAGGTAAAGTGCATGGGCGCCGCGGTCGGCACGACCTGCACGGTATAGTCCCTGGTCGTCTTATCTTGCGCGGTGATGGTATAGGTCTGCGGCTTAGAGAAGTCCCTCACCGTACCGGAGGTCGGACTTGCCGCGGCGAAGCGTGCGAGATCGAACGTGGGCGCGAGTGCCTGCACATTGGTGGAGGGCGGAACATAAAGAGTGATTTTCGAGCCATTGACCGCGCCATAGAGCGAATCCGGCAGACGCAATCGGTAGATTTCCTTCACCGTCCAGGGGGCCGTCAGCTCTTTGGGAAAGGAGTAGGTCTTGTGCGCCCGCTGCTTCGGGACATAAGGCTTGTCCCCGTGCACCAGCAGGGTTGGTCCCGGATGCGGCAGCTTTGCCCGAGTCGGAGGCAGCTTCGCCGCCTTTTCCACATCGATATACTCCACCAAGTCACGCATCGCGATCACCTTGTAATTGTTCTCTTTCAGGTAGGCGACCATGTCTTCAAAGAGATCCGGATCGGTTCCAACAGGAGGATGCTCCATATCCGGCACGCCGTGAAACGTGAGCACGACCACCTTGCCGGCCGTGGCCTGCTGAACTGCACTGATGAAACCCTCCATTTTCATCCCCACACCACCCACGGCAAACGAAGGCACATCAAACGGGTTATCCGCCGCGGGGCGATAGACGCGACCATGGCCACCCCTAGCGAAGGTGTATCCCCAACTGCTCAGGAGGGAATAGAACCTTGGGTTCACAATGTAGAAAGGCCAGCAAAAGGTCGTGGACCTCGGAATCCGATTGGCGATCATTTCGTCCTCCAGAGTCCACACGTAGGCCTGCAAGCCGCCGACGTCGGTCAACGACAACTGCCCATGTCCCCTCGTATGATTGCCAATCTCGAAGCCCTCATCGGACATGTCTTTGATCTGCCGCCACGTCATATACCAATCTTTGCGTTCCCGGAACAGATAAGCGTCCGAGACATAAAAAGTGCCGTTGAAACCATTTTTCTTGAGCAGCGGCGCCGCAATCGTGGCATGACTGGCACACCCATCATCAAAGGTGATAACAACGAGCCGTTCGGGAATCGGCTTCTTGACAATCCCGGTGGGGTCGTCGCCCGCCGGCTCTGCCTGAACGATGGCGGCACCTGCGATGAGCAGGGCCCACATAAATTTCTTCATAGTTTGCTGGATCATGGTTTTGGTAGCTAGTCGCGGAATGCTCATTTCCTATTTCTTGGTTTGCTGCGTCACCGGGAAGAGATCGAGGATGACCTGCGCATAGATCCGGTACCCGAAGTCATTCGGATGATTCACATTGTTTCCGCTGATATCCGAAAAGTTCTTCTTCTTGAGGATTTCGATCCAGGGCTTGGTCACATTCGCCAGGGCCACATTCTCGGTTGCCAGTTCGCCCAGAAACTTGGCTTTCCGCAGGAAGCCATCAGCACCGGCAAAGCGCGGGTTCATGGTCATGGGCGAAACCAGCACGATATCGGCGTCGGGATTCTGCGCCATGACCTCATCGCGCATCTTGGTCATCTTCTTGTCGTAACCACCGCCGTCATTCATTCCAAAGGCGAGCAAAACCAGATCGGGCTTCTCCGCGGTCACCTTGGGAACCATTTCCACTCCCCAACCAGCCTCCGACCCGGCGGCGCCGAAATTCACCAGCGCAACCTTCGAGCCGAAGCGCTTTTGGAGGGTATTCGCGACCAACTGGGGATAC
>CAYQBV010000020.1:0-27076 GCA_964415705.1 uncultured Chthoniobacter sp. | reverse complement strand
CTGGAAGCCCGCGCTCCCCTTCCGCTCACCGCGGACTCACTTTTAATCACACCCGCACCGCTCGAGCACTCGTTTTTCTGCGGATTTGGCGGCGGGCGTCGCCCAAAAACCTGCCGTCATCCTGAACGGAGTTTCGCTGTGGGCCGACGAGGCGGAGGGAACAGTGGGGGTTGGCGGGCGAGCAAGGTGGGGGCGAAACGTAGTGAAGAATGACCGGTCGGTTCCTGGCGGCCAATCGTCCGCCGTCCTCGCTGGAATTGCTTTCGTCAAACGCACCACGCACAAATGCCGCGATGACCCAATGTCCGCCTGCCACCACGCTGCCGCGCCCGCGCTGCTGGCTGGTGGTCGCGCTCGCGGCACTCGTTTCCGCCGGGCTCTACGCGCTCGTGCCCGGAGTGGCGCGCGGACTCACGCTGGCCGAGCCGACTTTCACCGGCGAAGTCGTTCCGTGGGTGCGGATCGTGACGAAAGCGGCGCTCAGCGCGGACGCGGACGGCGGGAGCCACCCTGGCGCGGCGGGGCGCTTCCTCGCGCTGTGTGGCGGATTGTTTGCGGTCTATGCGTTCGCCCTGCACGCGGTGAAAGGCGTGCGGTCGCGCGCGGTCGAGGGGACGATCTTCGGCGGCGGCGCGCTCTTTCTCCTCCTGCTGCTGTGCGCGCCGGTGATGCTCTCGACGGACATTTACGCCTACGCGATCTACGGGCGCGTCTTCGCCATCTACGGCGCGAACCCGTACGCCGAGACCGCGCCGATCACGGACGCCGATCCGTTCCTGCCGCTCTTTGGCATCGAGTACATGTCCTCGTGGTACGGCCCGCTCTGGACGCTCGTTTCCGCCGGGCTGGCCTGGCTCGGCGGCAACCACGTCGGCCTCACCGCGCTGCTCTTCCGCGGGCTCGCGGTCGTGTCGGCGCTCGGGGCGGCGGCGCTCCTCTGGAGCAATCTGCGCCGCACCGCGCCGGAGCGCGCGGCGCAAGGGCTGGTGCTGTTTCTGTGGAATCCGCTGCTCGTCATCGAGACCGGCATGAGCGGGCACAACGACGCCTTCATGCTCGCCCTCGTGCTACTCGGCGTGTGGCTGCACCTGCGCGGGTGGAAAGTCGCGGCGGTGGTCGCGATCGCGCTGTCCGTCATGGTGAAATTTCTCACCGGACCGATCCTCGCGCTCTATGGGCTGATGGTCCTCCGCCAGCTCGGCTCGTGGCGCGAGCGGTTCCTCTTTTTGGGCAAAAGTGTGCTGGCTGCCGGAGCGGTCGCGCTCGCTGTGGCGGTCGGCGCGGGCGTGAAAATGGGCGAGGATGTGCCCGCCGCACAGAGCGCCACGTCGGTCGATTTCTACTCGAACAACTTTCACGAACTCATCTTCAAGCGCCTCCGCCTCGCGCTCGGAGAGGACCCCGATCTCGTCCGCCAGCCCATCTATTTCCAAAGCTGGTGGGTCGGTGCAAAAGGCGGGACGGAACTGCGGGCCGGAGAGGCCGCGCACGCCCCGGCGCTCCAGACGATCAGCCCCGGCACGCCGCTCCTCGTGATCGCGCCGCATCTCACGGATTGGGTGCGCGTCTATGATCCGGCGACCGGGGCGAAAGGTTGCGTGGCGCAGGACGCCATCGACGAAATCCCGCGTCCGCGCGCGCTCGCCGAGCGGCCGGTGGTGCGCGGTTTCGAGGTGCAGGCGATGGAGCGACCGACCGTCCTCGCAGCCAACCGCATCATCCGCGCCGTCACGTGGCTGCTCTTCGCCGCGTTCGGCCTGCTCGCCGCGTGGCGCACCACGAACCTCGAAACTTTCTCCCTCTGGTCCGCCGCCACGATGCTCGCGGCCTACTTTCTCATCATCACGGAAATCTGGCCGTGGTACGTAAACTGGGCGCTGGCCCTCTCCGCGCTCGTTCCGGCCAGCCGCCCGGCGCGGTTCGCGGCGATCCTCTCGGCGGGCGTGCTCACGCTTTACGCCACCATCGGCTACCAGGGCAGCGAACCCGCGTGGATCTACGCGCTGCGCTCGCTGCCGGCCTTCATCGTGCCACTGCTTTTGTGGCTTCTGTCCGGCGTGCCGCGCCTGCTACGTTCGCCCGCCCATGACTCCCCACGCTGAACACTTCCGCGGCAAGCGCATCCTCATCACCGGCGGCCTCGGCTTCATCGGCTCGAACCTCGCGCGCCAGCTCGTGGACAGCGGCGCCGACGTGCTGCTCGTGGACAGCCTCATTCCGGAATATGGCGGCAACCTTTTCAACATCGACGGCCTCGAAGGACGCGTGCGCGTGAACATCTCCGACGTGCGCGACGAGCACAGCCTGAAGCATCTCGTGCAAGGCCAGGACTTCATTTTCAACCTCGCGGGCCAGACCAGTCACCTCGACTCGATGGAGCACCCGCGCGCCGATCTCGACATCAACTGCGCGGCGCAGCTCGCCATCCTCGAAGCCTGCCGGCGGCACAGTCCGCAGGTGAAAGTGGTCTATGCCAGCACACGGCAGATTTATGGAAAGCCAGACTACCTCCCGGTCGATGAGCGGCACGCGTTGAACCCGGTGGACATCAACGGCATCAATAAAATGGCCGGCGAGTTTTACCACCGGATCTTCAACAACGTGTATGGCATCCGCACCTGCGTGCTGCGGCTGACCAACACCATCGGGCCGCGCATGCGGGTGCGCGATGCGCGGCAGACTTTCGTGGGAATCTGGATGCGCCGACTGCTGGAGGGGCAGCCGATCGAAATCTGGGGCGGCGCGCAGTTGCGCGACTTCACCTACGTCGATGACGCGGTGGAAGCGCTGCTGCTCAGTGCCGCGCGGGACGATGCGAACGGCGAGGTTTTCAATCTCGGCGGTGATCGGGTGGTCAGCCTGAAAGACCTCGCGGCGCTGCTCGTGGAGATCAATGGCGGCGGTGAATACGTCGTGCGCGAGTTTCCGGCGGACCGGCAGCGCATCGACATTGGCGACTACTATTCGGACTTCGCGAAAATCCGCGCCGCCCTCGGCTGGGAGCCGCGCACGCCGCTCCGCGAGGCGCTTCGCCGCACGCTCGACTTCTATCGCGCGCACCTCGGGAGATACGTTTAGACGCGCCGCCGTGACTGATCTCGCCCACTATTTTCCCGGACAACCGCACGCGAACTACCTCGCGCAGCGGGAGGGCATCGACGCGGCGATCCGGCGCGTGCTCGACAGCGGGTGGTACATTCTCGGGCAGGAAGTGACGGCGTTTGAGCGCGAGTTTGCGGAGTTCCTCGGCGCGGCGCACGCGATCGGAGTGGCGAACGGGACCGACGCCATCGAGCTGGCGCTGCGGGCGCTCGGCATCGGTGCGGGTGACACCGTACTGACCGTCTCGCACACCGCCGTCGCCACGGTCGCGGCGATTGAGCGAACCGGCGCGGAGCCGCTGCTCGTGGACATCGCGCCGGACTGTTTCACCCTCGATCCCGCGCGGCTGGAGGCGGCGATCCTCGCCAGCGCGGGGCGGCGGCTGAAGGCGGTTGTCGTCGTGCATCTTTACGGTCACCCGGCCGATCTGCCGGCGATCCTCGCGGTCGCGAAAGCGCACGGCTTGCGCGTGATCGAAGACTGTGCGCAGGCGCATGGCGCGATGCTCGACGGGCGGAAAGCCGGCACGTGGGGCGACCTCGCGGCGTTCAGCTTTTACCCCACGAAAAATCTCTCCGCGCTCGGCGACGGCGGCGCGGTGGTGACCAGCGACGCCGCGCTGGCCGCGCGGGTGGCCGAGTTGCGGCAGTATGGCTGGCGCGAGCGCTACATCAGCGCCGCGCCCGGCGTGAACAGCCGCCTCGACGAACTCCAGGCTGCGATCCTCCGCGTGAAACTGCGCGCGCTTTCCACCGAGAACGCCCGCCGCCGCGAACTGGCGCAGCTTTACTCCACCGGCCTCGCCGCCACGCCGCTCCGGCCGCCGCGCGTGCGCGAAAACGCGGAGCACGTCTTTCATCACTACGTCGTCCGCACCGACCGGCGCGCCGCTCTCCTGCAGCATCTCCAGGGGCGCGGCATCCCCGCCGCGATCCACTATCCGCAGCCCGTGCATCTCCAGCCGGCCTACGCCGGGCGCACCGCCGTCGGCGCGGGCGGGCTGCCGGAGACGGAGCGCGCCTGCCGGGAAATCCTCAGCCTGCCCATCCACCCGCAGCTCGGCGACGGGGCGGTCGCGCGCGTCGTGGAGGAAATCTGCCAATGGAGCCGCCCATGAAATACGCCCTCAGCATCGTCGTCCCGATGTACAACTCCGCCGCCTCGATCGGGCGGCTCGTGGAGGCGCTCGCCGCGCTGCCGGTGGAGGGCGGGCACGAGCTGATCCTCGTGAATGATTGCGGCCCCGACAACACCCTCGAAGTCGTCGGGCGCATCCTCGCCGCGCCGCCGTTGCCGATCACGCTGGTGAAACTCGCGCGCAATTTTGGCGAGCACAACGCCGTCATGGCTGGGCTGCACCACATCTCCGGCGACTACGTCATCACCATGGACGACGACCTCCAGAACCCGCCGTCCGAAGTGCTCAGGCTGCTCCGGCACGCGCGCGAGCACGGGCACGAGGTCGTGTATTCCTACTACGACGAAAAGCAGCACGAGGCGTGGCGAAACTTCGGGAGCTGGCTGACGAACAGCGTCGCCGACGTGCTGCTCGACAAGCCGCGCGGCCTGTATCTGTCGAGCTTCCGCTGCATGAGCGCGTTCGTCGCGCGCGAGGTTTGCCGCTACGACGGGCCGTTTGCTTATGTCGATGGCCTCATCCTGCAGGTCACGCAAAACATCGGGCGCGTGCTCGTGGCGCACGACGCGCGGGGCGAGGGCCACAGCGGCTACACGGTGCGCCGGCTGGTGCGGCTGTGGCTGAACATGTTCATGAATTTCTCCGTCATGCCGCTGCGCGCCGCGACGGTGTTCGGCTTCGCGATGGCGGGCATCGGATTCCTTTGGACGCTGGGCGTGGTGGTCGAGCACTTCGTGGCGCACACGCCGCTCGGCTGGGGCTCACTGATGGCGGCGCTTCTCACCTTTTCCGGCGCGCAGCTCATCATGCTCGGAGTCGTGGGCGAGTACCTCGGGCGGCTTTTCCTCACCGCGAACAAACGCCCGCAATTCGTCGTGCGCGAAGTCGTGCGCAGCCGGAGCGCCGACGCGCCATGAACTGGCGGCGGCACCGGGTGCCCGCGGCGGAATGGCTGCTCATCGCGCTGCTCGGCGCGGCGCTGGCGGCGTGGCTCAGCGACCCGGAGCACACCGATCAGCCCGACTACGCCTACTACTATCACCCCGCCGGTGCGCTGCTCATGCACGGGCAGAGCCCGTATGGTTTCATCACCCAATGGGGCGACACCAGTCCGATGCCTCCGTGGTTCACGCTGCTCATCGGACCGCTTTCGCTGCTTCCTTGCGCCGCGGCCGCGTGGTGCTGGCTGGCGCTGAATCTCGCGATGATCGCGGGCATCGTGGTCCTGGCCGCGCGTTTATGCGGAGCCCGGCCCGGTGCGCGGCGGACGCTGCTCTGCGCGCTGGCCCTGGCGCTGTGGGGGCCGGGTTCGACGCACCTTTTTCTCGGGCAAAGCACGCTGCTGGTCACGCTGGCGGCGGCCGGCGCACTGCTCGCCGCCGAGCGCGGGCGGCTGTGGCTGGCGGGTTTGCTGATGGTCGTCGCCGCATCGAAGCCGCACCTCGTTTTCCTCCTCGGGCTGGGACTGACGATCCACGGCTGGCGCACGCGGCGCTCGCTGGCGGTGCCCGGCGGATTCGTGCTCGGCCTCGCCGCGGCGCTGCTCGTGTGCCTCGCGCTCAATACCGCATGGGTCGGCGACCTGCGGAACAAGCCGCCTGGCGTTTACGACTACTGGGGCATCACGGTGAATCTGCGGACGCTGCTGGCCTTCGCCTTTGGGCAAAGTGCCATCGTCGATGCGTGCTTCTGGGCGGTGTTCGCCGCAGGCAGCGGGCTGCTGCTGCGGCTGTGGGCGCAGGCGGACCGGTCGCTCGCGGAACTCGGCGCTCTGACTTTGGCGGCGACGCTTTTGCTCACGCCGTACGCACAGCCGCACGATCATGTGCTGCTCATCCCCGCGCTGTTTTTGCTCGCCGCGCGCGCCTGCGCCCAAGCGCAACCGCGCCACCGTGCCCTGCTCCTGACGGCGCTCGTGCTCGCAGCGTGGGCCACGGGATCGCTCGATCACGGGTTGCTGGAATTGCTGGAAAGCTCGTTCGTTTGGCCGCGCCTCGAAGCGCTCGTGGGCGAAAGGGCGATGGACCCGATCTGGCATTTCGTGCGGGACGACACGCGTTTCATCGTCATGCTCCTGCCGGCGGTAGTCGTGCTCGTGCTGGTCCGCTTTTGGAAAGCGCACATCCCCCCGACTCCGGCGCACACCGCATGACGCCGCCGCGCTACCTCATCGTGAACGCCGACGACTTTGGCCTCAGCGCGGGTACGAACGCCGGGATCATCGCCGCGCACGAACGCGGCATCGTGACCAGCGCGAGCCTCATGGTGCGGCCGCCAGCGGCGGCGGCGGCGGCGGAGTATGCGCGGGAAAACGGCGCGCTCAGCGTAGGGCTGCACCTCGACCTCGGCGAATGGACGATGCGTGGCGGGGAATGGGTGCAGGCTTACGAAGTCGTCCCGCACGACGACCCCTCCGCCGTGGCGCGCGAAGTGGCGCGACAGCTCGGCGAGTTCCGCCGGCTGATGCAGCGCAAGCCGACGCACCTCGACTCGCACCAGCACATCCACCGGCACGAGCCCGCGCGGGAGATCGTGACCGCGCTCGGCGCGGAGCTGGGGTTGCCGGTGCGCGATTTTTTCCCGGCCATCACGTATCGCGGCGACTTCTACGGCCAGGGGCACAAATGCGCGCCGTTTCCCGAGGGCATCAGCGTCGCGAACCTGCTCACCATTTTCCGCCAACTCCCACCGGGCGTCACCGAGCTGGGGTGCCACCCCGGCGCCGACGCCGCGCTCAACTCCGCGTACCGCGCCGAGCGGCTGACCGAAGTGGCGACCCTCTGCGATCCGCGCGTGCGCGCGGAGTTGCAGAGCGCAGGGATCGACCTGGTGTCCTTCGCCACGAGACCGGCGGAGAAAAAGTAGGGCGCGTCGCCCCCCCAACCCGTCATCCTGAGCGGAGTTCCCGGCGGGCGAAGGCGGGCAGGAACGCAGTCGAAGGACCTCTAACTATTCGCGGGCGGAGGCGGTGGGAGAGAGGAAATAACGAATGACGAATGACGGAATTGCCGCCGCGCGAGGAGGCCTTCGGGCTTCGTGATTCCTTCGTCATTCCACATTCGTCATTCGTCATTTCTCCACCACCAGCCGCCGCCTTCGCCCCCGCCGGGAGTTAGAGGTCTTTCGACTGCGCTGCACAAAGCCTCCGCTCCGCTCAGGATGACGGGTTGAATTTCCCCACACCGCGGGCGGCCGACTCTCCACTCGCCGAGCAGCCCCTTGTCATTCGCTGGCTTTCGGCTTTCTTCCACGCCGCTTTCCAAAGAATCCGCCCTCATGAAATACGTCCGTCATCCCGTTCCCGACAATCAGGCGGCGACTGGCTTTGAGTGGCGGGGATATTTCCGCAAACTGGCGACGCGCGGAGTGCTGGCCGCGGTGCTGGGTGCGGCCGGATCATCGACGGCTGAAGCGGTGAACAGAACATGGGTCGGCGGCAATGTCGGCGGTTCGACCAACTGGGGATTCGCGGGGAACTGGAGCGGTGGAATCCCGGTGTCCACGGCTGACTTGGCCATCTTTGGCAATGGCGGCTCGACCCGCGCGGTGGACCTCGGCGCAGCCAATCGCACCGTGGGAGGATTCACTTTCAACGGCGCGGTGAACACCACGATCACGAGCGCGAGCCAGACCCTGACCGTCAGCGACACCGTTGTGGATTGCTTCGTCAATGTGGTGGGTGGCAGCCACGCGATTAACGCCGTCGTGACCGGCACCGGTGGCCTGCGGCTCAAGGGAGCGGGCAGCCTGACTTTCGGCAATGCGGTGACGACGGCTGCTTTGGCCATCGGCAGCATGGAGGACGCGAGTAACCCGAGCTACTCGGGCACGGTGACCTTCAGCGGGAATGTGCAAACCGCTGGCGCGACTTTCGGCGATAGGAACCTCAATGGGGCATCGCTCTTGACCCTCGTCATCGGTGGCCACCTGACCGACTTTGGTGACATCATTCTCGCCAGCGGAATCACGGTGCGGGCCACCACCGGCTCACATCGCATCGACGAGACCGATAGCAATGGGACGACCTATGTTTCCAATGTCACGTTTGATGGGCCGGGCGATCTGACAATCTCCAATGCCGTGCTCGATGGTCCGGAAGGGCTGCCCACGCAAGCGACTTACCGGATGAATGGCACTGGGAAGGTCATCTTCGAGGGGCTGGACGGATGGCAACCCGGCATGGGTCTGATCAAGGCGGGTTCCGGTACGATGGAGATTCAGAACGCCGCCGGACCCGATTACACCGGCAACACGCAGGTCAGTGCCGGCACACTGCTCGCCACCCAGCCCGCAGCCTTGAGTGGCTATCTCACGGGCAAGGTTTCGGTGTTGAGCGGCGCGACGCTGGCGGTGCGAGCGGATGTGGCGGGCGAGAAGTGGACGGCTACCGAACTTGCGGGCCTCGTGGGGACGGGCAGCTTTGCCAGTGGGTCGTCACTCGGCATCGAGGTGAATACCGGCACCTTCACCTATGCGACCAATCTCGGCACGACCCAGGCCGCCAAAGGCCTCGTGAAATCCGGGGCTGGCACCCTCAGCCTCACGTTCGCGAACACTATCACCGGCAACACGCGGGTCACCGGCGGCACGCTCGCGCTCGGAAATGTGAACGCCCTGCAAAGCAGCACGCTGGACACCAGCGGCGGCGGGAGCGTCACCTTCACCGCCGCCGGCAACCAGACTTACAATCTGGGAGGGTTGAAAGGTGGCGGGTTGCTCAATGCGGGTGCGAATTCGCTCCGCGTGGGCTCGAACGGGGAGAGCACCGTCTCCACCGGCGGCATCACCGCCGCCGCGCTGACGAAAGAGGGCGCGGGGACGCTTACCCTCACCGGCCCACAGAATTACGCCACCCTCACGACCACCGCCGGAGCTGGTGCGACGATCGTGAACTCCGCGATTGGCACCGGCACGACTGCGGTCGTGGCCCATGGCAACATTCGCTTCGGCACGGTCAGTCAGAGGTTTGCGTCCCTGACCATCGGCGCGGGTGCGAAAGTCACCTTCACCAGCGGCGTCGCGTCGTTTGCGGATGAGGATGGAAAAGGCCCGGCTTTCGAAGGGGCGGTCGCGGTCCCCGAGCCGGGTGCCGTGGGCCTGCTGCTCGTCGGCGCGCTCGGTCTGGTGGCGGCGCGACGGCGGTTGCCGGTGCTCGGGTAGGTTGGGCGTCGAACCGCCCAAGCCGGCAGTCGTGTGAGGCGCGCGGGTTTCTGACGTTTCTGTAACGAAAATTTCATTGAGGAAACATTTGCTTGGCAAATAGTGCCGCCGCTTTGCCGAACCTCCCCGCCTCCAACCGCCGACCGCTCCGCATCCTCGTGAGCGGAATGATCGCCGCCGACCCGCACCAGGGCGGCGCGACGTGGGCTGTGCTCCAATACGTGCTCGGGCTGCAGCGGTTGGGCCACGAGGTGTGCTTCGTCGAGCCGATCGCGGAAAAAGCGCGGCGTCCGGCGGGCGGAACGCTCGCGGAATCGGTCAGCGCCGCCTACTTCCGCGAGGTCGTCGCGGACTTCGCGCTCGCCGGCCGCGCCGCGCTGCTCCTCGCGGGAACGGAGGAAACCGTCGGCCTCACGCATGCCGAGCTGCGCGCCATCGCGCAGCGCGCCGACGTGCTCATCAACGTCTCCGGGATGCTGGAAGACCCGGCGCTGCTCGAACCGATCCGCACGCGCGTCTATCTCGATCTCGATCCCGCTTTCATCCAGCTCTGGCACAGCGCGCACGGCATCGACATGCGGTTCGCGGCGCACACCCATTTCGTCACCGTCGGGCGCGGCCTCGGCACCGCGGACTGCCCGGTGCCGACGTGCGGCCGCGAGTGGATCCCCACTTTTCAACCCGTGGTCCTCGACGAATGGCCCGTGGCCGAACGCGTGGAGCACGAGGCGCTGACCACCATCGGGAACTGGCGCGGCTACGGCTCGGTCGAGCATGAGGGCCGGCACTACGGGCAAAAGGCGCACTCGTTGCGTGAGTTCTTCGCGCTCCCGAAATTGTGCGCGGAAAAATTCCGGCCCGCGCTGGCTATTCATCCGGGTGAGGCAGCGGACCTCGCCGCGCTCGCGGAGAACGGCTGGGATGTGCTCGATCCCGCCGCAGTCGCGGCGACGCCGCACGCCTACCGGCGCTTCATCCAGGGCTCGAAGGCGGAATTTGGCATCGCCAAGAGCGGCTACGTCCATTCGCACAGCGGCTGGTTCAGCGACCGCAGCGCGTGCTACCTCGCCTCGGGCCGGCCGGTCATTGCCCAGGAGACCGGCTTCAGTCGCGAGCTGCCGGTTGGCGAGGGACTGTTCGCTTTTCGGACGATGGAGGAAATCCTCGCCGCCATCGACACGATGAACCGCGACTACGCCCGGCACGCGCGCGCGGCGCGGCGAGTCGCGGAGGAGTTTTTCGATGCGCGGAAAGTACTCACCCGCTTGCTCAACGAAGTGGAGGCCGCCCCATGAGAGGCCAGGCGCACCACATCCAGCCGATCATCGACGGTGCGGAACTGCACGGCGCGCTCGAAGAATTGCTCTGCTGCTACTTCGCCCGCGAAGTGCGCATCGAGCGGCTCGACCGCCGTGTTTCGGAATACTGCTCCAGCTTCATCATCGAGGAACTCGACGTCGCGCTCGACGACGGCACGACCCACGAGCTGGTCCTCAAAGATCTCAGCCCCGCCGCCCTGACGGAGGGCGCCGGCCAGGTGAAACCAAAGTTTTTCTACGAACCGCTGCGCGAGATCGAGACCTACCGGCGCGTGCTCGCACAGCATCAGCTCGGCACGGCCAATTGCTACGGCGCGGTCGTGCAGCCGGAGAGAAAGCGCTACTGGCTTTTCCTCGAACGCCTGCAGCCCGGGCTGCTCTGGCAGCACGGCGACATCGAGGTTTGGAAAGACGCCGCGCGCTGGCTGGCCGGGATGCACACGTTTTTGGTCCCGGAGACTGAGCGCCGCGAATCCGCGCATCTCGCCCACCTGCTGAACTACGATCGCGCCTTTTACTGGCGCTGGATGGAGCGCGCCGCCACGTTCATCGGCGAGGGCGACACGAGCGCGGACCAGCGGGCGGCCACGGCGATCCGCGACTTGGCGAGCCGCTACGAAAAAGTCGTCGCGCGGCTCCTGGCACTGCCGGTCACGGTGATCCACGGCGAGTTTTACGCTTCAAATGTGATGATCGACACCGCGCCCGAGCGGCTGCGCGTGTGTCCGGTGGATTGGGAAATGGCCGCCGTCGGGCCGGGAAAAATCGATCTCGCCGGGCTGACCAGCGGCCGCTGGACGGGCGAAGAAAGGAACGCGATGGCGCTCGCGTACTACGAAGCCTTGCCGGCCAGCCGGATCGCGAGCTACGACCGCCAGACTTTTCTCACCGACCTCGAATACTGCCGACTGCACCAGGCCGTGCAATGGCTCGGCTGGTCGCCCGGCTGGGCACCCCCGCCCGAGCACGCGCAGGACTGGCTGAAAGAGGCGCTGCGGTCTGCGGCGTTGCTTCAGCTCTGAAGCCGCACCGCAGCGAACTCCTGTTCATCGTCGATGCAGACGACTGCGGTTAGGATCCGGTGCGTCGCCCCGTGAACCTGCCCCCCACCCCGCCCCGTGGAAAATCGCCGCGCACAAGTCCGGCACGCCTTGCCGGTGGCGGTCAGGGAGCGGGCGGAACCGCTGGTGCTGGGGCGGCTTCGGCTGGTGTTTGCGGCGGAGTGGCCGGCGGCAAATTGCCGGCCGGTTCGATGGGAGACGAAGGCGCTGGCTCCGGAGAAACGAACAGCGGTTTGCCCTGAAGATCGGTGATTTTCAACTGGAGCGTTTTGAAGATTTTCCACGTCTCCTGGTCCCGGCGCAGCGTGTGAATCCCTTCCACGATGTTGTCCGTGAACTGACCGCTGCCCCCGGTCTTGGTGGTCTTCTGCTTGAAGCTCACCTTCATCTCCTCGGGCGTCGCGCTTTCGAGGCGCAGATCGCTCAGTTCGTACTTCAGATCCACGCTCTTGAACATCAGCCCGACCATCGCCTTCGTCCCCTCATAGGCCGGGCTTTCCGGATGGATCGTCGCCATCACCGTCTCCACGTCCTTTTTCTCAAAGGCGTGAACGTGCTCATGGACCACGCCGAAAATGGCTTCCTTGTCCGCCATCGGCTTGTTGCAGGAAACAAGCGCGAGCGTGCAGGCGAGAGTGAGCGCGCGGAGTAGGGCGGGGGCGTTCATAGTTTGGAAACGCCGTGCAATAGCCGGACCGCTGCCGCTGGCAAAGCGAAATTTCCCTTGTCCGCGCCCGCGAAACCGCGCGCACTCCCGCGTCATGTCCGATTACTTCCTCGCCCTCGCGCAGCCGCGCCGTCCGTGGCTCGATCCCGCGGAATTGCGCGAGAGCTTTCACCGCGCCGCCGCCCGGCTGCATCCCGATGCCGGGGGCGATGCCGGTCACTTTGCCGCGCTCAATACCGCCCACTCCGTGCTCGGCGCACCGGCCACCCGGCTCCGGCACCTGCTCGAGCTGGCCGCACCCGCTTTGCTCCACCGTCCCGCGCCGATTCCCCCGGCGCTGGCCGATCTCTTCATGCTGCTGGCCGCCGCCCGGCGCGTGCGGGAGACCTTTCTCCAGAAACACGCCGCCGCTGCCAGCCCGCTCGGTCGCGCACTGCTCGCGGGAGAAAAGGCCGGCCTCGTCACCGGCCTCGAATCTGCGCTCGCCCGCCTGACCTCCGCCCACGAGGCCGCGCTTGCCGAACTCCGCGCGCACGATGCCGCGTGGCCCGCGCCGTCCGCCGCCGACTGGGAGCGGCTTTCGGTCCTTCAGGCCAGCTTCGCCTTTCTGGAAAAATGGACCGCCCAACTGCGCGAGGATCTTTTCCGCCTGGGAGGTTGAGCGCGGCTCAAATCCGCCACGATGTCCGGTGCGCGCCGAATTCGGAGATTTCGCCGTGGGTTTTTCTGGCGATGTAAACGGTGACGCCGATGACGGTGACAAAGGTGCCGATGAAGACGCCCGCGACGAGCCAACTCGGGATGCTGGTGCCGACGCGGAGGGCTGCGTAAAAGGATGCGAACGAGTCGATGCGCGGCTGGGCGTGGAGAAAGATTTTCGTGACCCAGGCGGTGAGGATGATGAGAAAGATGAAGATGTAGTTGCGCTTGAGGCGGCGGCCCACGGCCTCGAAGGCGCTGATCTTGAAGGACGGCAGCAGCAAATCTTCGCAGACCAGTTTCTGCCAGTCGCCCTGCAGGAGCTTGGTGTTTTGGGCCACGATGGGGACGAGGAAATGCGCCTCCAGCATGCGCACGCGGGCGCGGAAGGCGTCGTAGAAACGGTAACGCCGGGCCTCGATCCAGAGCATGATCCAGACGATGGCGAGGTTGAAAAAGAAGATGATGTGCGGCACCCGATCGAGGGAGAACGCGACGGTGAAAATCGTGGAGGTGGTGGTGATCGCCCAGTTCGTGGTCGGGTCCAGCCGAGCGCGCCAGGCCATGATGCGCCCCATCTCGCCGCGGTAGAAATGCGCCATCGCATTGACGTAGCTCGGGTCGAAGCGAGGAGGCGTTCCCGGCGGCGGCGGTGGCAGTTCTTCGCTCATGCGGAAAGGGTCGGCGCGCGGCGGTGGCTGTGGCAAGGTGGGAGGTGGGATTTCTGCGGTCTTAGCGCGCCGCGTAGTAGATGCGGTGCAGGCGGGCGGGCGACACGCCCGCGTGATCGAGCGCGAGCAACGCGCCATTCGTCAGCGTGGTGCGCCACGGGCCGAGGCGGGTGAAGCGGCGCGCGGAGGATTGTATGGGCGGATCGAGCAGGCGGGTGCGGCCGGAGCGGCGGAGCCGGCGGGAAAACTCCACGTCTTCCATGAGCGGGAGGGCCGCGAACCCGCCGAGTTTTTCAAAGTGCGCGCGGCGGACGAAGACGGACTGGTCGCCGAAAATCGTGCCGCCCCAGTCGTTGAGCCGGCGCGCCCATTTCTCCAGCCAGCGGAGGTGCGGATGGCGCGCGTCGAAGTGCCGGTAGTACCCGCCGCCGACGAGCGCGGGATCGCCCATGGCGTCGCGGAGACTGGCCACGTGCGGGGTCGTGAGTTCGCTGTCGGCGTGGTGGAAAAGGAGCACCTCGCCGCGAGCGAGCGCGGCTCCGGCGTTCATCTGCGCGCCGCGGTTGGGCTGCGGGCAGTGGGCCACCACGCAACCGGCCGCGCGGGCGAGGGCGCGGCACTCGTCGGTCTCGGTGGCGTCGGCGACGATGATTTCCTCGATGCCCCCGAGCGCCTGGAGCATCGGCACCACGCGCCCCAGCGCCGCAGCATCGCGCCAGCACGGGATGACCACGCTCAGCGTGACCGCGCTCACCGCCGGTCCCGTTTCAGCAACTCCTCCCGCGCCGCCTCCAGCCGCGCGCGTTCTTTCGCCGTGAGGCTGGCCATGCCGGACTTGGCGATCTTGTCGAGGAGCGTGTCCAGGTCGCTGGGGGGCGCGTCTTCTCGCGGGGCTACTCTCCGCGCGGGCTCGGAGCGCACGACCTGGAAGCGCGGCTTCTTTTTCCATAAGCGCAGATCGGGCAGCGTGAGATGCCCACGATGATGCTGGATGAAAGCCCACGCCAAACCGGCGCCGGCCCAAAGCGTGAGCAGGCTGGTCCAGTTTTGGGACGCGAGAGATTGGAGCGAGTAGATGGCGAGCAGGATGAGCGCGATCCATTTGGCTTGGATATTGAAGAAGATCGCGGCGGTCGGATAGACGGTGGCGAAGGCGATGAAGACCGCGAAGTGGAGGCCGCCGGAGCCCACCGACTCGGTGGGCTGGAACAGCCCGACGACACTCAGGACGAGCGGCGTGACGACGAGCAGCAGCCCATACAGAAGGAGGAAGTTGCGCCGTCCGATGGAGCGCTCCACCTCCCGGCCAAATTGAAAAAGCATCACCATCTCGATGGCGAACCAGATGCTCGGCGAATTGACGAACGCGTAGGTGAAATACTGCCAGAGGGCGAAGCGCTGGAAAACGTCGTCACTCGAAAAAGCGAGCGACCGGATCAGTCCGTCCGCCCCAGTGGCCTTGAGCAGCGTCGCCGCGATCATGGTGGCGACGTGGACGATCACGAGCAGCGTGGCGGCGTGAATCGGGAAGCCGCGGAAGTAGGTGAGTGGCTGGTGGTCGTCGTCGTGTGCGGAGCCGGTCATCATGCGGGTGGAAGCATGGCGGGCGGTCGCGCGGAGCGCAAGTGGGAGCGCGGATGAGTGATCGGTCATCCTGAGCGGAGCGGAGGCTTGGCGGAAAAGCCCGCCAACAGAAAGCCGTCGGGCAGGTTGTCATCATGCGCCCCGTCCGTTTACATCGGCGGTCCCGTTCACTTTTTGCATCCTTTGAATCCAGGCATCCCGTCCCGCCGTTCCCATCTTACCGCCGCCCTCGCCGCGCTGCTCATCTCCGGCGGGGCGCTCGCGGCTGGGCTGGAGTGGTGCCGGGAGGTCGAGCGCGGCTACGTCCACGAACTCGCGGCGGATTTCTCCGACAGCAAGCTCCAGGGCGCAGCCCTGCAAAAAGCCGCGTTCGCCGAGGACGACCTGCTCATCCTCTACGGCAGTTCGGAACTGACCCAGAATGTCCCGACCTCCGCCGAGCAGTTCTTTCGCGACTACCCCACGGGGTTCCGGGTTTTTCCGGTCGGGAAACACGGCACGGCGGCGCTCTCGATGTTACAAAAAGTGGCGGCCGTCGGGCCGGGCATCTCGGGTCGCAAAGTGGCGCACTCCATTTCGCCGGGGTTCTTTTTCGAGGAGATTTTCGACCCCGGGCAATACGCGGGGAATTTCTCCGCGATGCAGGCTTACGAGCTGGCTTTTAGCCGGCATCTCAGCCCCGAGCTGAAACGCGATGTCGCCCGCCGGATGCTCGCTTTTCCCCAGACCCTGGAGGACGACTGGCTGCTGGAGGCCGCGCTCGAAAGGCTCGCGGGCGACACCGCCGCCGATCGCGCCATTTACAGTTTTCTGTGTCCGCTCGGGTATCTGAACAACGCCATCGGGCGGGCGCAGGATCATGTGGAGGCGACGCTGCACATTCTGGATGAGGAGGACGCCCCGGATGCGCCGGACAGCCTCCGGCGGCGGGTGCGGTTCGCGCCCAATTGGAGCCGCCTCGTCAAAAGCACGGCGCAAGTGGTCCACGGCGTCGTCGAGGCCAAGCGGAAGCAAGCCAGGAAGGTCCGGCCCAAGAGTTCGCGCGACAAAGTGTTTTTGGAGCGCGTCGGGAAAGCCCGGGAGTGGACCGATGCGGAATTGCTCCTGCGCACATTCAAGGAACTGAACGCGAAGCCGCTGCTCCTCTGCATGCCGATCGAGGACATCCGGCTCGAAGCCGCCGGTCTCTCGCCGGCGGCGCGCGACGTCTTCATCGAGCGGCTGAAGGGGCTGGCCAAGGCCTACAATTTCCCGCTGCTCACTTTCCGCGAGCACGAGAGCGACCCCGGATTTCTCTCGGATTTTTTCGATCACTTGAGCGTCAAGGGATGGATTTACTATGATCGCGCGCTCGACGATTTCTATCACGACCGCCCTCCCAACACCGCCCCATCCGCCGAACCTCCACCCATTCCATGACCGAAACTGACTCCACCGAAAAAATCCTGCGCGTCCTCGCCGAAGTCGCCGAAACCGAGGAGGTCCGCACCAGCCCGGATCTCGCGCTGTATGACCTGCAGATTCTCGACTCGATGAAAACGGTGCAGCTCATCGTGGCGCTCGGGCAGGAAGTCGGGGTGGAGATTTCGCCGGCGGAATTCGAGCGCGAGGCGTGGGCCACTCCGCGCCAGCTCGTGGCCGACGTGCTGCGCCGCCTCGCCTCGTGAAAGCCGCGCAAGTCTGGCTGGAGGCTCATCCGCGCACCAGCACCGCTCTGCTCGCGCTCTACTACTTCGCGATCATCGGCGGGCTGGCGATGATCTACGGGCGGGGCGATTTCTCCACGCCGCCGTTCGTCTATCAGGAGTTTTAGCGCGTGGATTTGATCGACCGCATCGACCACTGGGGCCGCGTCTCCCCGGACCTCCCGGCCCACCGCAGCGGCGACCGCGTGCTGACGTATGGCGAACTCCTCGCCCGCTCCGATACGCTCGCCGCGTGGCTCGACGCGGAACTCGGCGAGAGCCGCGCGCCGGTCGCCGTCCACGGGCACAAGGAGCCGGAGATGCTCGTCGCGTTTCTCGGCGTGGTGAAAAGCGGGCGGCCCTACGTGCCGATCGACCTCTCGATTCCCGCGCAGCGCGTGGAGCGCATCGTGCAGACCGCCGGCGCAGCGCTGACCCTCACGCCGGCCCGCATCGCGAGCCTGCCGGCGATCCCATCGCCCCATCGCGCAATTGTCCAATCGCCCGATCGCCCGTTCTACATCCTCTTCACCAGCGGCAGCACCGGCGAGCCGAAGGGGGTGGTCATCACGCGCGCGAACCTCGAACACTTCGTCGCGTGGATGCTCGCGGAGCAGCGCTTCGCCGCGCCGGGCGAGACGTTTCTCAACCAGGCACCGTTCTCCTTCGACCTCTCGGTCATGGATCTGTATGCGAGCCTCGCCACGGGCGGCACGCTCTTCAGCATCACGAAAGACCACGTCGCGAATCTCAAGGCGCTCTACGCAGCGTTCCACGCTTCCGCGCTGACCACATGGGTGTCCACGCCGTCCTTCGCGCAGATGTGTTTGATCGAGCGGACCTTTGCCCAGCCAATGCTCCCGCACCTGCGGCGCTTTCTTTTCTGCGGCGAAACGCTCGCGCCGGAAACCGCGTCGCAACTCCTCGACCGCTTCCCCGAGGCCGAAGTCTGGAACACCTACGGCCCGACCGAAGCGACGGTGGCGACGACCTCCGTGCGGATCACGCGCGAGGTTTTGGCAAAGTGGTCGCCGCTGCCGGTGGGCGCGGCGATGCCGGGCACGCGGGTGGTCATCCTCGGCGAAAACGGCGAGCGCGTGAGCGACGGCGAGCGCGGCGAAATCGTCATCTCCGGCCCGAACGTCAGCCCCGGCTACCTCGGGCGGGATGACCTC
Organism: uncultured Chthoniobacter sp.; assembly: GCA_964415705.1. Classification (GTDB taxonomy): domain Bacteria; phylum Verrucomicrobiota; class Verrucomicrobiia; order Chthoniobacterales; family Chthoniobacteraceae; genus Chthoniobacter. The sequence continues at coordinate 8,815 of CAYQBV010000020.1, read as the reverse complement.
ACCGCGAAGGCGTTCTTCGACCTCGACGGCGTGCGCGCGTATCGCACCGGGGACTGGGGCCGCGAACGCGCCGGCCAGATCTTTTTTGAAGGCCGCCGCGACAGCCAGGTGAAGGTCAACGGCTACCGCATCGAACTCGGCGACCTCGAAGCGAATCTCCGCGCGCTCCCCGAGATCGCCGACGCCGTGGTGCTGCCGGTCGAGAAGCACGGGCGCATCGACGCGCTGGCGGCCGTGGTCGTGCTCGCGGTGGAGAAAACGGGCAGCGATTTCGCCTTTACCGCGCAGCTCAAGACGCGGCTCGGCGAACGGTTGCCGGCCTACATGATCCCGCGGAAATTCCTCTACGTGGACGCGTTTCCCATGACCGCGAACGGCAAGGCCGACCGGCGGAAACTCGGGGAGATGCTGGGATGATTCCCTTCGGCGATTTCACCTTCTTCGGGCTGCTGCTCTACGCCGTGCTGCCCGCGATCCTGCTCGGGGCGCTCGGGCTGCTCGACCGCTGGGGACGCTGGTGGATGCTCCTCGTCACGCTGGGCGTCCTCGCCGTGCAATTCGGCGGCGACCTTGCCATTCGGCCCGGGTTTGAGGTGCGCGAAATCTGGATCGTCCTCGGGTATGCCGCGTTTCAAGGCATCGTGGCGCGCGGTTTTCTCCGCTGGAAAACGCGCGCGACTTTCTACCTCGCGCTCGGCCTCGCGCTGCTCCCGCTCGTGCTCGCGAAGGGGCTGCCCCTCATCGCCCCCGACACGATGTTCGGCTTCCTCGGCATTTCCTACGTCACCTTTCGCGCCCTCGATGTCGTCTTCAGCATCCACGACCGCGTGGTGAAAACGCTGCCGCTCACGCAGTATTTTGCCTTCCTCCTTTTCTTTCCCGCGATCTCCTCCGGCCCGATCGACCGCTACCGCCGCTTCGCGCAGGACTGGGTGAAGACCCGCAGCCGCGCGGAGTTCTTCGACGATCTCGACTTCGCCGTCGCGCGCACCTTCCGCGGGTTTCTTTACAAATTCATCATCGCCGCGCTCATCCACACGTATTGGCTGGCCCCCGCGTCGAAGCAGGCGGGCGCGCTGCCCCAGCTCAGCCTGCTGTATGCGGAAACGCTCTACCTGTTCTTCGACTTCGCGGGTTACAGCGCCTTCGCCATCGGCCTCGGACGGCTCTTTGGCATCCGCACCCCGGAGAATTTCGACGCGCCCTTTCTCGCGCGAAACATCCGCGACTTCTGGACCCGCTGGCACATCAGCCTGTCGTTCTGGTTTCGCGACCACATCCACATGCGCTTCCTCCTCGCGGCCGCGAAAGGCAAGTGGTTCGCGGGCAAGCACACCGCCAATTACGTCGGGCTGTTTCTCACCTTCGGCCTCATGGGACTCTGGCACGGCCTCGAGCTTCGCTTCGTGATCTACGGCGCCTACCACGCCGTGCTCCTTTGCGGCTACGACTGGTTTTCCCGCTGGAACAAAACCGCGAAAATCTGGGGCGACGGCCCGCTGTGGCGCGCGGGAAATATCGTCCTCACGTTTCATGCGTTCGCCTTCGGGATCATGATTTTCAACGGACACCTCACTCCGAAAGTCCCGCCGCGCCAAGAGATCGTCGTGGATTTCTGCGACAGCCGAACCGTCACCGGGATCGTCTGGGATCGCGCCCAACCGGACGAGCGCCCCACCGTGGACATCTACGTGGACTTCGTCTGGGTCGCCCGCGTGCGGGCCGACGAATACCGCGAGGATCTCCGGCATCGCGGCATGGGCGACGGCCGCCACGCCTTCAGCTACGCCTTTGGCAAGGAAGTCCGCAGCGGGCGCATGCACACCGTCGAAGTCCGCCTCACCGGCCGCGAGGGCTTCGTCCGCGGCACCCCCACCGACATCCACAGCCCCCGCGACGAGGAGAACAGGTAGGCCGGGCGACCGGTCCGATCCGGGATTTTCACCCGCGCGCCAGCCTTCAAAAACGTGCTAAAATTCCCGCGCCCGCGAAGTTTACTCACCCGACCCTATGAAACCCCGCCTTTCGATGACCCATGCCCTGCTGCTCCTCGCGCTCACCGCCGCCACGGCCCGCGCGGAACTCGCCGCAGCGAAGATTGATTTCAACCGCGACATCCGTCCGATCCTTTCCGAGCACTGCTACACCTGCCACGGGCCGGACTCGAACAAGCGCAAGGGCGAGTTGCGGCTCGACGTGAAGGACGTGGCGTTTGGTAAGGCGGAGTCGGGCGAGGTGGCGGTGGTGCCGGGGTCGCTGGAAAAGAGCGAGCTGATCCGCCGCATCACCACGACCGACAAAGACGACGTGATGCCACCGCCGAAGGAGCACAAGCCGCTCAAGCCCGCGCAGGTCGAGTTGCTCAAGCGCTGGGTGAAGGAAGGCGCGACGTGGACGGGGCACTGGGCGTTCGAGCCGGTGAAACAACCGCCCGTTCCGGCGGTCGCCGGCGCGACAAATCCCATCGACGCCTTCGTGCAGGCGCGGCTGAAGCAGGAGGGACTCTCGCCAGCGCCCGAGGAGGAAAAGGCGCGGCTGATCCGCCGCGTGTCGCTCGATCTCACCGGGCTGCCGCCGTCCATCGCGGAGGTGGATGAGTTTGTGAAAGACAGCGCGCCGGCAGCTTTCGAGAAAGTCGTGGACCGGCTGTTCAAGAGCCCGCATTTCGGCGAGCGCCTGGCCGTGCCGTGGCTCGACCTCGCCCGTTACGGCGACACCAGCGGCTACCACAACGACTCGCTGCGCGACATGTGGCTCTGGCGCGAATGGGTCGTGAACGCCTTCAACACGAACATGCCGTTCAGCCAGTTCACCATCGAGCAGATCGCCGGCGATCTTCTGCCCAAGGCCACCATCCAGCAGCAGGTCGCGAGCGGCTTTCACCGCAACGTGATGACCAGCGACGAAGGCGGCATCATCGAGTCCGAGTATCTCAATCTCTACGTCGTCGATCGCGTGGCCACGACTGGCGTCACCTGGCTCGGCATGACCGTGGCCTGCGCGCAGTGCCACGATCACAAATACGACCCGATCACCCAGCGCGATTTCTATCAAGTGTACGCCTTTTTCAACAACGTCCCCGAGACCGGCAAGGACGGCGTGCGCGACCGCAACCCGAAGCCGTTCCTGAAGGTGGCGCTGCCCGAGCAGGAGAAGGAACTCCAGCGGCTCGACGGCGAGATCGCCGGGGCGCAAAAGGCCGCGGAGGAATTCAACCGCACGCTCCCCGAGAAGCAGCTCGCGTGGGAAAAGGAAACCGCCCAAGCCGCGGAGCCGAAAGGCCCGGTCGTGCGCTTCGCCCTCGATGAAAACGGCCACGGCACGAGTGACACCCGCCAGGTTGTCGCCGCCACCGCGCAGGGCGAGGGCGTGTTCGTGGATGGCACGTTCGCGAAAGGCTACGAGACCAAGGCCCAGGGCTGGCTCGAATACGGCGATAAGTTCGGCTTTGAGAAAGACCAGCCCTTCAGCGTCGCCGCGTGGGTGCGCCCCGAGGCCACGGGCGGCACGGCTTTCGCCAAACGCGACGCGGGCGACGCCGCGCCCGGCTGGGAGATCGAGTTCAAGGGGCAAAAGCCCAGCTTTTACCTCGTCCAGAAATGGCCCGGCGAAATCATCCACGTCGAGGCCGAGAAAGCCGTCGCCGCCAAGGTGCTCTCGCACGTCGCCTTCACCTACGACGGCTCCGGCAAAGCCGCGGGCGTGAAGCTCATCGTCAACGGCGAGCCGGTGAAGCTCATCGTCCGCACCGACAAACTCGCCGGCTCGATCAAGTCCCCCGCCCCGTTCCGCATCGGCCGCCGCAGCGCCGACGCCTCGCCGTTCAACGGCGTCATCGAGGATCTCCGCATCTACGGTCGCGCCCTCCCGCCCGAGGAGGTCACCGGCTTGAACCTCACCGCCCTCGCCGCCCTCCCGCCCGAGAAGCGCAAAGCCGAGCACAAGGACCAGCTCCAGAAAGCCCTTTTCCAAAAGCTCGGTGCCAACCCCGGCGTCTTCGCCAAGCGCCTCGACGACTTGAAAAAATCCAAGGGCAACATCGAGAAAGCCATGCCCAACACCATGGTCATGGCCGAGATGGACAAGCCGCGCGACACCTTCATGAAAGTCCTCGGCGCCTACGACCAGAACGGCGACAAAGTCACCGCCGCCGTCCCCGCCTTTCTCCCCCAGATCCCCGCCCGCGCCGACAGCAAGCCGCTCAACCGCCTCGACTTTGCCCAGTGGCTCGTCTCCCCGCAGCAGCCCCTCACCGCGCGCGTCGCCGTGAACCGCTGGTGGGCCATGATCTTCGGCACCGGCATCGTCAAAACCGCCAATGACTTCGGCTCCCAGGGCGAATGGCCCAGCCACCCCGAGCTGCTCGACTGGCTCGCCGCCGACTTCATGCGCGACTGGGACACCAAGCGCGCCCTCCGCCAGATCGTCCTCAGCGCCACCTACCGCCAGAGCGCCAAAGCCGCGCCCGCCCTCCTCGCCCGCGACAGCGAAAACCGCCTCCTCGCCCGCGGCCCCCGCCAGCGCCTCGACGCCGAGATGATCCGCGACAACGCCCTCGCCATCGCCGGCATCCTCAACCCCGCCCTCGGCGGCAAAAGCATCAAGCCCGCCCAGCCCGCCGGCACCTGGGAGATCAACGAAATGAGCGGCTACAACTACGACAAATCCAAAGGCACCGACCTCTACCGCCGCGGCCTCTACGTCTATTGGCGGCGCTCCACGGTCTATCCGTCCTTCGTCACCCTCGACGCGCCGACCCGCGAGTTCTGCGTCGCCCAGCGGGCGAAAACCAGCACGCCCCTGCAATCCCTCGTCCTCATGAACGACCCCGTCTTCGTCGAAGCCGCCCGCGCCTTCGCCCAGCGCATCCTCCAGCAGGGCGGCGCCGACGACGCCTCCCGCCTCGCCTTCGCCTGGCGCACCGCCCTCTCCCGTCCGCCTTCGGAAAACGAGCGCGCCGTCCTCGACCGCACCCTCCAGCGCCAGCTCGCCACTTACAGTCAGGACAAGGAAGCCGCCAAAAAACTCGCCAGCGTCGGCGACCTCCCCAAAGCCCCCGGCCTCGACGACACCCAGCTCGCGGCGTGGACGGCGGTGGCGAATGTGCTGCTGAACCTCAACGAAACGATCTCGAACTAACGTGAACCCACTCACCGAATGAAACGCAGCCCAAAACAGCTTCGCATGACGTTGAGCATCCTTTTCCTGATAGGAACACCAGTTTGCTACTTTGGCGCGGCGCTAGTTACCTACTTTCAGCCACGTCGGTATACTTCAGTCGCAGAATTTCAACTTCTTCGTCCCACATCTGACGCATCTCGGATCAAGGTCGCTTTTGAAAATGCAAAAGAAAAGCTTCCCGAAACATTTTCCGAGATGATGAAAAATGTCGCTTGGACCGGTAAGGTTCGTCTCGAAGACGCTGATGCGCCAGGCCGATATTTGATCATCGCGGCGGAGGCGGGGAACGCTTTGGATGCAGCCAACATCGCAAATGCCATTCAGTTTTTAGTTGGTGACTATTTGCGAGGTCCGCCTGATCCAAACCAGACCGCTCCTGTCCATGCAATTCGGGTTTTGCGTAGGGCCAACCCCAACTTTTATCCGTCGTCCCCGAATGTTCCGAAAAACATGATGTTAGGTCTCGTAATGGCGACCACTTGTGGAATCGCAGGTATCGTATTCCTTTTCTCTGCACTCGCTATCGTTGAGCCTCCGCAGATGATAACTGGAGAGTCGCCCCCCAAGTCGAACGATCGATTCGATTACTAGCCGGCGAGACACTGAGTTTGCCCCTCGTCCCCAAAGTTAGCGCAGCGCTTTGGAAACGGACGCGTGGGGCGAAACTCCGTTTCGGCGGCGCGCGGGAGCGCCTGGGCACCGCGATCGAGCTGACGCCGGCTAAGCAACGCCAACCCCGATCCCTATCACCACACCAATCAAATCGACCACCATGAAACAAACTCACATCACACGCGGAGCATTCGCTCTCACTTCCATGGCAATCGCAGCGCTCGCGCTCGCACCGTTTGCCACACTCACGGCGGCGGAACCGGAGTTGCCCAAGCCCGACGGCAAACTCGCTGACATGGCGAAGCCGGTGCAGGTCTTTATCCTGCTCGGGCAGTCGAACATGGTGGGTGCGGGCAAGATCGGGCCGGCGGACAAAGACGGCTCGCTCGAGCACGCGGTAAAGACCAAGAAGAAATACCCCTATCTCGTGGACGACGCGGGTAATTGGACTGAGCGGAAGGACGTGCGGAATGTGCGCGTGATGGGCAGCGGCACGGGGGCAATGAAGCAGTTCAACAACGAATGGATGACCATCAAAGGGAATTCCATCGGGCCGGAATTCGGCATCGGGCACTACGTCGGGCAGGCCGTAGACGCACCGTTGATGATCCTCAAAAGCTGCATCGGGAACCGCAGCCTCGGCTGGGACCTGCTGCCGCCGGGAAGCAAGGGCTATGAGTTTGAGGAAAAGGACAAGAAGACGGGCACGACGAAGACCTTTGTTTACGCCGGCTACAAACAGTCGCCGATGAAATGGGAGAAGGGCACGGAGCCGAAGCCGATCACCTGGTATGCCGGCATGCAATACGACGGCGACATCGCCAACGCGAAGACCGTGCTCGCGGAACTGAACAAATACTACCCGGACGCCACGAAATACGAGGTCGCGGGCTTCTTTTTCTGGCAGGGCGACAAGGACCGCTACGACGCCGGGCTCGCGAGCAACTACGAGAAGAACCTCGTTCACTTTATCGAGCAATTGCGGAAGGACTTCGATGCACCGCACGCCAAGTTCGTTTGCGCCACGCTCGGCCAGACGGAAAAGGGCGATGCCAGCAACGATGGGATGATCTTCGACGCGCAAATGGCGGTCGATGGCGAGACGGGAAAACACAAGCAGTTCAAAGGTAACGTCGCCACGGTTTACAGCCACCCACTTTCCCTCGGCGGCTCATCGAACGGCCACTACAACGGCAACGCCGAGACTTACATGAACATCGGCGAAGCCATGGGGCAGGCGATGGTGAAACTGCTCAAGCCGGGCAAATAATGCGGCGCAACTCCGAGCCGAAAACCTGCGCGCTGTCCCTCGTCCGTCCGCTCAGGGAAAGCGAGCGCGCCATCCTCGACCGCACCCTCCAGCGCCAGCTCGCCACCTACAGTCAGGACAAAGAAGCCGCCAAGAAACTCGCCAGCGTCGGCGACCTCCCCAAAGCCCCCGGCCTCGACGACACCCAACTCGCCGCCTGGACGGCGGTGGCCAATGTGCTGCTGAATCTGAACGAGACGATCTCGAATTGAACCGACGAGACGGACGCCAGACAGGGGAGTTTCGTCGGCCCCTGATTTCCGCCGGGGCGAGCACCGAACTCCGTCCCTCGTTCTCTCTTACGGCTCCGGCACTTCGAGCTGGCGGCAGATGGCGCGGGCGGTGAACTCCTTCAACTCACGGTGCCTCGGCACGCTCGACGTTTTCCGCTTTGCCGGGTTCCACCAGATGGAGTGTTTTCCACCTTCGCGGAAAAGCGCGCAACCGTGACCGCGCAAATGCCGCTCAAGCTTCGCGAAGCTTCACAGCGTCGCGAGTTCCATCGTCTCCCGGCGGCTTCCACCCGGCTCATCCTTGCGGGCCAACTCCCGGTTGCACTCCAGCACCACCCTCAGCGCATCCGCCAGATTCTCGCGCGCCTCCTCGATCGTCTCGCCCCCGGAAATCGGGCCGGGAATTTCCTCGACCAGCGCGGTGAATCCGCCCTCGGCGGCGGGAATAAATACCACAGTCAGTTTCATGTCCGCTCCATGCCGCGCTGGAGGCGGGACGTTCCCGCGCCGGGAAGAGCCAAGACCGAGTGACAGACTGATAGTTCTTACGCGCTCCGGCGGCGCGCGACCAGCCGCGGCGTGCCGAGGCCGAAAGACCGGTTTATTTCAAGATCGTGACGCGTCCGGTGACGAAGTTGTAGTGGGCGGGGAGAATTTTCAACGATCCCTCTTTGATGTGGCTGGCGAGAATGGCGCTCCGTTTTGGTAAATTGGAAGCGATGTAGCAGGCGTTGGCATCGACGGCGGCTGAGGTTGTGGGATTTTTGGAGTTTTTGACGGAGGCGATTCCTGGGTTGATCAGTTTGATGAAGGCGGAAAAATGGCCAGGAAACGAACCGCCCTGCATGGCGGCTTTGACAGCCCCACATTCTTCATGACCGGTGACCAGAATGATTTTTGATCCCAGAACATGGACGGCGTATTCGATGCTCCCGAGAGCGGCGTCATCGACCACTCCACCGGCAAGCCGGGTGACGAAAACATCGCCGATTCCTTGATCGAAAATGATTTCCGGGGCAGTTCGGGAGTCTGCGCAAGTGACGACGACGGCGAATGGTTTTTGGTCGGATGCGAGTTCGAGGCGGCGCGATTCACTTTGGCGTGGTTTGGTGGCTTGTCCGCTGACATAACGAGCATTTCCTTTCAAGAGCTTTGCCAATGATTGATCTGGGTTGGTTGGGGTCGTATTTGGGTTAGCCGCAAAAGTGGTGGAGAAGAGGCTGAGAGAGGCAAGAATGGATAGGGTGAAGTTTTTCATAAATAGAAAAAATTTTTAAAAGAGGTCGCGGGCTTTGGCAAGGGCAAATTCGAGTTGAGATGGGTCTTTTCCGCCGCCGCGGGCGCTTTCGGGTTTTCCTCCACCCTTCCCATCAACCAGAGGAGCGATCTGTTGGATAAGTTTTACTGTTTGAGTTATGAGAGGAACTCTGGGGAGACGGTGGCGAGAAGTGCGACCAGACCCCCTCTCTCCCCGCCGCCC
>CAYQBV010000019.1:0-27803 GCA_964415705.1 uncultured Chthoniobacter sp. | reverse complement strand
AATGTGGCGGCTTCGGACAGTTCGATGTCACTCGGCGCGCGCCCGGTGGTGAGACGCCACGCGAGACGGATCTGCTGCGTTTCGTCCGGCTGCGCAGCAATGATCTGCTCCGCGCAACTGCGCGCCTTTTCGTGGACGAACGGTGCGTTCAGAAAATAAAGCGCCTGCGTCGGCACGGTGGTGATGCGGCGGTCGGCGGTGCTCGCGTTGGGATCGGGGCCATCGAAGAGCGCGAGGAACGGGTGGCGTTTGTTCCGCTGGGTCATGAGATACACGCTGCGCTGGTTGTGCTCATACACCGCGCTGAACGGCGCATGCTGCGTGAACGCGGACTTCAGCGACGAGGGAAACGGATGCCCGCGCCCCGGCGTGAGGTCGAGTTCGCCGCTGATCGCGAGGATGGAATCGCGCAGTTCCTCCGCGCTCAGGCGACGGCGGGGAAAGGAGGAGTATTCAGTGTTCAGTAAGTCAGTATTCAGTGGGCCGTTCGTGCCACTGCCCGCTCCGACTGAATACTGAATACTGGATACTGAATACTGCCCCCCCTGCCGATACGCCGCGCTCAGCATGATCAGCCGGTGCAGCGCCTTCACCGACCAGCCGCTCTCGATGAACTTCGTCGCGAGGTGGTCGAGCAATTCGGGGTGTGTCGCGGTCTGCCCGCGTGTGCCAAAGTCGTTCGGCGTCGTCACGAGACCGTGGCCAAAGTGGTATTGCCAAATGCGGTTGACCATCACGCGCGCGGTCAGCGGGTTGTCCGGACGGGTCAGCCAGCGCGCGAGTTCCAGCCGTCCGCTGCCCGGTGTGCCCGGTGGGAGCGGACCGCCGCCGAGCGACGCGATGAAACCGCGCGACGTTTCCGCACCAGGCCGGTCGGGTTCGCCGCGCATCTGCATCCGCGCATCGTGCGGCGTGCCCTCGACGACCGCGTAGGCCATTTCGCCCGGCCCGTCCTCGACCAGCGACGCGACGGTGCGGTCAATCCCCGGCGCGTCGTCATTCACGGCCGCCGCTTCCCTCGACATCGGCGCGAGGGGTTCGGGCTGCACGCCGAAGTTGTCGATCTCCAGCCCCGGCAGCGTCGCACCGGCCCGCGCCGTGGAGTCGAATCCCACATAATCAATCGCGCCGGCCCAGCCCGCGGCGAAAGGCTTGCTGGAAAATTCCGCGGTACATTCGGGCCGGCCCAGTTTCCCGACAAAGGTGCGGCTCGCGAGGTCGAGCGTGAGCTGCAGATTGTGCCAGGAGTTCGGCTTGAGCGCGGCGACGCTTTCCATCCCATCCGCCGCCCGGACGAGCACAGCCTCCGCGGAGATGAAGACTTCGACAGCGGGCGCACCCTGCGCGCCGAGCCAGAAGCGATGCAGCCCTTTCGCGCCAGGTGCCGCCGGACGGAAATCGAGGTTCACATGCAGCGTGCGGCTTTTCTCCGCAGTGCGGCGCGGCGCGAGCGACTGCCCGAGCCGGTAGTCCACGTCCCCGCCCGCGATGCTCGCGCCGAAACTTCCGAACGGGTAAAGGTTCTTGAACGGACTTTGCGCCGAGGTCGTCGCGCTCATTTTTCCCTCCCACATCCACGGCGCCACGAGCACGCCGTAGCTGCCGCCCGCGGCGTCCTTCTGGATCTCGAAATCGCCGTCGGGATCGTGGAGCGAGCGCAGCACGGCGGGCGGGGCCGACTGCTTTTGCTTCGCCAGTTTCGTGGCGAGGAGCTTTTCAAACTCGCGCCACTGCGGTTGCGCCTCCGCCGGCGGCGCGAGCGGCACCATCGCGCGGGATTTGTTCTTCTGCTCGGAGCCGGGAAACGCAAAGCGAGTGCTGTCGAAGATGCCGTAGAGCGCGTAGTAGTCGCGCATCGGGACGGGGTCGAACTTGTGGTCGTGACAGCGCGCGCAGCCGAGGCTCAGGCCCAGCACCGCCTGCCCGAGCGTGTCGATGGTGTCCTGAATCATGAGGTGCTGATACTTCTCGGAATCGAACCCGAAGCGCCGCGAGATCGCGAGGAAGCCGGTCGCCGTCACGCGCTCCGCGTAACGCTTGCGCGGCCCCTGCTCCGCGAGGATGTCGCCCGCGATCTGCTCGCGCAAAAATTGGTCATAGGGTTTGTCGGCGTTGAAGGCGTCGATGACGTAGTTGCGGTAACGCCACGCGAGGCCCACGGGATAGTCCGCAGTGTCGCCTGCGGTGTCGGCGTAGCGCACGACATCGAGCCAGTGGCGGCCCCAGCGCTCGCCGTAGCGGGGACTGGCGAGGAGCTTGTCCACGAGCGCTCCGTAGGACAAATGGGAGGGATGGGATGGGTTGACGAAAGCGTCCACCTCGTCGGGCGTCGGGGGCAGGCCCGTGAGGTCGTAGGTCGCGCGGCGGATGAGCGTGCGCGGGTCGGCGGGCGGCGCAGGCCCCGCGCCCTGGGCTTCCAGCTTGGCGAGGAGGAACGCATCCACCGAGTTCGTCGGCCACGCCGCGTCCTTCACCGCGGGCGCCGCCGGATTCCTCACCGGATCAAACGCCCACGGCCGCACGTTGGTCTTCGCCAGCACCTCTGCCGGCGTCGCGGGAAACGGCGCACCCATCTTCACCCACGCCGTGAGATCCGCGATCACATGCGCGGGCAGCTTCTTGCCGCCATCCTTGCCCGGCGGCATCCGCGTGTCCTCGTCCTCATAGCGCACCGCGTGAATGAGCCGGCTCTTTTCCGGCTCACCCGGCACCACAATCACCCCATCCGTTCCGCCCTTGAGGAACCCCTCCCGCGTATCCAGCCGCAGATCCCCCTTCACCTTCTTCGCCGAGGCGCTGTGACACTCGTGGCAATGCTCCACCAACACCGGACGAATCCGGTTTTCAAAAAACTCCAGCCCCGCCGCGCCAGTCTCCGCGTGCGCGGATGAAACGAACGCCGCGAACAGCAAGGGAAGAGCCCGAAGCGGATTCGTTGGCGTGGGAAACGGCATCGGCGTCAGTTTCTCGTGATCGTCTCGTCGAGATTGAGGATGACATTCGCCGCGACGGTCCACGCGGCGTGCTCGGCGGCATCCAGCCCGTCGGGTCGCGGAGCCTTGCCGGCGGCGATGAGTTCCCGGGCGTAACCTTCCTCGGCGCGGTAGCGCGTGAGTTGCGCGGCAACAAATTCGCGCATGACCTGCTGCTCGCGCAGAGAGGGCGGACGCGCCAGCGCCAAGCGGTAAGCGAGTGCGATGCGGGCGTCGGTGTCCGCCGGCGCTTCCGTGAGCAACCGCTGCGCAAGCACCCGAGCGGCCTCGATGAACTGCGGATCGTTCAGCGTCACGAGCGCCTGAAGCGGCGTGTTCGTGCGCGGGCGGTCGGCGGTACATTCCGCGCGATCCGGCGCGTCGAAAATCACGAAGGACGGATACGGCGTGGTGCGCCGCCAGAACGTGTAGAGGCCGCGGCGGTAAAGATCCTCCCCGGTGCTGACCTTCCATTTCCAACCGTCGTTCTTGCCCTTGTAAAACTTTTCGGGCTGATACGGAAACACCGGCGGCCCGCCCCTTTTCTCCGAGAGCAGACCCGCCACCGCGAGCGCATTGTCCCGCACCGACTCGGCCTGCAGGCGCACGCGCGGCGCCCGCCAGAGCAGCTTGTTCTGCGGATCGCGCCCGGCGTAGCGGCGGGTGTCGTTCGAGGCCTGGCGATAGGTGCGGCTCATCACGATGAGCTTCAGCGTGCGCTTCACGTCCCAGTCGGAATCCATGAACTGCGCGGCCAGCCAGTCGAGCAGTTCGGGGTGCGTGGGAAACGTCCCCTGCATCCCGAAGTCGCCCATCGAACGCACCAGCCCTTCGCCGAAAAGCATCTGCCAGAAACGGTTCACCTGCACGCGTGCGACGAGCGGCTGATCCCCCTGCATGAGCCAGCGCGCGAGGCCGAGCCGGTTGCGCGGCTGGGCGGCGGGGAATGGCGGCAGAAACTTCGGCACGTCGCGCTGCACCGCTTCGCCCGGCGTTTGAAAATCCCCACGCATCAGCACGAACGCCGGTTTCGGCTGCGGCAGCTCCACGCTGACCATTTGCAGCGGCACATCCTTTTCGTTTTCCAACGCCGTCACCGCCTCACGCGCGGTCTTGATCTCCTGCTTTTGCCGCGCGAGCGCGAGCGGCTCGCCGTCCTTGCCGGGGCCGGCGATTGCGGAGGTGACAGCTCCCTTTTCCAACTGCCCCTCCAACGCGCCGAGCCTCGCCTGCGCCGCGGCGATCTTCGCGCGCAGTTCGGGCGGCGGCACGCGCATCACCGGCGGCACGGGCTTGTTGTGAAAGCCGGTCACGTCACCCGCGCCGACTTCCTCCAGCGAATTGAAGAACGCCGTGAGTTGGTAGAATTCCCGGTGCGTGATCGGATCGTATTTGTGGGTGTGGCATTGCGCGCAGTTGAGTGTCATGCCGAGCCACACGCGGCCCATCGTGATCGCGCGATCCGCCGCATACTCCGCGAGAAACTCCGCCGGGTCCGCGCCGCCCTCCTCGTTGAACCGCACGTTGCGATTAAAGCCCGACGCGATCTTTTGCTCCACGCTCGCGTCCGGCAGCAGATCGCCGGCGAGCTGCCAGAGCGTGAACTGATCGAACGGCATGTTGCGGTTGTAGGCGTCCACCACCCAGTCGCGCCACAGCCACACCGGACGGTCGGAATCATTGTGGTAGCCGTTCGTGTCGCCGTAGCGCGCGAGGTCCAGCCAGATCATCGCCATGCGCTCGCCGAAACGCGGACTCGCCAGCACGCGATCCACCATCTGCTCGTAGGCCCGCTCGCCCGGGTCACGGGTGAAAGCGTCGATCTCCGCGAGCGTCGGCGGCAGTCCGCGCAGATCCAGCGACACCCGGCGGATGAGCGTCGCGCGATCCGCCTCCGGCGAGGGCGTCATCTGCCGCGCGCCCAGCGCCGCGGACACGAACCCGTCGATCCCATTCGACTCCCCTGCCCCCGGCGGCGCGACCCGCGGCACCGCGACGAAAGACCAGTGCTCCTTGTATTCCGCACCCTCCGCGATCCAGCGCTTCAAGACCGCCTTCTCCGCCGCCGCGAGCGTCTTGTGCGACTTCGGCGGCGGCATCTGCTCGTCCTTGTCCGCGGACTCGATCCGCTCCACCAGCGCGCTCTTTTCCGGATGCCCCGGCACGATCGCCACGGCTCCGCTCTCCGCTGGCCCCGTCGCGCTGCTCCGCAGATCGATGCGCAGCTTCCCCTCCAGCGACTTCGCATCCGGCCCGTGACACGCGTAGCATTTGTCCGCGAGGATGGGTCGCACGTCGCGATTGAAGTCGATCTCCCCCGCGCGGCTCGGCGGTGCGAATGGGCTACTGAGCGCGACCAACAGCCACCAATAGCGAAAGGCCGGGAAGTCAGCAGACATAGACGGATTCGGCAGCATCAGGCTTCAGGGTTACCGCACTGCCTGGCGCTCGCACGCACGTCTCCGGCCCAATCTGGAACACGCTCTTCAGCGCCTCCCCGCACATTGCCGTGCCCGGAGTCAGCCAAAGCATCGGTTCCATTCATACGCGCAATTCTGGACGACCTCACCCAGCGCCGCAAGCACGCTCCCACGCTGCGCCCGACTCCGTGGAGTCGGACGCGTTTCAGCCTCGCTCCAAAAAGCGATCGCGGCGCGCCTACGCCTTCCCGCCAAAGCTCACATGGTCATCCAGATCGAGCATATCGGCCCAGGACTTGATGTCCTCCCGCGTGGTCGTGAGGGCGCTGACATACTTGGTGAAAAGACCGAGCGTTTCCGCATCGCTATCCGGCCCGCGGCGGTCTTGGAAGTCGCTCCATTGCTCGATCTCCCACGCCTCGCGGGAATGTTTCTGATTTGCCGCGATCCACATGAGCATCTCCCCGTCGCCCTTGTCCGTGGCGAGTTCGGCCCGCAGCGCCTCCGCATCGAGTCCGAGGAAACCGAGAACCCGCTGATCCAGCGGGCAGTTGTATTGGTAGTCGCCGAGCGTGCCGGCGATGGCCGCGCGGCCCTTGTCCAGCAGACGCGGCAGGAGCACGTAGCCGCCGAGGCGGACGCGCGGGCTGCGGGGCGGACGTTGGGTGAGGTCGGTTGCGGAGATGGTGCTCATGGTTTGGGAAAAAAGATGTTCAGCGGCGCTCGATCAGTTCACCCGCCGGGAGGCGCACTTTCGGCAGCGCGGCGTATTTGTCATCCTCCGCGCGATAGCCCGCCGCGCACGCCACCACCGCGCGGAAACCCTGCGCGGGCAGGCCGAGGATCTCGTCGTATTTCACCGGATCGAAACCCTCCATCGGGCAGGTATCCACGCCGAGCAGCGCCGCTGCCGTCATGAAATTGCCGAGCGCGATGTAGGACTGCCGGGCCGCCCATTCCAATGCCATCTGCCCGCGCGGACCGTGGACCACGTCGCCGAGCAGTACCTTCTTAAAACCGGCGAGCGCCTCCGCCGGCAGCCCGCGCACCTCCGCCATGCGCGCGATGTAATGCGCCACGTCGGCCTCGGTGTTTTGCGCCCGCGCCGCCAAAACCACGTAGTGCGAGCAATCCACCGGCTGCGTCTGTCCCCACGAGACCGGCACGAGCTGCGCGCGCAGCGCCGCATCGGTGAGCACGAGGAATTTGAACGGCTGCATGCCGTAGCTCGTCGGCGTGAGGATGAGCGCCTGCTCCAGCGCGGCCCAGGTGGCGTCCGCGATTTTTTTCGCCGGATCGAACTTCTTCGTGGCGTAGCGCCAGTGCAGCGCGGCGAGCAGGGTGTCGTGAGGAATGATGGTCGGATTCATGGTGCGCGATATGTAACCACGGGCGTTACAGTTTCAAGTCACAAAAGGGCGGCGGATTTTGCGCTCGTTTCCGGCCCGCCTTTCGCCACCATGCCGATCACTTCAGCGAGGAGGCTGCACCTGCCGGAAGACCACACCACCCTCCACACCCCGCCCACCACCCCCGGCGTAGCAAGCACACCCGCGTCGTCGCAAAATAAACCGCGCGTCGTGCGGAACGGAATTTCCGTCACGCAAAAATCTCCCGCACCACGCGCCCGCTCACATCCGTCAGCCGGAAATCGCGGCCGGCGTGCCGATAGGTGAGCGCCTCGTGGTCGATGCCCAGCAGCGCGAGGATCGTGGCGTGGAGGTCGTGGATGTGGACCTTCTCGTCGGCGCAGTAAAAGCCGTAGTCATCCGTCACGCCGTAGCTGCTGCCCGCCTTCACCCCGCCGCCGGCCAGCCACATCGTGAACGCGTGCGGATTGTGGTCGCGCCCGTCCTTGCCTTGCAGCGTGGGCGTGCGGCCAAACTCGCCGCCCCAGATGACGAGCGTTTCTTCCAGCAGGCCGCGCCCTTGCAAATCCGCAAGCAGGCCGGCGATCGGGCGGTCCACCTCAGCGGCGAGGCGCGTGTGTTCTTTCGTCAAATGCTCGTGCTGGTCCCAGTAGGGATGCGTGACCTGCACGAAGCGCACCCCGCGCTCGCTGAAGCGGCGGGCGAGCAGGCATTGCCGCGCAAACGAGGCGGTGTGCGGATCGTCGAGGCCGTAGAGCTTTTTCGTCGCCGCGGACTCGCCGGACAGGTCCATCGCCTCGGGCGCTTCCGTCTGCATGCGAAACGCCAGCTCGAACGATTCGATGCGCGCTTCCAGCGCCGGATCGCGGCCCGCTCCGGCGAGATGCTCGCGGTTCATCGCGCCCAGCAAGTCGAGCTGCGCCCGCTGCCGCGCGGCGTCTTCATTCGGGTCATGCAGGTAGCTGATGCTCGCCTTTTCCACCGGCACTCCACCACCGATGGGCGTGCCCTGATGCACCGCCGGCAGGAACGCGCTCGACCAGTTCCCCACGCCGCCATGACCCTGCGCGGGGTTGATCGTGAGGAAGCTGGGCAGGTTCTGATTTTCGCTGCCCAGTCCGTACGAAACCCATGAGCCCAGGCTCGGGCGCACGAGCGCGTCGGAGCCGGTGTGCAGCTTCAGCAGCGCGCCGCCGTGCGCCTCGTTGGTGCCGTGGACGGACTTGATGATGCACAGGTCGTCGGCGCGCGCGCCGACGAGCGGGAAGAGGTCGCTGACCATCGCGCCGCACTGCCCGCGCGGACGAAACTCCCACGGCGATTTCCGCAGGTTCGCGGTCTTGGCAAACTGGATGCGCGGCTTCTCGAACGGCAGCGGCTTGCCGTGGTCGCGGATCAGCGCCGGCTTGTAGTCAAAGGTGTCCACATGCGACGGCCCCCCGTGCATGAAGAGAAAGATCACCCGCTTCGCGCGCGCCGGAAACATCGGCGGCCGGGCCGCGAGCGGGTGCGCGACCGGGCCGGCGGCGGCGCGTTCGAGCGAGGCCAGCAGCCCGAGCAGCGCGAGATTGCCGAATCCGGCGCAGCACTGGCGCAGCATTTGACGGCGGGAAAAGGGCGTGGGCAGATCGTGCGGCATCGCGTTACTCCAGGTATACAAATTCATTCGCGGCGAACAGCATCTGGCACCACGCGGCCCAGGCTGAAACCTCCGCGCCCTTTTCCTCCCGACGTGGTAGCGCGGCGATGAACCGCACCGCCCGCTGCGTCTCCGTCTCCGTCGGCAACCGGCCAAAGGCGCGCTCGTAAGCGCGCTGGACCCGGTCCGCCGCATCGGCGGACGAAGCGACCAGCAGGCTTTGGGCAAAGGCGCGAGCGGCGTCTTTCACCAGCGGGCTGTTCAGAAAAAAGAGCGCCTGGTGCGTCACCACCGTCGGCGTCCGCTGCGCCGTGCCGACGCCCGGATTCGCGCCATCGAAAATCGTGAACACATCGAACACGCGGCCCCGCACGACCGGCAGATACACCGAGCGGCGGAGCGACGCCGCGGACACTTTGTCCTCGGGCGCATACTCATCATTCTTCCACGCGACCAGCGAGCCGCCCACCGTGCCGTCCAGCCGTCCGGACACCGCCAGCAGTGCATCGCGGATCATCTCCGCCTCCAGCCGCTGCCGCGGAAAATGCCAGAGCAGCCGATTCTCCGGGTCCGCCACCGCCGACTGAATACTGAAAACTGAAAACTGCCCACTGACACCCGCCTGCCGCCAGGCCGCGCTCGTCAAAATCAGCCGGTGCATCCCTTTCACATCCCAGCCCGAGCGGATGAATTCGCGCGCCAGCCAGTCGAGCAGCTCGGGATGCGACGGAGCTTCCCCGCGCACGCCGAAGTTGTCCGCCGTCCGCACCAGCCCCGCGCCGAAGTGCGCCTGCCAGATGCGGTTCACGATGACCCGCGCCGTCAGGGGTTGCTCCGGCCCGGTCAGCCAGCGCGCGAGTTCCAGACGCCCGCTGCGCTCCGCGGGCACCGGCACGACCTCGCCCCGGCTCGCGATCCGGATGAACCCGCGCGGCACCGCCTCCTTTTCCAAATTCAAATGGCTCCCGCGAATGTGGACCGGCAGATTCACCGGCTTGTCCTCCTCCACCGCGAGGGCGAAGTCCGCGGGCGGACGCTTCCTCTTCAGTTCGTCGCGCGCCTTTTCCAGAGCCAGGACCGCCGCGCGCGTGCCCGCCGGGTAGAGCGTGTGCCGCGACCGCAGCAACCGCAGCACGCCGACCGGCGCCCGGGGATCGCCGCTCACCTCGGGAATCTCGGGCACTGGGGCCTGCGGGTCGGTGAACCACGCCGTATTCGCCCGCACGATCTCGGCGTCCACGGCCGCGCCGCGCGCCGCGAGTTCATTTTCGTAGACCCGAAGCACCTCACGCTGCGCTTTTCCGCCGATCTGGCGCTCGTGAAATTTCGAGACGAACTGGAGATTCGCCATCGTCTTCGTGCTGCGAAAAATCCCCGCGAACGCGTAGTAATCGCGCGCCGGGATCGGGTCGAACTTGTGATCGTGACAGCGCGCGCAGCTCACCGTGAGCCCGAGAAACGCACGGCTCACCACGTCGATTTGCTCGTCGATCAGGTCCATCACGAGCTTCGGTTTGTCCTGCTCGGCGAGGATCTTCGGGCCGAGCACGAGAAAGCCCGTGGCCGTCCAGCGGTCGAAGATCGCCTGCTCGCTCAGACCCTCGGCCGGCAGAAGATCGCCGGCCAGTTGCTCCGTGATGAAGTCGTCGAAACGCCGGTTCGTGTTGAACGCGCGGATCACCCAGTCGCGATACCGCCACGCGTTGGCCATGACCTTGTTTTCATCCTGCCCATTCGTGTCCGCGTAGCGCGCCACATCCAGCCACCAGCGCGCCCCCCGCTCGCCGTAGCGCGGCGAAGCCAGGTAGCGGTCGATCATTTTCTCAAAAGCATCCGGCGCGCGGTCGCCGATGAATGCGCCGATCTCCTCCGGCGTCGGCGGCAGGCCGGTGAGATCGTAGGCCGCCCGCCGGATCAGCGTCCGCCGTTCCGCCTCCGGAGCCAGCGTCAGGCCGCGCTCCGCCAGTTTCGCCGTGATGAAGCCGTCCACGGGATGCGCGCCCGGCGGTGGTGAGATTTCGCGGATCGGTTGAAACGCCCAATGCGTTCTGGCACTCTCGATCGCGCCCGGCGCTTTGCTGTCCTCGACACCGTCGCGCGGATCGTGCGCGCCCTCGTTCACCCACTGCTTCAGGTCCGCGACCACCGCCTCCGGCAGCCGCTTCTTCGGCGGCATCTGCAAGTCGCGGTTGCCATAGGCCACCGCCTCGATGAGCCGACTTTTCGCCGCGTCGCCCGGCACCATCGCCGCGCCGGTCTCTCCACCTCGCGCCACTCCCGCCCGCGAATCGAGCCGCAGCCCGCCCTTGAGTTTCTTGCTCCCCGCGCTGTGACATTCGTAGCAATGCTCCACCAGCACCGGCCGAATCCGCTGCTCGAAAAAGGCCAGCCGCGCTTCGTCCGGAGCCGCCACCGCCGACCCGCCGCCGAGGCCGGCCGCCAAAACAGCCAGCCCGGCACGCAGCAGGCGCCTGGATGAGTGCGTCGAGAGGGCCGGCAAACTGCGAATCATGCGAGGGGGTATTGTTTCGTCACGGCTTACTTAGACAGTATTACGGCGCTGGCCGCGCCGCGCTCCAGCCCCCCATTTTTTTGCGCGGTCGCCCTCCCCTGCTCACTCCTTTTGCTTCCACGCAAACTTCCCCTCCCCGTCCGCCACCTCGATCCACTCGCCCGCGAACGCGCCTTTCTGAAACAGTTCGGCCTGTTGCCGCTCGGCCAGCGAGACGGGGATGTTCTTTTCCTTGGCGAGCTTTTCGATCAGCCGGCCGCGGTCGCTATTTTCCGCGTCCACCGTCGTCTTCACGTAGTCGCCGTATTCGCCCGGCGGGAGCGTCCGGATTTCGAGCGCGCCCGCATGGCTCTCCCCCACGAGCCGCGAGTTTTTCAAAACCTGAATCTCGCCCATGCGATTCCGCCGACTCTTCGCCACGTCGGTCGGCGCAGGCTGCGGCGCGGTCTTCTTCGGCCCGTTCGGATCGGCGTGCTGATAGACATCCACTTTCATCGCGATGTCCACTTTCACCGGGTCTTTCGTGCCGACGTCGATCGGGATGGAAGTGCAGCCGGACAAAGCAAGCGCGGCGAGGGCGAGGGTGGGGCGAAAGGTCATGGGCGCTGCGCGGCTACGCGGCCTCCGGGGCGACGCACCGGGGCGTCGTGAAAGTCGATCGCGAATTTGCGCGAGCCAGCAGGCCCGCGCAGATCGAGTCGCAGCGCGCCCTCGCGCCCGTGGAATCGGAAATCACCATGGGCGGTGTCGTAGGCGAAATCGCGGAGCGCCTCAAGGCCGATGCGCGAGAGCCCGCGTTTCAACCCAGACCAGTCGCCCGGCAGCTCCTTGATGAAATCGTCGATTTTCCCGATGCGGAGCTGGCCGCCGCGCGTGGCGGAGAAGTCGCCAGTCACCTGCTCAATCTGCGGGCCGCGGGCGCGCGCGCTGACGCGGAAGCTGGCCGGGCCGCTGAGCGAGAATTTCTCCGGCGCGAGCGCGTCGGTGATCGGGCGGAGATTGATGCGCGTGCCGGAAATCCAGCCGTTCCACGGCGAGCCGGCGCCGAGCAGGAAGTTGAATCCCCCATTGACCACGCCGCCGTAGCCCTGGCCACCGAGGTTCCCGTAAATGCCGCGCTCGTCGTAGGTCACGGCGACGTAGCAGTCGCTCCCGCGAAACTGTTTCCAGCGGACTTCGCGGAGCCGCAGGGTATTCACCACGTTGTTCGCGCCCTGCGCCGGCGGCAGGGAAAATTCCACGCGTCCCGCCACGCCGCGCAGCGCGAGTTCGTAGCCGGGGTAATTGTAGTCCTGGGCCGGCATGTCGATGCTCAGCTTGAGCCGCAGATCGCTGAGTTTGCGAAAGTTCAGATTCTCCGCGTGCGACTCGAACGGCATGGGCAGCGCGACTTCGGAGTGACCTTCCAGCGCGAGAAAGAGCTGCCCGGAAGTGGCGCTGAATTTTTTGAGCTGCCAATCCGGCCCTGGGTCCGCGACGGGTGGCGCTTCCGCCGCCGGCGCGGCTTCCGTTTTCTGCACGCGGGCGATATACCAGAAAAGGTCAGGCCCGATGTCGATCCGCGGGCGGATGATCGCGACCTCCTCGATTTCCCGCCGCCAGATGCCCGCGAGCGTGAAGCGGACGAAGATCGTCTCGAGCGACATCACCGACACGAAGGGGTCCAGCGGGGAGGTCAGCGCGATGCGCGAAAGCTCGATGGTTTGCAGCTCCTGGCCGCCCGCGCCCGCATCCGGCGCGAGCGCGAGATTGCGAAACGCGGTGTTCACCCGGCAGCCGATGGACGGCAGCCCGAGCCCGAGGTCATCGAGGTGGATGCCGCCGTCGGTCACGAGCAGCTCGCCGATGCGGAAGGGCGACGCGGGCTTGGCCGGCGCGGCTTTCCCGCCCGCAGGCAGGGCGGGCTTCTCGGCGGCGGCGATGAGGTCGCGGAAGGCTTTGTTGAAGCGAAAGTCGAATCCTTCCACCTGCACCGACGCCACGCGCCGATCGCGCTGCACCTCGGGGAGGCGAAACTTTGTCCGCACCGCCGGCACGCGGAGAAACGGCTCCAGCCCCGTGCCGCGAACGCGCACGGCGATGTCGGTGAAATCCACGCCGGCCTGCAATTCGCCCGGCTCGCGGGGCGGCAGCAGATCGTCGCCGAGCTGGGCGGCAAAGCGCGCCTGGACCAGCGGCGCGCCCGCCAGATCCACGCTCGCGCGTCCGCCTGTGAGCGTCAGGCGCTGCACCGCCCACGGCGCACTCGCAGGTTGGTCCGCCGGGGGCGTTTCCGCCGCTGCGGGAAAGGCCGCGAGCAGCGCGTCGGTGACGGCCAGCTTTGGCTCCGCGATGGTGATCCCGCGCACCTTCCTCGCCCGCAGTCCCTCCAGCGTCGCCTGCACCTGCACGCCCGGAATCTCCAGCACTACCGCCTCATCGCCGCGCAACCGGACCCGCAGCGCCGCGAGCGCCAGGCTCACCGGCGTGGTGCCATCCACCGCCCGCGCGCCTAGCTCCGCCGAAAAATCAAAATCCACCCGCGGCTGTGCCGCCATATCCACACTCCCCTGCCCCGCGCGGATCGCCAGCCGGTCCACCGTCCACGCCGAAGCCGCCGGGTCCTCGTCCTTCTTCGCCGGCAGCGACGCCAGCAGCCGGTCGGTCACCGCCACCCGCGGTGCCTCCACCACCACTTCGCGAATCCTTTGCTGACGCAGATCGTCGAGCGAAGCCCGCACCCGGACCGAGGGCAGCGCCAGCACCTCCGCGCCATCAGGCCGCGTGCGAACGTTCAGCCCGGTCACCGCGAATTGGTTCGTCCCGGCGCCGTCCGTCAGCTCCACATCGAAACCGAAGCGCGCCCCCGGCAGCGCCGCGAGATTTACCTGCCCCGTGCCGCCTTGCACCGCCAGATGCCCGATCCGCCACGGCACCGCATCGCCGCTGCCGCTGGCGCTCCCGCCCGCCGGCAGCGCGGCCAGCAGCGCGTCCGTCACTTTGAATCGCGGCCGTTCGATCACGATCTCGCGGATGAAATGCGCGCGCAGCCCGCGCCACGAAAAGCGCATCGTCGCCGCCGGCACCCGCAGCACCTCCGAGCCATCGCGCCGCAAGCGCACCCGCACCGACTTCAGCGCCAGCTCATCGAACCCGCTCAGCACCGCCGCCTTGGCCGTCATCTCCAGCCCCGGATACGTCCGGTTGAACGACCCCACGATGAGCTTCGCGAGATGCCGGTGCGCCCACCACAGTCCGCCCGCACCAGCCACCAGCAGGAAAACCAAAACCCAGGCGCACCAACGCACCACCCGGCGGATTCTCGAAGGTTTGCTCATGCCCGCCGGAGCAACACCTGATCGACAAAAATGCCGAGCACGAAGACCAGGCCGACAAAGGCGTTGCTGGCGAAGAAGGCGCGGTTGATCGCGGCGACATCGAGCTGCGCGGCGCTGCGGTGTTCGTACACGAGCGCGCCCGCGATGAGCACGAGGCTGGCGTAAAACGGCGTGCCGAGCTGCGTGGACCAGCCAAACGCCGCGAGGACGGCGAGCATGAACCAGTGCAGTGCCTGCGCCCACCAGAGACTCCGCGCCACGCCGAGCCGCACGACCAGCGAACGCAACCCGACGGCGCGGTCGAACTCGTGATCCTGCGTGGCGTAAATGATGTCGAAACCCGCGACCCAGAGCAGCACCGCGAGCGCGAGCACGAGCGGCGGAAAATCAAACTGGCCGCGGACCGCGAGCCACGCGCCGACGGGCGAAACGGACAGCGCGAGGCCGAGAAAGAGGTGGCTGAATGAGGTGAAGCGTTTCGTCAGCGAATAGAAAAAGACGATGCCCAGCGCCAGCGGCGACAGCCAGAAGCAGAGCGGATTGATCCACACCGTGGTCTCGATGAACGCCGCCGAACTCGCCACGAGCAACCCCATCGCGACGCTGCGCGAAACCAGCGTGTGACGCTCGGCAGTGCGCGGGTTGCGCTGGTCGAGTTGCCAGTCGGCCAGCCGGTTGAAAAGCATCGCCGCCGTACGCGCGAAAACCATCGCCAGCACGATCAGCCCGACCGTTTTCCACT
Source organism: uncultured Chthoniobacter sp. (assembly GCA_964415705.1). Lineage (GTDB taxonomy): Bacteria > Verrucomicrobiota > Verrucomicrobiia > Chthoniobacterales > Chthoniobacteraceae > Chthoniobacter. The sequence continues at coordinate 12,831 of CAYQBV010000019.1, read as the reverse complement.
CCGGCCAGCCCTGCGCCGCGACCAGCATGGAACCCAGCGCAAACGGTAGCGCGAAGATCGTGTGCGAGAACCGGATGAAGCGCAGCAGCCGCGCGATCACGGTTTGCCGTCCGGCTCCTTGCGCTCCTCGGGCTCGTCGAAAATCCCGGTCAGCTTGTCGTCCACGCGCAGATCGATGAGCCGCCAGTGGCCAGCGGGATTGTAGAAATAAAACCGCCAGCGCAGCGGGAAGACGCGGCCGTGCGAGACGTAGGTGCTGCGCACGAGGCGGGCGCCGACCACTTTGGAATCCACCGCATCGAAACTCATGATCGCGCCAAAGGCCTCGATCGCCTCGTTGGTCTTGGCCTTGAGCAGCTTCAGCTCCTCCGGTTTCTCCGCGATGCGCGACCCGCGCGTGAGGCTCGCGTAAGCAGCGTCCACGGAGCTTTTCTGGAGCAGCGAAAAGAACGCCGCCACGATTTGCGCGGGGTCGCTGATCGGCCCGGTTGTGGGGGCCACCGGCTCGGCGGCCGCGAGCGGGACCTGCATCCGGGGACCGCCCACGGCTGGTTTTGCGCCGGGTTTTTCCTGCGCGTGGAGCGCGGAGGTGGCGACGGCGATGAGGGTCAGGAGCGGAAAAATGCGGGCTTTCATGCGAGGAGATCGGCGAGCCGCTGGCGGGCGTGGGTCAGGAGCGGCAAACCGTGGGCGAATGTCAGAACTTCAAACGGAAACCGCAACAGTTTTCCCAGCGCGCCACGCAATTCGCGCGCGTCGGCGCAGTATTTTTCCGGCAGTGGAGTGAAGCCCGTGGACGGAAGATGGATCAGCGCGTCGCCGATGTGCAGGACGCCCTCCGCGTGCAGCGCGATCTCGCCGGGCGCGGCCCCGGAGAGCGTGATCGCGGTGAAGGTGTCGAGCACCGTTTCGCCGTCGGCGATTTCCTGATCAGGCGCCAAACCAAGCTCCGCGACCGCGACCGCGTGGGCGAGAATCGGGATGGAAAAGCGCTGCCGATAATCTGCGGCGGCCCGCGTGTGATTGCCATTCGTCAGGACAATCGCCGCCGGAGTCTCGCGCGCGCACAGCTCCGCCAGCGCGGCGGCGGCCAGCGGGATCGGGTCGATGAAAACCAGCCCGCGCGCCGTGCGCCGCGCGCAGCACGAAAGATCAACCTTCACCGCCGGATCGTAGGCCTGCCAGACAAAGAGACCGTCGGCAATTAGTTGGAACTCGTCGGCGCGCGGCATGGTGGAACAATGGTCAGGAATCAGAGGAAACGTCCGTGGCGAAAAAACAACCGTCATTCACGCGGAACGGAATCCCGGGAGGTTTTGCGACGTGACCTCCGTTCGCAATGACGGCGCTTCGCCATAAAAGTGTTCACCTTTGCTCGCAAGCATCGGTCCACATTTGCTCACCTTCGCGATTTCCCGGAAATCTCTCCTTGCCAGCCGGTAATCCTCGTCTAGCCTCCCGCCCTCTTTCCCCCGCCATAGGCGGCTCATGTGAGGTGCCCGGGACGAAAGACCAATCGGAAACCAGAGGAACGTAATGATTACAACAATGATTCAAATGCAGGAACTGATCGCGAAATCTCTTCGCGACTTCAAAGAGGGCAGCATCGTCAAAGGCCGCATCCTGGAGATTCGCAACCGCGAAGTCCTCGTCGATATCGGCTATAAATCCGAGGGCGTCATCCCGCTGAGCGAGTTCGACGACGCCGACGACCTCCAGGTCGGCGACGAAGTCGAAGTTCTCCTCTGCCGCCTCGAAAACGACGAGGGTACCGTCATCCTTTCCAAGGAAAAAGCAGCCTACCGCCAGAACTGGGAGAAGATCGTCAAGGTCTTCCACGGCGACGGCCTCATCAAAGGCAAGGTCAAGTCGGTCGTCAAAGGCGGCCTCATCGTCAACATCGGCGTCGAAGCGTTTCTCCCCGGCTCGCAGATCGACATTGTTCCGCCCAAGGATCTCCAGCAGTTCGTCGGCAACACCTACGATTTCAAGATCGTCAAGATCAACGACGACCGGAAAAACGTCGTCCTTTCGCGCCGCGAACTCATCGAGCAGGAGCGCAGCGAAAAGCGGCAGCGCTTTCTCGACACCATCAAGATCGGCAGCACCGTCAAGGGCGTGGTCAAGAACCTCACCGACTTCGGCGCGTTCATCGACCTCGATGGCATGGACGGCCTGCTCCACATCACCGACATGAGCTGGGGCCGCCTCGGCCACCCGAGCGAAATGGTCAAGGTGGGCCAGGAACTCGACGTGCAGGTGCTCGACATCAACCGCGAGAAAGAGCGCGTGTCGCTCGGCCTCAAGCAGACCCAGAAGAATCCTTGGGAAGAGACGGAAAACCGCTTCCCCATCGGCACCAAGGTCAAAGGCAAGATCACGAACCTCGTGCCATACGGCGCGTTCGTGCAGATCGAGGAAGGCGTGGAAGGTCTCGTTCATGTCTCCGAGCTTTCCTGGACCAAGCGCATCACGCGTCCGTCCGACGTGCTCACCGTCGGCCAGGAAGTCGAAGCGGTCGTATTGGGCATCAACAAGGAAGAGCAGAAGATCAGCCTCGGCGTCCGCCAGCTCGAACCCAACCCGTGGGACGCCATCGAAGTCCGCTACCAGATCGGTCGCCAGGTCAAGGGCACCGTCCGCAACCTCACCGCTTACGGTGCGTTCGTGGAGCTGGAAGAAGGCATCGACGGCATGATCCACGTCTCCGACATGTCGTGGACGCGCAAGATCAACCATCCGTCCGAGATGGTGAAAAAGGGCGACGAACTCGAAGCCGTGGTCATCGACATCGACAAGCAGAACCAGCGCATCAGCCTCGGCATGAAACAGCTCGAGGGCGATCCGTGGAAGGAGATCGAGGCGAAGTTCAAGATCGGCGACCTCGTCAAAGGCAAGGTCTCGAAGATCACCGCGTTCGGTGCGTTCATCTCCATGGACGGCGACATCGACGGCCTCGTCCACATTTCGCAGATCAGCGAAGACCGCGTGGACAAGATCAAGGACCACCTCAAAGTGGGCCAGGAGATCGAAGCCCGCGTCATCAAGGTGGACAAGACCGAGCGCCGCATCGGCCTCTCGCTCAAAGCCGCGAACTACAGCGAAGAAGACCTCAAGCGGGAAGCCGCCGCCTTCGACGCCGTCAAACCCGGCGAAGACATGGTCGGCCTCGAACACGCCTTTGCCGCCGCCGCCGAGGAATACCGCCCCGGCGACCGGAAGAAGTAATTCACTACCAGCCGTCGGGAGCCGTCAGATCGCGCTCCCGGCGGTGTTGCAGTGAATGGTAATCGGTGATTCGTGATGGGAGTTGAGAAGCGCTCTGTCCGAACTACCAATCACCAGTCACTCATCACCAATCACATCCAAAACATCATGCCTGCACCCGAAATCACCGCCTACGTCAAAACGCAATGTGGCTGGAGCAATGGCGTCCGCGCCGTGCTCAAGAAATACGACCTCACCTACACCGAGAAGGACATCATCCAGAACCCGGCTTTCCGCTGGGAGATGGAGCAGAAAAGCGGACAGCCGCTCAGTCCCTGTGTCGAGGTGAACGGGGTCATGGTCGCCGACATCAGCGGCGAAGAACTTGAGCAGTACCTGCTCCAGCAGGGCCTTGTCGGGAACACCGACAAGACGACCAGCGTCCCGCTCAATGCCGCCTGCTCGCAGGCGGAGCATGACGCGATGGCCAGCGGCATCCCGCTAAAAGTCCAAAGCTGAACCAATCTCGCGAGCGCCGCTCGCGACCCAGAGAAAGCCGCGCTCCGGAAACGGAGCGCGGTTTTTTTCGGACCTGCGCCCCGCTTAAAAAGAGCAAAGTCCGCGTCGGCAGTTCGGCAGTCGGCACCGCAATGCGCCGGACCTTCACCCAATTCGGCGCACGAATAGTCTTTGCATTTTGGCACCGCATTTCCAATCGTCCCGCCCTTCCCGCTGATGAAATTCACACCGCTCAATTCCGCAGTGCTCCTGGCCGCAGGCGCCGTATTCCTCGCAGGTTGCGGCGAGAGCAAACCCGGTGCGGAGGCCACCGGGGCGGCGGGCTCCACGCCGGTGGAAATCACCACGGCCTCAGGGACAGCAATGGTCTATTTGCGCGGCGGGAGCTTCACCATGGGCAGCGCCAAGGGCAACTCCGACGAAGCGCCAGAGCACAAAGTGAGCGTGGGCGCTTTTCTCATGGATAAGTATGAGGTCACCGGCGCGCAGTATGTCACCGCGCAAATGCCCAATCCTTCGCGCTGGCATGACCACCCGAAGAACCCGGTCGAGCAGGTGCGCTGGCGCGACGCCAAGCAATACTGCAACGAGCGCTCGCTGCTGGAAAAGCTGAAGCCGTGCTACAACGAGAAGACGCCGGGCTGGGATTGCGACATGACGGCAAACGGGTATCGCCTGCCGACCGAGGCGGAGTGGGAATACGCCTGCCGCGCCGGGACCGACGGCGACTACGAATTCGGCAGCGCGGACAAGCTGCGCCAGTTTGCCTGGTTCAGCGAAAACGGGGAGCAGAAGACCCATCCGGTGGGGCAGAAAAAGCCGAACCGCTGGGGGCTCCACGACCTTTACGGCAATGTGTCCGAGTGGTGCGAGGACGTGTATAGCGCGACCCACTACCAAGGCCGTCCGGCTGCTGATCCGACCGGCCCGCCAAATACCGGCGCGGAGGTGCGCCGGGTGATTCGCGGGGGCAGTTGGAAGGCGAGCGCAGCGCAGTGCCGCTCGGCGGCGCGGCAGGGCGAAAAGACCGGCGACAGCGACGCGTGCTTCAAGACCGATTACAGCGGCTTCCGCTGTGTCCGGCGCGTGACTGAGGCGGAGTTGGCCGCGCTCCAGGCGAAGTAACGCGGCACGCCTGCCGTCCGCCACGCCGCAGCACCAGCGCCATGCTTTTTCACACCTGGCCATTCGCGATCTTCCTCCTGGTCGTGCTGCCGGTGTTTTTCGCGCTGCGCAAGACGCGCCTCTGGCTGCCGTGGCTGACCGCAGCGTCTTACTTTTTCTACGGCTGGTGGAATCCGTATTACCTCATCCTCGTCGTCTATTCCACGCTGCTCGACTACGCGCTCGTCGCCTTCATGGACCACTGCCCGCGGGCCGGACCTGCGGGAGAAAAGGGTGCGCGCTTCGCCCTGCGCGGGTTGAGCGACAGGCTGCTGAAGGCCGCATTCATCGGCGCTCTCGTGGGAGCGGTCCTCATCCTCGCCGGGGCGATCTGGGGACCGGCGACGCTCCGCCCCACCCTGCTCGGCGCAGAAGTCCTCATGCTGCTCATGGCGCTCGGCGCGCTCCTCGGCAGCCGGAAAATCTGGCTGCTCGTGAGTCTCGTGAACAACCTCGCGCTGCTGCTCTTCTTCAAATACGCGGGCTTCGTGGTGGAGAATCTGAACGCGCTCTTCGTGCAGTGGAAGATCTCCGCGACGCTGGCCGATCCCGCCACGCTGATGCCCTTCGGCTTCGAGTATCTCCTGCCGGTCGGCATCTCTTTTTTTACCTTCCAGTCGCTGAGCTACACGATCGATTTCTACTTCGGCAACGTCCACCGCGAGCGCAGCCTCCTGCGCTTCGCCACCTTTGTCTGCTTCTTCCCGCAGCTCATGGCCGGACCCATCGAGCGTGCGCGGCACCTGCTCCCGCAGTTCAACCAGTTCCCGCCTGTCCGCCTGCGGAATTTCACCGACGGCGCATCGCTGCTGCTCGTGGGTCTTTTCAAAAAACTCGCGCTGGCGAACTACCTCTCCCTTTACGTCGAGCGCGTCTATGAGCAGCCCGAAACGAGCAGCGCCTCGGCCCTGGTGCTCGGGACGGTGGCCTTTGGCTGGCAGATCTTTTTCGACTTCAGCGGATACACTGACATGGCACGCGGTGTGGCCAAGCTCATGGGTTTCAACCTCATCCTCAACTTCAACAACCCCTACCTCGCCGCCAGCCTCGGCGAGTTCTGGACGCGCTGGCACATCGGTCTGTCATCGTGGTTTCGCGACTACGTCTATATCCCGCTCGGCGGCAACCGCCTCGGGTCGTGGATGACTTACCGCAATCTGCTCATTACCTTTCTCATCTCCGGCGTCTGGCACGGTGCGGCGTGGACGTTCCTCATCTGGGGTGCCCTGCACGGCGTCGGCGTGATCGTCATGCGCGAGCTCGAGCACTCCAGATTCTACCGCGAGCGAGTGCCCCGGCTCATGAAACAGGCCGCCGTATTCACCTTCGTTTCTTTTACGTGGATCTTCTTCCGCGCGGAGTCCCTGCCCGATGCCTTGCTCATTATCCGCCGCATCGCGACCGCCGGGTGGGGCGTGTCCAACATCCCCGTCCTCATGCTCGCGCTCATCGCCGCCGTGTGGGGCTACGCATTTGTCTATGAGTCGCGGTTTCGCACGTTCCTCCAGACCGGCTCCGTCCGCGTGAGCCTGGCCGTGGCGATGCTTCTCTACCTCTGCCTCGGCGCGTCCGGCGGCGGGGCGTTCATCTATTTCCAGTTCTAAAATGGCTAACGAATCCGCATCCGGCATCGCCCGCACCACCGGCCACGGCGGGCCCGAGGAAGAGCCGCCGTTTGGTGCCAATGAAATGCGCCTGACCGCGCGACAGTGGGCCGCAACGATCCTGATCGTCCTCGCCGCCCTCCTCGTGGTGCCGGCGATTTGGGAAAAATGCGAGCGCTTCGACACGGCGGCGGACTACCGCATCCCATACGCGTTGAGCAGCGACTACTGGCTCCATTCGCGCTGGACGAAAAAAGCCGCCGTCCCCGGCAATGTGGTCGTCCTCGGAGACTCCGTGGTGTGGGGCGAGTATGTCCGACCCGACGGCGCGTGGCCCGTTTTCCTCACGCGCGAAACCGGCGCGAGCCCGCAGTTCAGCAATGGCGGCGTCAATGGACTCTTCCCGCTCGCGCTCGAAGGCCTGGTCCGCCACTACACGAAACTGCCGCGCGGGCAGAAGGTGCTGCTGCAATGCAATCTGCTGTGGCTGACCAGCCCTGAGTCCGACTTGAGCACGGCGAAGGAGGAGAAATTCAACCACGCGCGCCTCGTCCCGCAGTTCTCGCCGCGCATCCCGTGCTACCGCGCCGACGCCAACGAAAAGCTCGTCGCCGCACTCCAGAACCGCGTGGGTTTTCTCCAGTGGACCAACCATCTGCAGAACGCCTATTTCGAGCAGAAAAGCATTCTGAACTGGACCCTCGCCGCCAATGCCGCCGACCCGCCGCAATCTCCCAACGCGCGCCGGAATCCGCTTTCGCAAATCACGATGACCGTCCCGCCGGCCCCCGCCGACGATCCCGCGCGCGGCCCCGCGAGCGCCCGGCACAAGCCCTGGTCCACGACCGGCGTGGGGACCACGCGCTTTGAGTGGGTGCGCCTCGATGCCTCGCTGCAATGGGCCGCCTTTCAGCGCCTCGTGCGCCTGCTCCGCGAGCGGAGCATCGATGTATTCGTCGTCGTGGGCCCGTTCAATGAGCACATCATGACCCCGGAAAACCGCGCGCTTTACTTCGCCAACCGCGACGGCGTGACGGCGTGGCTCGCGCAAGAAAAAGTTCCGCACGCCTCGCCCGAAATTTTGCCCAGCGATCTCTACGCCGACGCCAGCCACCCGCTCACCGCTGGCTACGAACTCATGGCCAAACGCACCGTCGCCGACGCCGCTTTTCGCAAGTGGATCGGAAAGCCCTGACGCGGCCCAAGCGGGCGGGCGATCAGGGTGCCGAGGCCGGCAGCGACTCGACGACGCCGATGAAGTAACCGAGTTGCAACCGGTAGTCGTCCTTGGCCCGGGCCGCGAGGACGAGCAGGTCGCGCCCCTGCACGTCCTTGCCGATGAAGAGCGCGTAAACGCCGAGCAGCCACTGGCGGTCCGCGAGTTTGTCGGCGGTGCGCACCTGGCGGAGAAAGGACTGGCCCATGGCGAAAATGCAATCGGGCGTGATCTCCGTCCACAGCACCGGCACGGAACCAAACTGTGAGACGGCCTCGACCTGAGTTTCGCTGGCGCGGCGGGCCCCGCCGGGGATGAGCAGGTTGGGCTTTTTCACCAGCGGCTCGGCGTAGCCGACGGTGGAGAGATCGTTGATCAGCGTCGCTTTGAAGCGCGCCAGCCACTCGGCTTTCGTGGTCATCGAGGCGAGGAGCAGCTTGCCGGATTCGGTTTGCGCCTGCGCGGCCTTGGCCATGTTCATGGCATCGGCAAAGCGGAGCTGGCCGCAGAGCCCGAGGAGCTTCGGCTTCAGGTCGGCGAGCGCCTTTTGGTCCGCCGCTTCCAGCGCCGCCAAGCGGGCGCTTTCGCCGCTTTTGGCCGCGACGATTTTCATCCGCAAATCCGCCGCGAGCGGCTCCAACCGGGCGGCGAGCGCGCTCGGTTGCGTGAGTTTCGCGCGCGCGGCTTCCACGTCGGCGAGGGATTTTTCATAGTCCACCAACGTGGCCGCCGCCTTCCCCTGCTTCATGGCTGCGGCATAGGCGGCGAAGTCCGCGACGAAGGGCGCGGCGAGCGGCTTATACTCCCCCACCCACGCGGCTTTGGCCGGGAAGGAGGTGGCGTTGAATTTCGCCAGGAGCGCAGCGGCGCTCTCGTAGTCCTGCAAGGCCCAGTTTTTGATTCCAGAGACGAGCAGGGCGATGGCCTCCTCGCCTTCCGGCTGCAAGGCCTCGACGGCGGCAGCAGGCACGGGGGTTTCCTGCGCCCCGAGTTTGGCCAGCCCGAGAAAAAAGTTCACCAGCCGCTGCTCGGTCGGGTCGGTCGAAAACGCCCCACGCTCCATGATTCTGGCAAATTCCGCACGGCCCTCTTCCTGACGCCCGGCGAGAAATTCGGCGAGTCCGGCGTGGACCGTGATCCAGTTCAGGCGCGGTTGCGGGACATCGGGCAGCGCTTCCAGCGCGCGAAAGGCCGCCGCCGCCTTCCTGCCATCGCTCCCCGCGATGAGCATCCGCGCGGCCTGATATTTGCGATCCGCACCACTGCCGCTCTTGGGGTCGTCATCCGCCTCGGCCGGCCCCGATTTTCCGCCCCGGTTCGAGAAAAACACGATCATCCCGACCACCAGCGCAACCGCCGCACCGGCGTAAACCAGCCATTTCGGCTGAATCTTCGGCCCCCGCGCGCGCCGTTCTTTCGCGGCGTACAGTTCGCTGCGCGCGTATTCGAGCGCCTTGATCATTTCCGGGTAGGTCTGAAACCGATCCGCCGGGTCAAATTTCAGGGCGGTATCGACGGCAAAAGCCGCGGCCTCGGAGACATCTTTGGCCGCCGAACGCAGGCCAGGCAGCTTGCGTTTGGCCTCCAGCAGGACGCTCATCTGGTTCGTCTCGATATCGCACGGAGGCTTCCCTGCGAGGGCGTGGTAGAGGGCCGCCCCGAGGGAATAGATGTCGCTCCGCACATCCTCGGGTTGGTTGTCGAGCTTCTCCGGCGCGACATAAGGCGGCGTGCCCCACACCTCGCCCATCACCGTGCCCGCGTGCTCCATCAGCACCGCGAGACCGAAGTCCACGATCTTCGCGGTCCGCCGGTCGCCAAAGAGGATATTGCCCGGCTTGATGTCCCGGTGAATCAACCCGACCTGCAAGGCCGCATTCAACCCTTGGGCGATCTGGATGCCCGTCGTGAGCACGTCCTCCTCCGCCATCCGCTCTTCCAAATTCAAACGCTCATCGAGCGAACCTTTGTCCACCAACTCCATGGCGATATAGACCCGCCCGTGATCCTCGCCCGTGCTGAAGACCTTGACCACGTGCGGATGATTGATCGACGCCGTGATCGCCGCCTCGCGGGCAAACTGCGCGTTGAATTCCGGATTCTGGCTGTGCTCCTCCTGGAGAAGCTTCAGCGCGACGTGCCGGCCAAGATTGCGGTCCAGCGCGCGATAGACCGTCCCCATTCCGCCTGCACCGAGCAGTTCCAGGAGTTCAAAGTGATCGAACTGCCGCTTCACCCGCATGGCCCCGCTGCAGGTCGGGCACTGGATGGACGCGCACGGCTCCTCCCCCGAGACGTCGACCTGCGCGGCGCAGGTCGGACACTCCTGAATGAAGGGATGGGATTCGTCGGCCATGAGAAGCGCAGTTGTTACCAGTCTGCATCACCGCCCGCAAGCCCCTCTCCCCTTTCCTCGAAAGGAAAAGATTCCAAGGGAATACGGGCTTGTTTCGCAGCGCCCCAACCGTCATCGTCCGCCGATGAAAATCTTCCACATTGTCGTCATTGCCACACTTTTCGCCATCGGCCTCTCGGGCTGTTTGCAGATCGAAAACGTCGTCAAACTGAAGCTCGACGGCAGTGGAACACTCGAAGAGAAAGTTGTGATGAGCAAGGCCACGGTGGCGCAGATCGAGCAGATGGCCTCGGGCTTTGGCGATCTCGGCGGGGGCAAAAAGGGCGACAAGCCGGCGAAGGGCTTCGACCTCATGGACGAGGAAAGACTCAAGGCGGCAGCCGAAAAAAGGGGCGAAGGCGTGACCTTTGTTGGAGCCAAGAAAATCGACAACGAGACCGGCAGCGGCTTTATCGCGACCTACGCTTTTACCGACATCAACAAGCTCAAGCTCGACCAGAATCCCAGCGACCTGATGCCGACGCCCGGCGGAAAGAAAGGGGCCGCGGGGCCAGCCGGCACCAAGGTGGAACCGGTGACGTTCAAGTTTACCAAGGGCTCCCCGGCCGAGCTCACGGTGAAGATGCCGACTCCAGACATCAAGGCGGCGGCCAAGAAGAAGGAACAGGCCGGGGCCGGCATGGAGGAAATGGCCATGCAAATGATGCAGCAGGCGTTCAAGGATATGAAGATCAGCATGGCGATCGAGGTGGCGGGCGCGATCAAGGAGACGAACGCCGAATACCAAGACGGCGCGCGCGTGACGCTGATGGAACTGGACTTCAACAAGCTGCTCGCGAACCCGGAAAAGTTTAAGAAACTCGCGCAGGAAAACCCCAAGACTCTCCAGGAGACCAAGGCCCTGATGAAAGGAATCGACGGCGTGAAGGTGGAGACCGCCCCGGAAGTGAAGATCAAGTTTCAGTAGCGGGCGGCAGCACTCCTCCCAGCCGGACTGCTTGCCGGGCGGGCAGGTTCGGGAGGAAAAATATTAGCGTATGCAATCGGGCGGCGAGCTGTTACATCTGCGAGCCAATCGGGTTCGCCTGACCATGAATCGCGTCTGCTTCATCCTTCATTTCGAAATTACCACCGCGGTTGTGCGGTCGGCGGCGGTCGGTCATGGCTAGCGAGTTCACGCCCGTTCTGCTGGTCGAGGACAACACGGAGCACGTGGACTTCCTTCGCAAGCTCTTCGCCACGCCGGAGCTGAGCCACTTTCGTCTGGAAACGGCGGACTCGCTGGCCGCGGCGCTGGCCTGGCTGAAAACGGGGAGTTGCCCACTGATCCTGCTCGATCTGACGCTGCCGGACAGCGACGGGCTGGAGACATTTCTCCGCGTTTTCGAGGCCGCGCCCGACGCGGCGCTGGTGGTACTGAGCGGGACAAACGACGTGGCGCTGGCCATCGAGACCGTGCAGTTCGGCGCCCAGGATTATCTGGTGAAAGGCCGGGTGGACAACCAGCTCCTGATGCGCTCGATGGCCTACGCCATCGAGCGCAAGCGTTCGCAGCGCGCGCTCCAGCAGGCGCACGACGATCTCGAACTCCGCGTGCGCGAGCGGACCGCGGCGCTCGCGCAGACGAATGCGCTGCTCCACCACGAAGTCTCCAAGCGGCGCAAAGCCGAGGAGGCGACCGCGGCGAGCAACCGCCAGCTCACGGCCGCGCTGACCGAGCTGCAAGCGGCTCAGGAGGAGATCATCCAGCGCGAGCGCATGCAGGCGCTGGGCCGCATGGCCAATGGCATCGCGCATGATTTCAACAACGCCCTCGCACCGATCCTCGGTTTCAGCGAGCTGCTGCTGATGAAGCCGGAGACGCTGGCCGATGTGCCGAAGGCGCACAATTACCTCGAGATGATCCACAGCGCCGCGAAGAGCAGCGCCCGCGTGGTCAGCCGTTTGCGGGAGTTTTACCGCTACCGCGAACCGGGCGAGGTGCTCACGCCGGTCGCCCTCAATAAAGTGGTGCCGCACGCCGTGGCGCTCACCCAGCCGCGGTGGAAAGACCAGGCGCTCGCCGAGGGCGTGCAGATCGAAGTCCGCACGGAGCTGGCCGCAGCGCCCTTGATCCAGGCCAATGAAGCGGAGATCCGCGAGATTCTCGTCAGCCTGATTTTAAACGCCGCCGACGCCATCCGCAAGCGCGGGACGATCACGCTCCGCACCGCGGTCCGCGCGGGGCGCCTCGTCATCACGGTGACGGACGATGGCGTGGGCATGACCGAAGACGTGCGTGCGCGCTGCCTCGAGCCGTTTTTCTCGACGAAAACGAATCGCGGTTCCGGGCTCGGGCTGGGTGCCGTTTATGGCGTCGTCCGGCGGCATCAGGGCACGATCGAAATCGCCAGCGCGCCGGGGGCCGGCACCACGGTGACGGTTTCCTTCCCGCTCGAAAAAGGAGCTACTGCACCCGCGCCGCCGCTCGAGATTTCCACGTCGCCGGCCCTGCGCATCCTCGTGGTCGAGGATGAGGAACTCGTGCGCGAGGTGCTCGAAGTCTATCTCTCCGAGGATCACCACACCGTGACCACCGCCGTAAACGGGCGCGAGGGCCTGGAGAAATTCCGCGGGGGAAAATTCGATCTCGTGATGACCGATCGCTCGATGCCGGAGATGAACGGCGATGCGTTCGCCGCGGCGATCAAAGCGCTGCGCCCGCGCCAACCGGTGCTTCTGCTCACCGGTTTCGGCGACCTGATGAACGGCGCGGGCGAACGCCC
>CAYQBV010000018.1:0-28229 GCA_964415705.1 uncultured Chthoniobacter sp. | reverse complement strand
CCAGGAGGCCGGAGCCGTCGCGGGAAAGTCGTCTAGGGAACGGAAGGGGAACGCGCCAAGGCCGGTGGGGAGCGGGTAGGTCCGGCCGTCGTCGGGAATCCGCAGCGTCCGCTGAAAGGCGATGGTCAGTGCCGGGAATGATGCGTCGTGGAAGCCGGCGGCGCGCCGAGCCGCGGTGCGCAGGGCGGCTTCGATCTCGTCTGCCGTCAAGGTCCGCACCCGGAGCGTGCGCCGGGTTTAACGAAAACTCTGTCATCCTGAGCTGGTCGAAGGACCTCTAACTTTTTGCGGGCGGAGGAGGGGCGGAGCGCACCCCGACATGCGCTCCGCGCCGCCTTCGACTGCGCTCAGGATGACGACCAGAAGTTTTCGATACGCACCATAGCGGCATCGTCAGCCGTGAAATGATGGTCAGGAGTAAATGGCGAATGGTGACCGGTGTTTGGAGGTGGCGACAATTCACGCTTCACCGATCACCAATCACCAATCACCCTTCTTCGCCAAGCCGCGACCATCAAGTCGCGGCGGGCAGACCACTAGTTATTCTCCGCGAGCCCTTCGCGGTGCCCGAGATTTTTCACCGGCGCGAAGATGACCTGGACCTCGCGGAGCAGTTCCTCGTCGAGCGGCTCGGCGGCCCACTTGGCCCAGTTCGCGATGTTCACGGGATTCGCGCTGCCGGAGATCGTCGTGGTGATGTCGGGGTTCGCGAGCGCGAACTGAAGCGCGAGTTTCGCGATGTCCACTCCCCGGCTCGCGCAGTGCGCGGCGGCGGCACGGGCGGCGGCTTTCACGTCCTCGGGTTCTTTCAGCCAGGCGGGCAGCGGGGCGTTCGTCAGCAGGCGCGCGGAGAAGGGGCCGGCGTTCATCGCGCCGATGCCTTGCGCTTTCAAATAGGGCACGACCTCGTCGGCAAAGCGCGTGTTTTGCAGCGTGTATTGATTGTAGCTGAGCACGCAGTCCACGTCGGTCTGGTCGCAGATGAAGCGGAAGATTTTCGTCGGGTAGCCGGAGAAGCCGAGGTAGCGGACTTTACCCGCCGCCTGGATTTTGCGGAGGGCGGGAATGGTTTCATCGACGAGCTGCTGCATGGGCACGAATTCGATGTCGTGGCAGAGCACGATGTCCAAGTGATCGGTGCCGAGCCGGTGGAGCGAAACGTCCACGCTTTCCGCCACGCGTTTGGCGGAAAAATCGAAGTGCGTGAGATCATAGCGGCCGAGTTTCGTGCAGAGCGTGTAGCTCTCGCGCGGGACGCCTTTGAGCGCGATGCCGAGCAGCACCTCGCTCATCCCGCGGCCGTAAAAGGGCGAGGTGTCGATGAAGTTCAGGCCGCAATCGAGGGCGACATGAACGCTCTTGAGCGCCTCCTCGACGGTGACGTTGCGGAACTCCGCGCCGAGCGACGACGCGCCGAAGCTGAGGATGGGCAGGTGAAGGTCGGTGCGACCGAGTTGGCGGGTCTGCATTTTAGTTTTCGCGATCGACGGTGCGCTTGAGCGCGATCGGGCCGTAGAACTTCACCGCCCGCGGATCCGCGACGGTTTCCGGCTTGAGCGTGAGCTGATAACTGCCGCGCACTTTGGTCATCGTCACCGTGCCTTTGTTGCCAAAGGAATCCTCGAACGTGCCGGCGAGGCCGCCTTTTTCGTCCAGGCTGGCCGTGCCGTGGCCATCGGGCGCGGCTCCGGAGCCGTCGGCCCGGCTGGCGGAAAATTCCAGCTCGGCTTTGCCGCCGCTTTGACGGACATGGAGGATGAGGACGGTCTTGCCATCGCCGGACCTTTCGTAGCGTCCCGTGAAGTCGGTGGGAGCAGCCGGAGCCTTTTCGGCGGCAGCCTTTTCCTTGGTTTCTTTGGGCGCGGCGGCGGCGGGCAGCAGCAGCGCGGCGGCGAGAGTGCAGACGGTGAGGAGGCGTTTCATTTTGTGGATGGTTTTGGGGTTCAAGCCTGCCTGCAACCCATGGTCAGGAGCACATTGCCCCAGAGCGCCTGGTCGCCGGTTTGGATGGTGAGCACATGGTCGGGGGACTCGACTGCTTTGTAAAAGTCCCATTTCAAAATCGGCTCAAGCGCGACATTTGCACCAGCCTCGGCAATGACCGCGCGATACTCGGCCCAGACCGGCGGCTCGCCTTGCTGCGCGTAGGGATCGTCGGCGGGGATGCCCATCGTATTCACGTGATCGACCGGGACGGCGCTGAGCAGCGCGCGCAGGGTCTGCGCGACGGTCACGCAGCCGGGCGCGAGGTTCAGGCAGACGAGTTCCGCGTTCGGCCCGCGCTTGGTCGAGGCGGGATAGTTGCCGTCGGCGATGAGGATTTTCGAGTGATGCCCGGCGCGGCCGAGCACTTCGTTGATCTTGGGGTGGATGAGTTGGTGTTTGAGCATCGGGAGAATTTAGCGGGGTAGTTTTCGGAAGCTGCGCATCGTTTCCCGCGCGGCCGTTTCCGCGTCGGGGAGGGGCAGGATTTCGGCGGAGAGAAAACCATCGTAGCCGATCTTGTCGAGCGCGGCGTGGATGCGCGCGATGTCCGTGTGGCCGAGACCGATGGCGCGGCGGTTCGAGTCGGCGAAATGGACGTGGCCGATCAGGTTGCCCGCGTCGGCGATGGCCGCGGCGGGGTCGGCTTCCTCAATGTTCATGTGGAAGAGGTCGGCGAGAATGCGCACGTTTTTCGTCCGTAGCGTGCGCAGCCAGGCAGCGGTGTCGCCCACGCGGTTGAAAAGGTTCGTCTCGTAGCGGTTCAGCGGCTCGTAGAGAAAGACGCGCCCGAGCTTCGCGGCGTGCTCGCCGAGATCGTCGAGCGCTTCGCCGAGCCAGCCGAGCGCCTGCTCGCGCGAGACGCCGCCTTCCGAGCGGCCCTGCATGGAACCAAGGATCGCCGGAGCGCCGAGCGCGGCGGCGGTGTCGATGATCGCGCGGATGAACTCACGAGCCTGCGCGCGGATCGCGGCATCGGCATGGGTGAGCGTCCATTTGTTCACCACCCAGCCGCCGCCGGTGCCGACCGCGGCGACGGCCAGCTTGTGTTGCGCGAGCAGTTCGCGGATCGCGGCCACGTCGAGTGCTTCGGCGTTGGGTGGAAAAATCTCGACGCCATCGAAGCCGAGGGCAGACGCCTTTTCGCAGGCATCGGCGAGTCCATTCCAAAAAACGAACGGCCCACCCGCAGCTTGCAGGACGAGGGAGACGGTGATGGCGGAGCGCATAGAGGAAAGTAGCGAGGACTTTAGTCCTGAGCGATGCCGCTTCGACGAAAGTCGAAGCTGCTTTCACTCAACCGACGAACAACGGTTTCAGGTGCCGCGCGTAAAGATTCTCCGTCACGTTCTTCCCCACGATCTCCGCGTTGGCCTTCAGCAGGTCGAGGTAACGCTGCCCCTGCTTCGCCGCGAGCTTGAAGGAGACGTGCAGCAGTTGGCGAAAACTCGCGTTGAAAAGCGGATGACTTTGATCGTGCCGCAGTGCCCCGGTAAATTGATCGCTCGTCCATCCGGCGACTTCCTCCGCGGTCGGGAGCTGCGCTTTGTCGATGTCGATGACCGACGCGTAGGGCGCGCAGAACTCATCCACATGCCCGATCGCCCCCGCGTAAATTTCCTTCGCAAACGCCAACGCCTCGCCGCCCGCTTCGGCCAGCCCGATGAGTTCCTCCAGCCAAGTCGTACCCGCCGTTTTCACGTGCAACCCCGCGCCGAATTTCGGCAGCGTGCGCCGAATGATTGGGTAGAGCGAAAACTTGTCGCTGCCCGAGTGGACGCTGAGCTTGAGATTTGCCGGCAGACCGTAGCGCGCGATGGCGTGGGCAATGACCGCGAGGTCGTCGTGAAACTCCCGCTCGAACTGCGCGAGATCGCCCACGTAGTCCACGCCCTTGTTGAACCGCCCCGTAAATTTTGGCGCGATCGTCTGCACCGGAATTTTTTCGTCAGCGATGGCCACAAGGATCACCAGCAGCTCCGGCGGGGTCTGCGGCGAGTCGGTTTCATCCATGGAAATCTCGGCGATGAACTTGTCCGCGCCTTTCACCGCCGCGATGTGCCGGTAGATTTTCCCGGCGTCCTGAATCGCGAGCAGAAACTTCTCCGCGATGCGCTGCACCTCCGCCCGCGTGGTGTGAAACGGCGTGGCGATGCCCGGGATGGCGATCTCGCCGATCAGCTCGGGATGCCCGTCCACAAACGCCTGCACGTCCGCCGCGGCTGCCGGCTGACCGATGGAATCCGCGACATCGATCGTGAAAAAATCCGAGTGCGGGAGAAAGCGATCCACCGTTTCCAGCCGGATGTGATCGGCATCCACATGCCAGCCTTTCGTCCACCCGAGCTGCGCCACCGCCGCCTGCGCCGCCGCGAGCACGCTCGCGGGCTCGGAGCCGATGAACGTGTGTTCGCGGTTCGACTTATTCCAGACCGGCACCACCTCCGCGCCATCGCGCGCGATGAGCTGGCAGGCGCGGAGCTGCGCCGCAGCCTGATGAGCAAAGCGATCACCGACACCAATGGAGAATTTTTCGAGAGTGAGCATGGGAGAAGGTTGGGCGCGCATGGACTCGCGAACCATCGAGAAAGGCGAGCGGATTTTTCCACGCGGAGCGAGCAGAAGTCCCTGTCGTCCTCACAGCCTTTTGCAACCTCCCCGACCAAGTGCGTCATCAGGATCGAAGCCCGGAGCGGCGCACTCGCTGGTTCCGGAATGTCCGGCACGACGAACGCCAAACTTTCCCGGCCGGCGCAGCCGATGGTCGGCGACAGGAATGGCGCCGCTCCCAGGGAGCCGATTCCCCTCGCCCTGCAAATCGTGCCCGCGTGCATCGCCCTTCATGATGACCGGCTTCTCTCAACTCCAAAACGCCACACCACTGTCACGCACCACCGATTGACACCCCCTGCCCGCGTCGCTAGCTTCCGCGCACTTTCTCCGAGCCCCTGCGGGTCACCCACCTATGCTCGATCACCAAGTCCTCGTCCTGAATCGTCTCTGGCAGGCCATCAACGTCTGCACGGTGCGGCGGGCTTTTACGCTCATCTGTCAGGGTCACGCACAGGTCGTCAACGCGGAGGGCGGCAACAATTTTCGCACGCACGATTTCGCGAGCTGGCGCGATTTTTCGTCGCGTGAGCCGGAACCCGAGATGGTCCACACCATCGCCTTCAAAATCCGCATCCCGCGCATCATCGTGCTGCTGATTTTCGACCGGCTGCCGAAGAAGGAAGTGAAGTTCACGCGGGCCAATATCTTCGAGCGCGACAAGAGCACCTGCCAATACTGCGGGCGACATTTCGACAAGCGCGACCTCAATCTCGACCACGTCATTCCACGCGACAAAGGCGGGCTCACGACCTGGGAAAATATCGTCTGCTCGTGCATCCCGTGTAACACCCGCAAGGGCAACCGCCTCGCCCACCAGGTCCACATGCAACTCATCCGCAAGCCCGTGCGACCGAAGTGGCGCCCGTTCATCAACATCACTTTCGACGGCCAGCACCACGAGAGCTGGCGGCATTTTGTGGACCTCGCCTACTGGAACGTGGAACTCGGCGACTAAGCGGCTCGCCGACCCCGCGCGCGTTACTTCCCCAGCGCCTTGCGCAAATGGTGCAGCGTGACCGCGCCGATCTTTTGCAGGCTCTCGGGAGCGAGGCGGTCGAGGGTGTCGTCGGCGGTGTGCCAGGCGGGGTAGTCAAAATCAATGAGGTCGATGGTCGGGATGCGAATGCGGTTGAGCGGGTAGTGGTCGTCGAGGATGGCCCGGTCGTAGCGACCAAAGTGCTGCCGCAAGCCGAGGGCGTCGGCGGAAGCGAGGATTTCGCGCGTCAGCTCCGGCGGCGAGCCGGGTTCGAGCGTGATGGTGAGATCGCGGTCGCCGATCATGTCCCAAAGAATCCCGAACTGAAACTGCCGGGCGCGACCACTCTCGCGGAGCTGGCCGGCGTAGAAGCGGCTGCCAAAAAGCCCGTCGGCGTTGTCCAGGCTGAGCGCATCCGGGTCGGTGAATTGCACGAAGGCTTCCTCGCCGTCGAAAAACACCAGTTCCACTTTCGCCGCCAGCGCGGGATCGAGCGCGAGGACGCGGGCCAACTCGATGAGCGCCCCGGTGCTGGAGCCGCCGTCGTTCGCGCCGGTGAAGCGGATCGTGCTGAACCGCTTGGTGTCATAGTGCGAGCAAAGGATGGCCCGCTGCGTGTCGCGCGGCACGGGGCTTTGGCCCGTCGGTGAAAAGCGCCCGATCAGATTGACGAACTTCACGGGACCGCGGGGCGTCTCGTTGCTGAAGGTCTGCCGTTCGACCTCCCAGCCGGTGCGGCGGAGTCCGTCCTCGATCAGCGTCCGCGCCTTCTCCAGCTCCGCCGATCCCGCCGGGCGCGGCCCGATCTCGACCTGCTTCCGCACTTCCTCAAACGCCCGTTCGCCGGAAAACTCCTTCCAAATTTCCACCGGCCCCGGCGCGGTCACCTTCGCCGCAACTTTCGTCGGCGGCCGGATGTCGCCCGGCAGCGTCGCCGGTTTCAGTCCGGGCGCAGGTGCTGCGTCCGCGTTGATCGCCGTCTCCGGCGAAGCCGGCGGCACCGCGGCCCGCTTGCACCCCGTCACGACCAAGGCGGCCGCCGTGATCGCCGTCGCGACCCATCCGAAATCTGCCATCCGAAATCTGGAAGCCACCGTCACCTTTCCTCACCGAGCCCGAGGAGTGAAAGCACCCGCTGCAAGTCGTCGTTGCCGTAATACTCGATCTCGATGCGTCCGCGCTTTTCGCCGTGATGCAGGACGACATGCGTGGCGAGGTGCGATTGCAGCCGGTTTTGCACGTGCTGATAGGTCGGCGCGAGCGCCGGTCCGCTGCCCGATTTCGCCCCGCGCTTCGGCTTGACCGTGCCGTTTTGCGCAAACTGCTGGGCGACCAGCGTCTCCGCCGCACGCACCGTCAGGCTGCGGCGAATGATCTCTTCCGCGAGCAGCGCCTGCTCATCCTGCGCCTTGAGGGAGAGCAAAACTTTCGCGTGCCCCACGGAAATGCGTTCCTGCGTGAGCCACGTCTGCACCTGCTCGTGCAGGTCGAGCAGCCGCATGCTGTTCGCCACGGCGGCGCGGCTCTTGCCGACTTTTTGCGCGATGTCCTCCTGGCGGAGATGAAACTCGCCTGCCAGGCGGGAAAAGGCGCGCGCCTCCTCGATCGGGTTCAGGTCTTCGCGCTGAAGATTCTCGATGAGCGCGAGTTCGAGCACCTCCTGATCGGAGGCTTCACGGACGATCACCGGCGCCTCCGTCAGCCCCGCCCGCTGCGCCGCCCGCCAGCGGCGTTCCCCGGCGATGAGTTCAAACTGGTCGCCGCGTTTGCGGGCGATCAGCGGCTGGATGATCCCGTGCTCTTTGATCGAGGCGACGAGTTCGTCCAGATGGTCGTCGCGGAAAACGGTGCGCGGCTGGAGCGGCGTCGGCACGATCCGCGTGAGGTCCACGACCTGCACCCGCTCCCCGCTTTCCAGGGCGGGAGTAGGCGAGGCGACACGCGTATTGATGAGCGCGCCGAGTCCTTTACCGAGAGCGGGTTTTGCCATAAGTGCGGCGAGGCTACCGAGTCATCTGCGAAAGGCAACGGCGGAAGATTGTCGCGCCGCGCGAGCCGGCTACGCTGGCGAAAATGATCTTCGCCGCACTCACCGAAGTCCTCGATCCGGAGCCGCACAACGCCGCGCTGAACATGGCGCTCGACGAGGTGCTGCTGGCGTCCTGCACCGCTCCGCTGCTCCGCGTCTATCGCTGGGCGCAGCCCGCGGTGTCGTTCGGGTATTTCGGCAAAGTGGCGGACGTGGAGGCGGCGTGGCCGGGACGCGAGATGGTGCGCCGCTGGACCGGCGGCGGCATCGTCCCGCACGGCACGGACGTGACCTACACGCTGATCGTCCCGCGCGGCTGTGCGTTTGCGCGGCGCGCGCCGGAGGAATCGTATCGCGCAATCCACGAGCAGCTCGCCGTTCTGCTCGCCGCACATGGCGCGGAGGTGCGCGTGACGACCATCGCCAGCAACCCCATTTCCGCGGCGTGTTTTGAAAACCCCGCGCGCTACGACATCCTCGCCGCTGAGGGCAAAGTCGCCGGAGCCGCGCAACGCCGGACGCGGGCGGGGCTGCTGCATCAAGGGAGCATCCAAAGCGGAGCCCGGCCCGCGGAGGTCGGGGCGCAGCTTGGGAAAACATTCGCCACGATGCTCACCCGGCGTCCGCTCACGCCGGACGAACTGGCCGCTGGCAGCACCCTGGCGGCGGCTAAATACGCGACTGAGGCGTGGTTGCGCCGGGTGTGATTCGGCCGCCGTACCGTCGTGCCCCCCAGATTCAGACCACCCCAAAGTCCTACGCGCCCACGCCAAACTGCAACTCCGCGAGCCGCCGATAAGTGCCGCTCGGGGCGGCCATGAGTTCGGCGTGCGTGCCGGTTTCGGTGATGACGCCGCTTTCCAAAACGCAGATGCGGTCGCACTGACGGACGGTGGCGAGGCGGTGCGCGATGATGAACGCCGTGCGGCCGGCGAGCAGCGTGGCGAGCGCGCTTTGGATGAGCGCTTCGCTCTCGCTGTCGAGCGAACTGGTAGCCTCGTCGAGAATGAGGATCGCCGGATCGCGGAGCAGCGCGCGGGCAATGGCGAGGCGCTGGCGCTGGCCGCCGCTGAGCTTCACGCCGCGTTCGCCCACAAGCGTGTCGTAGCCCTCGGGAAAGCGGGCGATGAACTCGTGGCAATACGCGCGCTCGGCGGCGGCGCGGATGTCCGCCTCGCTCGCGCCGGGGCGGCCGTAGGCGATGTTCTCCCGGATGCTGCCGCCGAAGAGCAGCACCTCCTGCGGGACGATCGCCAGGTTGCCGCGCACCGCGGCGAGGGGCAGCTCCCGCGCGTCTTTGCCATCGAGCAAAAGCGCGCCCGTTTCCGGCTCGTAGAAGCGCAGAAGCAACGCGGTGAGCGTGCTTTTGCCGGCGCCGCTCGGACCGACCAGCGCGATCTTTTCCCCGGCCCGCACTTCCAATGAAACGCCCCGCAGCACCGGCAGATCGGGGCGCGACGGATAGCGGAAATGGACAGCCTCGAAGCGGACATCGCCCGTGAGACGCCGCGCCGCGACGGCCTCCGCGCGCGGAATCTCCTCACCCGGTTCGCGCAGCAGTTCGCGCACGCGCTGGGTGGCTCCGAGGGTCTTTTGCACGGAGCTGAAAATCTCCGGGAGCGCCGAGACCGCGCCGCCGATGAAGAGCGTGTAGAAAATGAATTGGGTGAGCTGCGGGTGCGTAAGCTGGCCGGTTTGCATCAGCCGGCCACCCCACCACAGCACCAGAACGATCGCGCCGAAGATGGCGAAGATGATGAAGGCCACGAGCGCGGCGCGGGACCGCGCGGTGCGGAGGATGACGGTGAGGTAGCCCGCCAGCCCCGCGGCGTAGCGGCGCTGCTCGTAGGCTTCGTTGCCAAAGGCTTTGACGTTGGCGATGCCCGTGAGCGTCTCCTCGACCACGGTGGCGGTCTCGGCCAGTCGGTCCTGCGCCTCGCGGGAAAAGCGCCGCACTTTCCGCCCAAAGACCACCGCTGCGAGCATGAAGACCGGCACCGTGGCGAGCATGATGCCGGAGAGCTGGAGCGAGGTCGCGGCGATGGCCACGAGCCCCACCACGAGGAGCATGGACTGCCGGATGATCTGCGCGACGGTGAAAGTCAGGGTGTCCTGAATCTGCGCGAGATCGCTGGAGAGCCGGCTGGAGAGTTCGCCCACGCGATGCTCGCCGAAGAAGGCCATCGGCTGCGCGATCAGCCGCGCGTAGAGCGCCTGGCGCAGATCGACGACCGCGCGCTCGCCGACGGAGTTGAAGGAGAGCGACGAGAAGAAGGTCAGCACCGCCTGAATGCCCAGCGACGCGATGAGGACGACGGCGACCTGATCCAGCGTGGGGCGCAGACCGGCGATGACCACCGGCGGCAGACCCGGCGCGGCGGCGGCGAGCAGCCGCGCAACGAGAAACGGGAAGAGCGCGCCGAACGTCATGCTCACGAACGAAGCGACCATCGCGATGTAGAAACGCCGCCGGTACGGGCGGACGTAGGCAAAAAGATGCGCGAGTTCGCGGAGGCTTTCGCGCTGGGGTTTCGGGTCGGGAGCAGCCATCGCGCGTTACTTCGCCAGATCGGACTCCGACTGATCGGCGAGGCTCATGTCGATCTCGTAGCGCGCGGCCGAGATGCAGCCGCCGAGGATGATGATCGAGCCGGAAAGATAGATCCACAGGAGCAGCGCCACGACGCTGCCGAAGGTACCGTAGAGCGCGTTGAAATTGCCGAGGTTGCGGGTGTAGAGCACGAAAAGTCGCTGGAGCAGTTCCAGCGAGATGGTCACGAAAAGCGCGGCGCTCCAGACCTCGATGAAGCGGGTCGGCCGGCGTGGCGCGTACTTAAAGAACAGACTCATGCCGATGAACAGGACGACGACCGGGATGAGCAGCCGGGCAAATTGGAAGACGTAACCAAAGACGCTGAAATCCAGCCCGACCTGCCGCGAATGAAACCAATAGAAGTCCTCGACTTGTTTCAGGACCACCGGCGCGATGATGCCGAGGAAGAGCACGCTGGTGAGGATGCCGAGCATGCCGAAGTTTTTGATCGGCAGCCGCCACCACGAGTATTCCTTCGTGCCCCAGGCGCGGTTCACGCCGCGGACCAGCGCCTGAAAGAACCGCAGCGAAGTCCAAAAGAGCACGCCGATGGCGATGAACCCGGCGCTTTTCCGCGACTGCACCACGCCATTGATCGTGCTGATGACGGCCTTCATGTCCTGCTCCTCCAGCGGAATCTGCGTGCTCACATAGGCGATGATTTTCGACGACGCATCCGCCTTTGGCCCGAGGAAGCTCGTGCCGATGGTGATGAGCAGCAGGATCAGCGGGAACATGGAAAAGAACGCGTAATACGCGAACGAGGCCGCGCGCTGCTCGCCGTCGGTCTCGTCGAATTTCTGCACCGCCCGCCACGCGATGGCCCCGACGCGGCGCGTGTGGCGCGTGAGCGTGGAGCCAGCGCTGCGCGCAAAGCGGAAAGGGCCGTTCATAGAGCGGCGGACTTTAGGAGAGAAGATTCCGCGGGCGCAACCTCGCGCCGCCTTGCATGCCCGGGAGCCGCCGCTAGCCTCTGGCCCCGATGCCGGAGTCCACGCCTCCACCTGCGAAACCGAAGCCGAAACGCGGCTGGTTCCGCCGTGCCCGGCGCTGGCTGCTGCCGCTGCTGTTGCTCGTCGCGTTTTTCCACCGGCCGCTCTTTCACCACGGCGTCCGCTGGGCGGTCATCGCGGGTGCGGCGCGAGCACACTTGAAAGTGGACCTGCAGCTTTCCGGGAACATTTTCACGAACCTCACCATCGAGGGAGTCCGCGCGGAACCGGTGGGCGATTTCCCCAATCCGGTCCGCAAGATCGCCATCGCCCGGGTGCGGCTCGATTACAGTTTCCCGCGACTGGTGCAGCGCGGTGTCGGAGAGTTTCTCGGCAGCTACGAGATCACCGATGCCGATCTCCGCTTGGTCGCGGTGCCGGGTCAGGACGCGGGTGAAAAGCGAGAGCCGCGACCGCAGCAGGGCATCGCGCAAATTCTCAAGACCATCCTCGGCCAGCCCGCGCTCTACTCCGACCGGGTGAAAGTGCAGAACCTCAATCTCAGCGTCATCGCCGGCCCGCACGTCACGGACATCCGCGGCTTTCATCTGCTGCTCGACCCGCGGCTGCCGGGCACCATCGGAGCCACGCGCGTGCAGATTCCCGGCGTGCCGTTGTGGGAGAGTCTCACCGCCAGCACGACCTACGCGGGGCGCAACTTTGAAATTTGCGGTCTGCAGCTTGGGCCGGAACTGCTGGTGGAGAAACTCAACTTCAACGCCTCCAAGCGCTCCAAGAAGCAGGGCAGCGCGCGCCTCAAACTCCGCGCCTTTGGCGGCACCGCCGCGCTCCGGCTCGAAGGCAGTCAGCTCGACAAGAAAGGCGAGCACCTCGAAAAAAGCTACGACACCACGCTGATCGTGACGGCAGCCGGCATCTCGATCGATCGCACGCTCGCCTACTTCAATGTGCCGAAGCTGCCCGTGGAATTCGGGACGCTCGCGCAGCTCGGCTTGCACTTCACCGGCGAGCCGGAAAAGCCGCGCACTTGGGAAGGGCGCGCCAACCTTCGCGTGGAATCCCTGAACTTCGCCAAAACCAAAGTTCAGGTCGCGGAACTCGCGGCCGTTTTCGAAAAAGGCAAAGCCAAGTTGACCGGGGTGAACGTGAACGCCGGGCCGAACCGCGTCGCGCTCACGGCGCAGGTCGCGCTCCCGGAGTCCGTGAGCGATTTCCCGCGCAGCGGCGTGGACGCCATGCTGAAGATCGACGCGCCCGATCTTGCCGCGCTCACGGCCCCGCTGCCGGAACCGTGGCGCGGCCGCATGAGCGCCGGCGGGCCGGTCACGCTGCGCGACGGACGAGCCAGCGCGGACGTGGTGATCGAGGCGGCGGGCCTCAGCCACCGGCAGCTCTCGCTCGAGGCGGGAAAGTTGAAACTCAAGGTCTCGAAGCGCATCGACACGCCGGGCGGCGCGCCCTTGGCCGGGATGGAGAGCGACCTCTCGGCCGACCTCACCCGACTGCGCGTGAACACTTTTGCCATCGACACCGCGACGCTGCGGGGCGGCAACCGCGGCGACTTCGTCACCGTCGAGACACTCGACATCCGCCGCTCCGAAAACTCCGTGACCGCGCAGGGCCACTGGCGCATCCCGCGGAATTTCCGCGACGCGGCCACCGCGCCGGGCGAAGTCAAATTTTCCATCCACGTCCCGAAGCTCGCGGACTTCGGGCTGACGGCGAACAGCCGCACGTTCTCCGGCCGCGTGGAAGGCAGCGGCGCGCTGAAGATCGCCGGCCAGGAACTCACCGGCAACGTGCGGTTGGACGGCGGCGACTTCCAACTCGGCGCGTTCAAGGCGCCCAGACTCGCAGTGCAGCTCAACGCCGCCGATCGCGCGGTGACGATCGAGCGCGGCACCCTCAAGCTCGCCGGCACCGACCAGATTGCGGTGCTCGGGCGGGTCGGCCAGCAAGCGCCTTTCCCCTACGAGGGCACCGCGCTCGTGGACATCCGCAACCTCGCCGCGCTCCAGCCGCTGCTCGCAGTCTTCGACGTGCAGCAGACCGTCTCCGGCGCGCTCCGCATGGAGTGGGGCGGCAAAGGCGAGGCGGCGAAAATGGGTGCGCCGCTGGAGCAGTCGGGCACGCTCGCCGTGGCGGTGGAAAAGGCGCGCATCGACAAAACCGACCTGCGCGAATTCAAGCTCGCCGGTCTCTACGGACCCGGCTTCGCGCAGTCCACCGAGCTGCACATCGCCTCCGGCCCGACGGATTTCACCGGCGTGCTGGAGATGAAGGAAAACAAGCTGCGGCTGCGCGACATCAAGCTCAGTCAGGCGCAGCTCACGGTTCTCACGGGCTTCATCTTTGTCCCCATCGACCTCGGCCATCCCCAGCAACTCATCCCGCTGGAGGGCCGCATTGCCGCGAATCTCAACGCCACCAAACTCGACCTCGAAAAGCTCCTCGCCAGCTTCGGCCACACTTCGCCGGTCGCGGGCAACTTTACCGCCAACCTCGTGGCCGGCGGGACGCTGCTCGAACCCGTCGGCCACCTCAAGATCGCCGGGCGCAGCTTGAAGGAGAAAGCCGGCGCGCCCCTCGACGCCGCCGATCTCGATCTCGATCTGCACTATTCCAACAAACCCGCGAAAGACCTGACCCTCGTCGCCGTCCTCCGCCAGCCCCAGATCCAGCCGCTGACCGTCAAAGCGCGCACCCCGTTTGACCTCGATGCCCTGATCAAAACCCGGAAGCTCGATCCGACTCTGCCGCTCGAAGCGACCGCGCAACTCCCGCCTTCCTCACTCGCGGTGCTCCCGAAACTGGTGCCCAAAGTCCGCCGCATCGACGGCACCGCCGGCCTCGACATCCGCGTGGGCGGCACCATGGCGAAGCCGGTCTTCAGCGGCTCCGCGGCCATCGAGCTGAAAGGCGCGCGGATGGCCGACGAGAACATTCCGGCGCTCGGCGCCTTCCGCGCAAAGCTCGGATTCGCCAATGACACGCTGAGCTTCGGCACCTTCGACGGCGAGTTTGGCGGCGGCACCTTCAAGCTCGGCGGCACGGTCAAACTGCCCAAGCTCACCGAGCCGGTTTTTGACCTGCGGCTGCAATCGAAGGAAGTCCTGCTGCGGCGCGACGACTCGATCACCGTCCGCGGCGATGCCGACATCAAGGTCACCGGGCCGCTCCAGGCCGGTACGCTCAGTGGCACGCTGTTTTTGACGCAGAGCCGCTTTTTCAAAGAGATCAACATCCTGCCCATCGCGCTCCCCGGCAAGAAGGCGAAGCCCGCGCCGCGCGCCGTGCAGAACCGCCGCACCACGGTGTCCTTTCCGCAACCGCCATTGCGCGACTGGAAGTTCGACCTCGCGATCAAGACGCGCCCGGACGACCCGTTTCTCGTCCGCGGAAATCTCGCCAACGGCGCGGCGGCAGTGGACCTGAAATTCGCGGGCACGGGCTTCGCACCGTATCTCGAAGGCAGCATCCGCATCGAGAAATTCAAGGCGACGCTACCCTTCAGCACGCTGAGCATTTCGCGCGGCTTCGTGTACTATAAAAAGGACGATCCCTTTCAGGCGTCGATCGATCTCCAGGCCGACTCCCAGGTACGCGACCACCTGGTCCACGCCTACATCTACGGCCGCGCCACCGACCCGCAGATCCAGCTCAACAGCGAACCGCCGCTGCCTTATTCCGACATCGTTTCGCTACTCGCCACCGGCACCACCGTGAGTGAACTCGGCGGCAGCGCCGACGTGCTGGCCAGCCGGGCCGCGATGCTCGCCGTGCAGCAGCTTTATCGGAAGGTGGTCCCCCGCAAGGCGGCCGCGGCGGTGCCGGAGAAAAAGGAAAACGCCGGGCAGTTCATGGACCGCTTTCAGGTCGAACTCGGCGCGCTCGATAGCCGCTCGGGAAGCCAGCAGGTCAATACGCGCTTCCGCATGACCGACAGCCTCTACTTCCTCGGCGACATCGACGTGGACGGGCGCTTCACCGGCAGCTTGAAATATCTGATCCGTTTCCGCTGATGCGCCGCCTCGTCAACCACCCACACCAAGAGCCTCGCACAAAGGCGCAAAGGCCCGAAGGGATGCACGGATTCCGCTTCTCCTTGGTGCCTTGGTGTCTTGGTGCGAGGCCGAGTTGGAAACGCTCCCGCGTGCTGGCCGCGTGCGCTTTGCTCGCTGGCTGGGCACCGCTCCGCGCCGCCGATGAAAATGTCTCCCGCGCGCTCGCCGGAGCGGATCTGCTGGTCGGGACGCTGAAAGACGCGGCGAAGAACAAACTGGATTTCACGGGCAACAAGACCTTTACCGCGGACCGACTGCGCGTGCCCATCGCCGAGCAAATTCGCGAGTTGCAGGAGAATGGCATTACGCCCGTCCGCGCGGATGACACCGCGTTTTACGTCGGCGCGTTTTACCGGAAAAACGGGTTCTCGCAAGCCGCGGTGGAATACCAAATCCGCGGCGAGCGGCTGCTGGTGACCATCGTGGAAGGCCCGCGCTCGCTGCTCCGCGACATCCTTTTCACCGGCCGCACCGCCATCCCCGAGGCCACGCTTTACGAATACATGATCGGCGCCACCCGCGAGCGACTCGCGAAGGAGCCAGACCAGTTTCCCTACACCGCCGCCGAGATCAGTGCCGGGGCCGACCGGGTGCGCGGGCTCTATCTCTCCGAGGGTTACCTCGACGTGACCCTCGACGCCTCCGCCGTGCAGCTCACGGAAAGCGACACGCGCGCCGAAGTCACCGTCCGCATCGTGGAAGGCTCGCGCTACACGTTTGGCGAACTCGGCTTCGCGGGCGACACGATCTTTCCCCGGGAGCAACTCGTGAAAGCGCTCGGTGAAATCGCCACCGGCCCGTTTTCCCCCGACCAGGCGATGGCGATGCAGCGCAACCTCCAGTCTTTCTACAAAGCGAGGGGCTACTACGAAGCGGAGGTGCTCCTCAACGCCGAACCCACCGCCGCCGTGGCCGGCCAGGTGCCCGTGACCTTCACCGTCCACCCGCACGCGCTCTTCCGCTTTGGCGACGTGACCGCGCGCAATGAGACCGAGCGTCCGCGGCTGCGCGAAGACTTTCTCGCGAAGCGCTTCGCGCATTTGCGCGGCCGGATTTATGACCCCGAGAAGCTCGACGAGACCTTCCGCGAGATGCTGCGCACGGGGTTGTTTGAAAACCTGCGCGTGACGCCCACGCCGGTCGCTGGCGATCAGGTTCGCCTCGACTTCACCGTCTCCGAGGCCAAGGCCAAGGAACTCGGCTTCACCCTCGGCTTCGGCAGCTACGAGGGCGCGGTCGCGGGTTTCCGCATCGGCGACCGCGATCTTTTCGGACGCGGCCGCCCGCTGAGTTTCGCCGCGCAATACACGCAGCGCGGCATCAGCGGCGAGTTTCTCTACGTCGATCCCTGGCTCTTCGACACCCGCTTTGCGCTCCGCGCCCGGCTCTACTCGCAGAGCCGGACCGAGGAGGGCTACGCGAAGAACGAGTTCGGCTTTCGCACCGACTTCAGCCGCAAATTGCTGCCGCACCTGGAACTCGGCGCGTTCGTCGATGCCCACTCCGTCACGATCACGGAAAGCACCATCCCGGCTGCCGACCTCGGCCCGACCGACTACCTGCTGCAAAGCGTCGGCCTCACCCAGAGCACCGATTACCGCAACGATCCGATCAATCCCTCGCGCGGCTTTGTCCTCACCTCCGCCTGGGATTTCGCGCAGATTGATAGCGAGCCCGCGTTCCTCCGCGGCACCATGCGTTTTTCCTGGTACCTGCCCGTGGGGCCGTGCCTCGTCGCACTCGGCGCGCGCGCCAGCTACATCGCGCCGCTCATCGACCAACTCCCCATCGACGTGCGCTTTTTCAACGGCGGCGGCACCAGCGTCCGGAGCTTTGCCGAGCGCGAACTCGGCCCGCGCGACCGCCAGGGCAACCCCCTCGGCGGCGAATTCTCCACGGTCTTCAACGCCGAACTCATCTTCCCCATCTACGGTGCCCTCCAGGGCACCGTCTTCGCCGACGCCGGCAGCCTGCTAAATCGCGACGTGCCCGGCTCTGGCGACCTCCGCTACGGCCTCGGCCTCGGCCTCCGCTACAAACTCCCCATCGGCCCCCTCCGCCTCGACTACGGCGTGAACCCCGACCGCCGCTCCGGCGAAGACTTCGGCGCATTTCACTTCTCCTTCGGCTTCGCGTTTTAGGTTTTGAACGGTGGCGCCTGGCCCCGGTCAAAACAGGCCTTCGCGATTTTGGCTTTCGCTTGGAAAGAGCGCGACCGCCCTTCGCCGACGCGGAAAAAACCAACGCGCGATTTTCCACCAATGAAACTGCTGCCACGAAAAATCTCCCGTCGCGAATTCCTGGGACTCAGCGCCCTGAGCGGACTCTCCTACATGCGGTTCGGGGAGCCGAACTGGATCGGCACCGGACGCCATGCTGTGCCACTCGCTGGCGGGGGCGCGGCACCGGTCAAACTGCTCCACCTTTCCGATCTGCATGCGTCGGAGTTTGTGAGTCTCGATTTTATCGAAAAGGCCGTCCGACTCGGGCTGGAGGCGCAGCCCGACGTCATCTGCCTCACCGGGGATTTCATCACGCGGCTGTGGGACGACTGGGAGGGTTACGCGAAAATTCTGGCGCTGCTGGCGGAGCGCGCGCCGACGTTTGCCTGCCTCGGAAATCACGACGGTGGCGCGTGGTCGAAGCTCGCTGGAGGCTACTCCAGTGCGGCGGATGTCCGGGAAATGCTGACCCGCGCCGGAGTCACGCTGCTGCACAATGTGAGCACGCAGATCACGGTGCGCGGTCGCACGCTGCGGCTGGCTGGCGTGGGCGATTGGTGGGCGCGGGAAATGGAGCCCACCCTCGCGTTCGCGGACGTGCCGACCGACGCCGCGACGATCCTGCTTTCGCACAACCCCGACACGAAAGCGGAGCTCGCGCCTTTCCCCTGGAAGCTGATGCTCTGCGGTCACACCCACGGCGGGCAGCTCGATCTGCCGGTCATCGGCACGCCCTTCGCCCCGGTGTCGGATCATCGCTTTGTGCGCGGCCTGCATCACTGGGAAGGGCGCTGGATGCACATCACCAAAGGCGTCGGCAGCCTCCATGGCATGCGTTTCAACTGCCCGCCGGAGGTCAGTGTGCTCACGCTGACGTGAGCGGCCGCCCCGCGGCAGCGCCTACGGGACGAGGACGCGCAGACGGACGCTGCGGGTCGGCGTATCGGGCGTGTCGATCGCGGGTTTGACGCGGATGGTGACGGTTTCGGTGAGACCGTCGGAGTTTGGCACGGGCGGCGCGGCTTCCTCGAAGTCGGCAGCGGTGGTCGTCCAGTCGGCGAGATCGGAGGTGGTTTCGATCAGGTATTGCAACGGGCCGGGGCTGAGGAGGCGGCGGTAGCGGAAGGTGAGGTAGCGCGCGGAGTCCGCGGGGTTTAGCTCAATGCTCGTGGCCGGGAGGCCGGTAAGGGCGGCGCTGTGCGGGTCGAGGTTGAGGGCATACTTGACGAGGTTCGGGACGCCGTTGCCGCTGAGGTCGCCGAGCGGGCCGTTCTGCCCGGCGGCGTTGTCGAAGCTCAGGCCGGACTGGATTTCCCACAGGTCGGGGAGCCCGTCGTGGTCGAAGTCGGTGGTCATCGCGGCGAGATAGACGTTCCAGTTCGTGGTTGTGGTGACGGGCGCAAAGCCGGCGCTGGTCGTCTGGATGACGAGCACATTGGTGCCCGGCGCGAGCCCCACGCCGGTGGCCGTCCAGTGGGCAAAACCGTTGGAACTGGTCGCGGACGTGCCGTTGACGGTGAGGATGGCGATGCCGGCCGCGCCGAAGGCCAGGCCATTGACGATGCAGGACGGCTGGGTGGTGAGTGTGGGCGAGGTGACGATGACCGCGGGGCCGGTCGCGGCTTGATACGAGGTCTGGAGCGGACTCCAGACGCTGTCGAAAACCGCCGCGCCGCTGATCCGCCGCGAACGCACCCGATAGTAATACCGGCCATCGGCCAGGCCCGTGAAAGTGTGACTATCCGCGGCGATGAAGCCGCTCGAAGTGGGCGCGGTGAAGTCGGAGTCCGTCGCGCATTGCGCCTCGAACCACTGCGCGCCATGGACCGTCCCCCACGTGAGGGTCGCCGTGGTGCCGCCGAGGAAAGCGGGCAGCCACGCGAGCGCGGGCGGCGGCAAGTTCACGGCGAGCGTCGCCGCGCGCGTGGTCGTGCCGAGCGCGTTCGAGGTGTTGGTGAAAGTGAGGTCCGCGGCGTGGGTGCCGGGGTCGATATTTGGTGCGGTGACGGTGGCCGTGACCGTCGCGCTCGCGCCTTCGGCGAGCGTGCCGCTGGTCGCGGAAAAAGTGATCCAGTCCGCTGGCGTGGAAACCGCCCAAGCCAGGACGCCGGTGCCGCTATTCGTCACGGTGTAAGTCGCGGTCGGGGGAGCGAATGGCCCACCGAAATTGCCGGAGGCCGCGAGTCCCCCCGCTGGCGTCACGCCGAGGACGGGAATCCCGAGCACGTTGAACGCCGCGCTTTCGCCCTCCGCCGCGCCATCCACCGCGCGGAGCGTGACGCCATCAATGATCTGTCCCGCCGCCCGCGAACCCGTCCAACTTCCGGCGACGAAATCCCCCGTCACCGCCGGGCTCACCGGCACGGTGCGGTTGCCCGGCGTCCCACAATCGAGCGCCGCGGTGCCGGTGTAATCGGCAACCGTGTTTCCCGCGACATCCAGCGCCGTGAGCCGGATGGGGAACGCCACGCCGATGACCGGCGACGCACCGATGGGATCCCACGCGAAGTGATCGAGCGGGCCAAAGGTCACGTCGAACGCGTTGCTCGCGCCGGTGCGCCAACCGGGGTCGATGGCGCGGAGGACGACCGCGTTCGCGAAAGTGCCCGCAGTGATCGCGGCGGTGACGGTGCCGCCGGTGAGCGTGACCATCGGCGGCGAGATCGGCACGCCGGTCAGCGTGTTGAGAAAAACCGGGCCGCTGTAACTCGGCACCGGCAGGCCGCTCGCGGTCACGGCGCTGATCGTCACGTTGAACGGCGCGCCGCGAATCCGCGGGCCGACAATGGGCGCGATGACGAAATGGTGCGCATCGTTGTCTTCCACCGCAGCCGTCGCCGAACCTGCCGTGAAACCCGGCACCGTCGCCGTGACGGTGACGTTCGCGTTCCCGTCGGCGATCGTGTTTTCCACGCCGGTCGCGGTGAAAGTCGCGCTCGTCGCCCCGGCGAGAATGGTCGTCGTCGCAGGCACGGTCAGCCGCGCGGGGGTGTTCGAGGCGAGGGCGACGACGAGGTTTGTGGTCAGCGTGCCGAATATGGAAACGGTGCCGGTCGAGGTGCCGCCCTCGTTGAGATTCGGGACGGCCAGCGCGAGGTTGGTGGGCTCGTTGTCGGCGACAGTCGTCACGCCGGTCGTGGAGCCGAGGCCGGTCGCCGAAGCCGTGATCGTCACCGCGCGCGTGCCGTTGATTTTCGTGTCGTCGAGAATCGTCGGGGTGAACGTCACGCTCGTCTGATCCGCGGGCAGCGTGACCGTCGCCGGGACCGTCACCGCGGTCGGATCGCTGGAAGTCAGCGTGATCGTGCGGGCGATGGCCGTCGGGCTGGAAAGCGTGACCGTGCCTTGATTCGCGAGCGGTCCCGCGCCTTCGGTCGCAGTCGCGGGCGGCGTCACCCCGAGCGTCGGCAACGCGTAGGTCGTGAAGTCGCTTTCCACAAAACCCGCCGGCATCCCGGTCCCGCGCGAGAGACCGATGAGGCCCTTTTTCGAGTTAAGCGTCAGCAGTGTGATGCGGATGCGCCCGTCGAAGAACATCTCGATCTGGAAACTGTTCGTCAGGATCGTGCCGTATTCCCGCACGTTCAGCCATGTGACCGCGATGCGGTCCGCAAACTGCCGCCGTTTCACCGTGCCGCTGGCGACGGGCGGATTGAGGTCGCGGAAAAGTCCGGCGATGCGCGGCTTCGTGAAATGATTGGTCAGCGATTCCGACCACTGCGTGTCGCCCGATCCGAAAGTGATGAAGCCATTGCTACCCACGTAGAACGATGAGTAGGTCGTGCCGTAGTGCGGCACGGTCACGCCGGAAAGCGTCACGAGCGAGCTGGAGTCGTCGGACATCGTGATCGTCGTGGCCCCCGTGGTCGTATCCGAGGGGAACGAGGTCGCCGGTTCGCGCACCACGGAGTAGCCGGCGGCGGAGGCATCCGGGGTGAAGGTGAAGGACGTGTTCGCGGTGTCGAGGTTCGTGGTGTCGAACA
The DNA here is from genome assembly GCA_964415705.1 of uncultured Chthoniobacter sp. Classification (GTDB taxonomy): domain Bacteria; phylum Verrucomicrobiota; class Verrucomicrobiia; order Chthoniobacterales; family Chthoniobacteraceae; genus Chthoniobacter. The sequence continues at coordinate 6,813 of CAYQBV010000018.1, read as the reverse complement.
GCTCGGTGAAATAGTCGGGCTGGCCGATGAAGAGATTGGCGGATCGCGTGAGCGAGCGTCCGGAGCCGGTGTTGGTAAAGATGATCGGCTCGGCGAGAATCGCGGCGGGCAGGCTGTTCGCCGCCCCATTCACGGAGACCGTCACGGTCGTGGTCGCGGTGGGGGCGAGCGTGCCGCTGCTGGCGGAAAGGGTGAGCCACGCGGCGGAGGTCGAGGCCGTCCAGTTGATCGGCGCGGTGCCGTGATTCTTCAGCGTGTAGGTCGCGGATGAGTTGATGAAAGGTCCGCCGACCGGACCGCTCGCGGTGATCTCCGTGCTCGGGGAAACCCCGAGGTCGTCCGGCAGATCGAAGGACTGCACCACGCCGGTCGTCGTCACACTCGATGGCGCGGTCGCGCTTGCACCCATGCCGCGTTTGGCGAACGCCGCCCACAGTTCGCTGCGATTCGCGCCCGCGTTATTCACGAGGTCGGCCTGGATGATGGCATCGCGCGCCTGAAGGAAATTCGGGTTCGCCGGCGAGAGCTTCATGCCGTCGGTCACAAGCTGGAGGGTGAGCTGGTTGCCGATCTCGAAGCCATGTTTCGCGATCAGATTGGCCCGCACTTCCCAAAGCGCGACGCACCACACTTCGCCGGAATTATGCACCTCGCTGGCCGACGTGCCGATGACCGGGTTGCGGGGGATGCCGCTGTGCAGGCTGGCCTGCGTGGGGTCGATGTCGCGGAAGGTCAGCGGATTTTTCGACATGTCCGTGGTGTAGGGATACCGCCGGATGCCGAAGTAGTAGTTCTGCGTCAGCCCGTTGAAACCCAGCGTGGCGTAGCCGCCCTCGACGTAGTTGCCGTGCACGTCGTCGGTCGCCTTCGTGAGCAGCGCGAGGCTGTAGAAATCAGACCACCCTTCGCCCATCCCCTGCGCGGCCAGGGTGCTGATGCCCGCACCGCCGCCGACGAGCCGGTTGCTCAGGCCGTGCGCGTATTCGTGCAGCACGATCGGCGCGTCGAACGACCCATCGCGATCCGGCGTGGGACCGCTGAAGACATACATCTGCATGCGCGGGGCGCTACCATCAGGCGGAGTGGAAAAGTTGGCGTTGTTCGTGCCGCCGCCGTCCTGCGCGTCGGCCAGCACGGCATCGTTGCCGGAGCCGCCGCGCCCAAAATTGTTCACCTGGAAATTGCCCGACGCCTCGTTGAAACCGAGCTGGTAAAGTTTGTCGTGCATCCAGTTGCACCAGTAAAAAAGCTGCGTCACAGAGGCGTCGCGGTAGGTGCTCGGCGCTTGCGTGAGATCGAGCGGGAAATCGAAGACGCGGTTGTTCAGCCCGGAACCCTGCGGGCGCGGCGTGTCGGCGACATTGTTGTTATCGAGGTCGAGGTGCGCATCCACGTTGTTGCCGCGCGTTTCAGTCTCGCCGTCGTCGATCCAGCCATTCGGCGACGCCGTGGTGTCGAGCGCGCTGAGCGTGACGAGCGGGCGCGGTACCTCGGCGGGCTGCGCCGTCGAGGGCGTGGCGTGACCGGGCTGGAAAGGCGTGGGACTGTCGCCGGTGAAAACGCGGTAGCTGGCCTCGCTGATGTAATTCGTCAGACAGTTCCGCACCTGCGCCTCGCCGGTCGTGGCGTCGATCAGGATGCGAAACATCTCACCGCTGGTCTTGCCCGTGAGCACCACGTCCCAGCACAGGCGCGCGCTGCCTTTGTCCATCGGCAGCCAGGTGAAATGCACCGTCGCCCCGCGCAGCGTCGCTGCGCGAAACGCCTGCTTTTTCTCCACCCCAGCCGCAGCCGCCGTGGTCGTGAGATCAGCCGCCTGCACGGCCTCCCCGAGATTCCGCCCGGCGATGGCCACGGCCTCCGCCGCCGAGATCGCCGGAGCCGCGAGCCGCGCCGCCCGCTGCGGGGTGCCGCGGTTGGCGGCGGCGTTCGGGTCCGCGAGAAAATTGCTCGCCACATTCACGAGTTCGCCGGCCTTCGTGGTGTGCGCCTGCAGGATCGCGCCGAAGACCGGCACGCCGTCCACCTGCTGCTGCCAGACCACGCTGCGCAGCCCGTTGTGCTTGTTCGTGTAGTCGCGCTTCACCTGCGCGGCATCGAGCGCTTCCGCGCCGTGACCGTAGAGCCCTTGGTATTCTTCGAGGAACGCCTTCACCTCCCGATGCGCCTCGCCCTTCGCCCGGGCCTGCAGCCGCGCCCGCGGCACCGCGCGACCTTCGCCCGCCGGGCCGGTGAGAAACTCGAACGGCGAGCCCACCACCTTCGGCGCCTCGGAGACCGCGTCCGTTTCCACCCGCGCCGCGCGCAACCGCCCGCGGAGCTGCGCCGCCGCCGCCGTCTTGTCCGGATGCACCGGTGCGGGTGCCACCGCCGTGCGTTTATCAAAGTCCGGCAGCGCCCGCTTTTCCGCCTGCGGACCGGCCCACGCCGAGGCCCCGCTGAGGAGCAGCACAAAGATGCCGGCCCGCATGACAGCACGCACGCAGCGGATGGGGGTCTGGACCGGCATCGATTTCAATGCCGCACCATACGGGGAAACTCCGGTCCGGCAACTAATAGTATTTTAACAAACCCCCCTACCCTCACGCCCCAGCCCAGCCCCGAAAATCGGCTCGCTTTGCCCGCCTCCCGAGCCTATTGGCGGAGCCCATGAAACTCCGCCCCATCTTCGTCGTCCTCCTCCTCGCCGCGCTCGCCGCCTGCGAGGCTCCGTATAAAAAGAAAGACGAAGAGGACAAAAAGCCGCTGAAAGACCAGAGCGGCGACCAGGCCTTTCAATCGTTTCTCGGTCGGCTGCGCCGGGCGGTGGCCCAAAAGGATCTCGCCACGCTGACCACGCTGATGGTCCCCGCCCACGACTTCGGCTACCGCTGGGACACGCCGCCCGCCGGGGAGAACGCGTTCGGTTATTGGGACAAAAACAACCTCTGGCCCGAACTGGCCGCGACTCTGCGGGAGAAATTCGCCGCGCTTGAACTCTACATGGTCGCGCCCGCCGCCGTGGCCAGCCAACCCGACCACGAAGGCTACCGCGCCGGCATGCGCATCGTCGGCGGGAGCTGGAAGTTTGCCTACTTCGTCCCGTCGGAGAACGCGCAGTGAACCCGGCCGATCCCGTCGCGCTCGGCCTGCCGCATCGCGCGCCATTTGTTTTTGTGGATGAAGTGCGGGCGCTGGTCCCCGGCGAAAGCGCGGAGTGCGCGAAGACCTTCCCGCCCGCCGAGCCGTTCTTCGCCGGCCACTTCCCCGGCGACCCGCTCGTGCCGGGCGTGCTGCTCACCGAAGCGCTCGCGCAGACCGCCGGGCTCGCCGCCGGCCAGCCAGGGCGCGCCTTCCGCCTTTCCGCGATCCGCGCAATGAAATTCCTGCGCCCCGTCCGCCCGGACGACGAGATCGTGCTCTCCGCGCGGAAGACCGCCGTCATCGGCACGCTCTGGCAGTTTGAAGTCGCGGCCCGCGTCCGCGGCGAGACGGTCGCCGAGGGTGTGGTCGTCCTCAGCGAAGCGGGAATAAAGTAGCGTGGACTTCAGTCCAACGAGCCGTCATTGGAACTAAAGTCCCAGCTCCTTTCCATGCCCACCGACCCCACTCCGCGTTTCGCCGTCATCATCCCGGCGTGCGACGAGGAGCCGTGCCTCGGCGCGGTGCTCGCCGAACTGCGCTCGGCCCTCGCCGGCCAGCCGCATCTCATCGCCGTCGGCGTCAATGGCTCCACCGACCGCACCGCCGAAATCGCCCGCGCGCAGCCCGGCGTGCTCGTGGCGGAAACGAGCGTGCGCGGCTACGGCCACGGCTGCCGTGCGGCGGTGGACCTCGTGGAGCGCGAGCACCCGCCCGTGGACGGCTACATTTTCTTCGCCGCCGACGGCGCGAACGACCCGCGCGACCTCGCCGCCCTCCTCGCCGCGCGCGCCCGCGGCGCGGCCATGGTCCTCGGCTGCCGCACCCGGCTGCGCGCAAACTGGCGCCGGATGAACCTCCAATACGTCATCGCCAACCGCCTCTTCGGCACATTCTGCGGCTGCCTCACGGGCCGGTTCTTCGCCGACCTCGGCCCGCTGCGCTTCATCGAGCGCGACCTCTTTCACGCGCTGCGGCTGCGCGAGTGGACGATGGGCTGGACCATCGAGGCGCAAGTCCGGGCGGCGCGGCTCGGCGCGCCCATCGTGGAGATTTCCGTCCGCGAGCGGGAGCGGATCGCCGGGGTGCAGAAAGTGTCGCGCGTGAGCTGGCGGCGGACGCTGTCGGTCGGCCTGAAAATCCTCGCCGCCGGCTTCCGCGCGCGGCTGGGCGACTACGCGCCGTCGAAGAAATTCGAAATCCGAAATCCGAAATCCGAAACAATTTTCTAAACGACAGAAAATCAGGAAAACGGCTGGGGCTTCGTCGGGCATGGGCGAGCGGTTTCCCGATTTCAAATCATTCGGATTTGTTTCGGATTTCGGGTTTCGGATTTTGAATTTCCCCCTCCTCCAGATCGTAGATTTCCCCCCAGTCGCCCAGCGCCACGCAGGCCGCCGTCTCGCGCCACGGCTCCTTCGAGCCGGGATAGTCCTCGTGCTCGCAGCGGCCCCAGAAAATGTAGCGCACGCCCAGCGCCCGGGCGTTCTCGCGCCAGCCCTCCTCCCCCATCATCAGCGCCTCCAACTCCGCCGCCGGCCGCTCCCACGCGAGCCCGTGGCTGCTCACGTGCCCGAGGTAACCCAGCGCCATCTTCCGCCCGCAGAGCAACAGCGGATGATTGAAAGTCGGCGCGCCCGCGAACCGCTCCGTCACCGGCAACGCGCGCACCGCCGCGCCCACCAGATCCAGTTCCTCGCGGCTGGCGATCACGTAGCCGCGGTGCTCCGCGTTGATCCCGCCGAGCGTGGAGACGAAGCCCGAAAAGAATAGCGCGCAGCAGCTCAGCGCGCGCGCCCACCCCGGCCAGCGCGCGATGAGGTGCGTCCACAAAAACGGCAGCACCACCAGATACGACCAGACCATGATCTTCGTGTTGTCCCACTCCCAAGGCGCGAACTTCACGAAGCAGCAGAGCACAAACGCGCCGACCGCCGGGAAGACGAACTCCGCCGGGCCGACCGGGCGTTTGCCCCGGCCGATCGCGAGGCCGAGCAGGACGACAAAAACCGGGAGCACGCCGAAGTTTAGCGGCCAGAAAAACAGCGCGGCGTAGAGCCGCTCCGGCTGGCCGAAGACCTCGCCGCACCATTTGAGAAACGGTTCGTCCGCCCACATCCAGCCGGGTTTCCAGCCCAGCACGCTGGCCCCGCGCAGCATCCCCGTGACGAGCAGCACCAGCCCGCTCGCCGGCAGCAGCGCCGCGCCGACGAACTGCGCCAGCTCCCGCCGCGCCGGCGCGTGGAGCACGAACCACGACGCCAGCATCAACGAGAGAAAGATGAAGGTGTGCAGGTGAAAGAGCGGCATGGACGCATAAAGCAGCAGCTCCCCGCCGCGCGAGAGCCGCCACCCGTCGCCCACGCCCGCGAACCAGCGCGTGCGCCAACTGCAAAGCAGCGCCAGCCCCGCCGGCAGCGCAAAAAGCAACCCGCGCTGCGTGGCCAGCAGCGCCAGCGCGAAACTTTTCCAAGCGTGGATGCTTTGGAAATCCGCGAACTCGCCCGTCGAAAAAATCGCGAATCCGAACAGCCCGCCATTCGCCAGAAAGCCGAACACCGCGAACCCGCGGCCCCATTTCCACAGCGCCACTCCGACCAGCGCGCTACCCGCCAGCCCTGTCCAGATCAGCCCCCGCAGCGTATCCACGCCGACGAGCGTGAGCAGGCTGTTGAAAAGGTCCGCGCCGATCGGGTAGGTCAGCTGGCCGCCGGTGAAGATCGGATTGTCCGGCCAGAACGACACCCCGCTCGCGAGGAAATTGATGTAGGTGAGGTGCAGCGAGAGGTCGCCGAGGTTGTTTGGCGAGAGGACCTTGATCGCCGTGCTCGCGTGCGCCTCGTCGCGCTCGATGAAAATCAGCCACAGGAAAATGCGCGCCGCCACCACCGCGAAGGCCGCGAGCGCCGCCCACTCCCACGGCGTCGGCGGCTTGCTCGGAGCGACCTCCCGCCGGCTCCGCCACAGCGTTCCCGCCGCCACCAGCGCGCCGCAACTCAGCGACACCGCGGCGATCACCGGGCTCAAGCCCCCGCGCGCAAAGGCCAGCGCCACCGCCAGCAGCGCCGTGCTGCTCACGGCGTAAAGGATGGCCGCGACGAAGTTCACGCGCGCCCCCTTTCACGGTCATCGTGAGCGGAGTTCCGTGCGGGCGCAGGCGGGCGGAGGAGAAAATGACGAATGACGAATGGCGAATGACGAATGAATGACGAAGCCGAAAATCCGAAACTCGCGGCTGCCGCTCTCGACATCCGACATTCGTCATTCGTCATTCGTCCCGCGGTCCCTCGACTGCGCTGCGCAAAGCCTCCGCTGCGCTCAGGATGACCGCTGGATGGTCGCGCTTGCATGCTATTTCACATCCTCCGACTCCGTCCGCGACACCGGTTGAAACTCGGGCTTGCGGCCGGGGAAGATCCGCCCGAACGCGCCCTGCCGCAGATACAGCGTTTCGGCCTCGCGGGACATGCCCCGGATTTTGAGCGACGACTTGAAATAGTTCGAGCGCAGCTCCGGCTCGATGTGGTCCACGGACTCGGTGGCCACAAGCAGCACGTCGGCGTCGAGCGGGTCGGGCAGCGTGAGCGGGTTGGGAAAATCAATCTTCGGAAACTCCGCGAGCAACCAGATGAGCGGGTGCTGGCTGGGCAGGATGACGTGCCCGCTGAGGTAACGCTGGAGCGGGTCCGCGGC
>CAYQBV010000017.1:18416-28441 GCA_964415705.1 uncultured Chthoniobacter sp. | reverse complement strand
AATCACCCACGTCGAGGCACCCGCCCGCTTCGTGGATGAACAGCGCGTGGGGCCGTATGCCGTGTGGCACCACGAGCATTTTTTCACCGCGCTGCCAGACGGGCGCACGGAGCTGCGCGACGTGGTGCATTACGTCCTGCCCTTGGGCTGGCTGGGAAATCTCGCGCATCCGCTGCTGGTCGCGCCGCAGCTTGAGAAGATTTTCGCCTTTCGCGAAAAGGCGGTCGCGGAGCGCTTCGGGAGCTGAGAGCGCTCAGCCCGCGGCCTCGGCGCGGCGGAGGGCGGCGGCGATTTCCTCGTCGGCGGGAACCAGCCGGGCGGCTTCACGAAAGTGCCGGCGGGCGTCGTCGGTGCGGCCTTGGGTTTGGAGGTTGAGGGCGAGGTGGTAGTGGGCGCGGGCGAAGGCGGGCATGGTGCGGAGGATCTGCTCGAAGTGCGCGATGGCTTCCGCGGCGGCGCCGGTGCGTTCGAGGCCGGTGGCGAGGTTGTAGCGGGCCGTGAGGTCCGTGGCGTCGAGCTGGAGGGAAGTGCGGAAGCACTGGTTGGCTTCGGGTTGCCGGCCGATGCGGGTGAGCGCGGCGCCGAATTCATTCCAGATCGCGGGCTGATCGGGGGTGATGCGGAGCGAGGCCTGGAAGTGCGCGATGGCGGCGGGATAGTCGCCGAGACGGGCGCGGGCGAGGCCGGCGTTGGTGTGGGCGCAGGCGTTGTTTTTCGTCACGGCGGCGGCGTGCTCGAAAAGGGCGAGGCTGTCCATCCACGGGGTCACGTTCCGCGCAGTGAGCAGTGCGCAGACGGCGAGGACGAGCCCAGAGCCGGCGGCGAGCGCCCGGCGCTGCGTGGCGGGCCAGAGGTCGAGGACGAGCCAGGTGAGCGCGCAGAAAAGGCCGATCTGCGGGAGGTAGGCGAAGCGGTCGGCGCGGGCTTGGGAACCGATCTGCACGAGGCCGAGCACGGGGACGAGGACCCCGAGATACCAGCACCAGCCGGCGAGCAGATACGGGCGCTTTTTCCACCACACGGCGGCGAGCACGGAGACGCCGAGCAGCAGCGCGGCGGCGGCGGCGGCGAGCGCGGGCTGCGGGTCGATGGGATGCGGATAATAGACCGCGAGCCCGCTCGGCCACAGCATCGTGCCGAGATAGGCGACGTAGGAGATGAGGGCGTTGCTCACGCGCGCGGCGAGCGGCAGGGTCTCGATGCTGACGAGCGCGCCGCGTTCCGCCGGGGCGTGCATGGCCATCCAGCACGCGCCGGCGGCGAGCAGGGCGAAGGGGATTTTTTCCACGACGAGCCGGGTCCACGCCACGCGCCCCCAGCGCTGGAGCGGCCAGTGATCGAGCAGCAGGAGCGCAAAGGGCAGCGTGACGGCCATGGGTTTCGCGAGGAGGGAAAGCGCGGCGCAGCACCAGGCGGCGGCGTAGAAAGTGGCGCGGGGCTTTTCCGCGTAGCGGACGTAGGCGTGAACGGCGAGGAGGCAGAAGAAGGTGGAGAGCACGTTCTTGCGCTCGGCGACCCAGGCGACGGATTCGACATTGATCGGGTGCAGGCCGAAGAGCGCGGCGACGAACGCGCTGGCCCAGAGCCGGCCGGTGGCGCGGCGGAGGAGGGCGAAAAGCACGAGCGTGCTGCCGATGTGAAAGGCGAGATTCACGGCGTGCAGCGCGCCGGGGTGCAGGCCGAAAAGTGAGATGTCGGCCATGAAGGAAATCCACGTGAGCGGAATCCAGAGGCTGGCGTGAAAGTGGGTGAAGGCGTTCCAGATGCCGGGCCAGCTCAGGCCGTGAACGACGAGGGGGTTTTCATAGACGTGGCTGTTGTCGTCGAAGGCCACGAAGTCGCACCGGACCACGAGGGCGTAGGCGCAGAGCACCGCGGCGGCGAGGGCGAGCGCGAGGTAGGCGGCGATGCGGTTTTCGGAGAGGCGGGCGGGCATGGGCCGGACTGGGATGCAGGGGGTGTGCCAGCGGGGAGGCGGCAAATGGCGCATGGCGAATGACGAATTCTCCACCGCGCGAAGGAGTTGTTACTCGCGGACGATTTGCCCGGTGGGCTCGGCTTCATCGGGGCAAAGGGCGAGGCGGCCGTGGCGCTCGCCGACGTGCTCGACGGCGGGGAGTTCCTCGCCGAGGAAACGCGCACCGTGGCGGGCGAAGCGGGTGACATCGCCGCTGGAGAGGACGCGCAGCCGCCCGGTGCCGTCGGGCGCGAGGGCGGGATAGCGCGCGCGCCACGCGGCGAAGCGCGCGGCGACTTCGGGCGCGGGGTTGAGCACCTGGACGCCGGCGGGCGCGACTTCACGGAAGGCGCGTTCGAGCAGCGGGTAGTGCGTGCAGCCGAGGACCAGCGTGTCGATTTCCGCAAACTGCCCGACGTAACGGGCCACGGCCAGGCGCGCGATCTCCGTCTCCTCCCACGCCTCCTCGACGAGCGGCGCAAGGAGCGGCGCGGCGATCTCGCTGACCTGCACGGTGGCGCTGAGTTTCCGCACTTCCGTGCGAAAGGTGTGCGACGCCACGGTGCGGGCGGTGCCGAGAAATCCGATGTGCCCGCGGGTCATCGCCACGGCAGCCTCCGCCGCCGGGATCGTGACGCCCAAAACCCGACGTTCGGCCGAGCCGTAGCGATGTTGAAGATGCCGCAGCGCCACGCACGAAACCGTGTGACACGCCACCACGACCACGCGGCAGCCTTCGCCGAAAAGGCGCTCGACGCACTGCTCGGCAAAATCGAGCACGGTGTCCACGTCGCGCCCGCCATACGGCGCGCGGCCGCTGTCGCCGAGGTAGACGTAGTCGAGTTGCGGGAGTTCGCGGCGGAGCTGCCGGAGCACGGTCAGGCCGCCGAAGCCGCTGTCATAAACGCCGACGGGGGTCGTGGAGATGGTGGGAAGGGACATGGGTGAAGAGGAAGTCTCGAAATCCGAATGCCGAAATCCGAAACAAATCAGAAAGAATGGGAAGCCGGAAAATAGATCACTCCCCGGCCTTTCCGCGGCCCGAAGTGATCGGATTCCCGCTGCTCAGTTCGGCGCCGGTGCCGTCGGGGTGACCACTTCCGGCTCGCCGCTGGGCGCGCCGGGGTTTGAGCGCAGCGGCGGGATCTCCACGCGCGGCCCGTCGCTTTTCCGCCCCGCCACATCGCCGATCTGCGTGCCCACGGCGCGGCGGTAGTTTTGCGTCGCCTGCAGGATGCACGACGCCATCTGCTGCCGGTAGGTCGGCATGGCGACGAGTTTGGCATCGTAGAGATTGCTGAGAAAGCCGCCCTCGATGAGCACGCCGGGGATATTGATGTCGCGGATGACGACGAAGCGCGCGCGCTTGATTCCGCGATCGAACATCCGCGAGCGCACAACGAGCGAGGCGTGCGTGGCCGTGGCCAGCGCCATGTTTTGGGCGTCGTTCGCATGGCCGGCGCACTGGTCGAGATCGGAGACGCGCGGGCCGTCGGCCATCATCGAGGGCACCCCGCGCGGGGCCAGCGTGTAGGTTTCCAGGCCGGTGCCCGCGCCGCCGCTGTTGAAATGGACGGAGATGAAAAGTGCGTTGGTGTACCGGTTGGCGATGCGCGTCCGCTCGTTCAGGGAAATGAAGGTGTCATTCGAGCGGGTGAGCACCACTTTGAACCCGGCCTGCATGAGGAGCGCGCGCGTCCGCCGGACCACATCGAGCGTGAAATCGGCCTCGCAGCCGTATGGACTCAGCGCGCCGCGATCGTGCCCGCCATGCCCGGCGTCGAGGACGATCGTGTCCACTTTCTCCGCGCCCTTGATCTTGCTCGGGCGGAGCACTGGCTCGATGACCTTCGTCAGATCCATCCGTGAAACGGCGAGTTTTCCATCCACCTCGGTAATCGGGTAGCTGAGGTTGAATTTCAGCCCGTTGATATAGAACTCCACGCTATTCGCCGTGCCGCGCAGGCTGCGCTGGCCGATCGCCATGGTGAAATCATTGTTCGCACGGCGCACGCTGCCGAGGTTGTAAAACTCGGACAGATTTTCGAGCGTCACGAAGTCGCGCCCGCCCACTTTGTAGAGCGTCCACTCCGCGGCACGCCCCGTGGCTAGAAGGAAAAAGATCGCGATGAAAAAGGGAAGCGTCCGGCGCATGCGGGCGGCACGCTAGCCGCGAGCCCACCGCGCGCAAGGCGTTTCCCCCCCGCTCTGGGCCGCACGCGGGACCAATCCGTAGTTGCGCCGAACGGCTGTCCCACTACTTTGCCGACCCTTATGTCCGCCAATATTCCATCCCGTCCCCGCCAAGTCGGCCAGCGGCGCAACTTTGCCATCGTCGCCGGGCAGTACAACCCCGACTACGTCCGCGGCCTGATCGAGCATACCCGCGCGGAGTTTCTGGCCATCTCGCCGAACTTCAACGTCGTGGTCCACGAGGTCCCCGGCGCGTTCGAAATTCCGCTCGTCGTTCAGGAAATCGCCACGCGCGGCGGGGTCGATGCCATCATCGCGCTCGGCGTGATCATTGAGGGGAAGACCCAGCACGCGTCGCTGATCGCCACCGAGATCACCCGCGCGCTCCAGCACCTCGCCCTCACCCACCGCATCCCCGTCATTCACGAGGTGCTCCTTTTGCAAAACGAAGAGCAGGCGAAAGTGCGCTGCCTCGACGACGAGATCAACCGCGGCACCGAGGCCGCGCGCGTCGCCGCCCGCATGGTGCAAATGCTCGGGGAACTCCGCACCTCGCGCACTGAGACCACGGGGCCGCGCAGCGAAATCCGCTTCGGGCGCTGACCCATTCCCGGCATGGGCAAACGACGCGAAGGCCGCGAGGCCGCAGTGCAATTCCTCTACCAGCTCGATCTCCACGGCGAAACCGAGGCTGGCGACATTGAGCCGTTTTGGGATCTCCGCAGCAGCCCGGAAAGTGCGGCCACTCCGGCGAAAACCCGCGCTTTCACCGAAAAACTCATCCATGGGGTGATCGCTCACCGGGCCGACATCGACACGCGGATCGTGGCCTGCACTGCGAACTACGATCTCCACCGCATCGCCGCCGTGGATCGCAATATCCTCCGGGTCGCGATTTACGAACTTCTCCACAGCCTGGATGTCGCTCCGGTCATCATCATCAACGAGGCCATCGAGATCGCGAAAAGGTACGGCGCGGAAAAGTCCGGCGGCTTCGTCAACGGCATCCTCGACCGCATCAAAAGGGATCTGAACCGCCCGGACCGGGTGGGCATCGCGAAGACCGAGAGCTGAGGCAGGAAGGCTTCATCCCTCCGCCTTCATCCTTCATCCATTTTCCTCATGGCCTTCGGCTTTTTCAAATCCCTCATCGAAAAATTCACTGGTCGTCCCGTGGACTGGGACGAACTCGAGGAAGCGCTCATCCGCGCCGATCTCGGCGTGCCGATGATGACGCGCATCATGACCGCCTGCCAGGCTCGCACGGAAAAACTCACCGCCGAGAGCGTCGTTGCCGTGGCCCGCGAGGAAATCCTCAAAGTCCTCCCGCGCGACAACGTCGTCCTCCGCCCGCTCGCCGCGAAAACCAAAGTCATCCTCGTCGTCGGCGTGAACGGCACCGGCAAAACCACTTCCACGGCCAAGCTCGCCGGGTTTCTCCAAGCCAAAGGCCACAGCGTCATGCTCGCCGCCGCCGACACCTTTCGCGCCGCCGCCATCGAGCAACTCACCGTCTGGGCCGACCGGCTCGGCGTGGAGATCGTGAAAGGCCAATACAACGCCGACCCCGCCGCGCTCTGCTACGAGGCCTACCATTCCGCCGACCGCAAAAACATCGAGTTCCTGATCTGCGACACCGCCGGGCGCCTGCACACCAAAACCAACCTCATGGGCGAACTCGCCAAAGTGAAGCGCGTCCTCCAGAAAGCCGACCCGCAAGCCCCGCACGAGACGCTCCTCGTCGTGGATGCCACCACCGGCGGCAATGCCCTCCAGCAGACCCGCGAATTTCACGCTGCCACGGGCCTCACCGGGATCATCGTCACGAAGCTCGACGGCAGCGGCAAAGGCGGCTGCGTCGTCGCCATCCAGCACGAACTCGGCATCCCCACGCGCTTCATCGGCACCGGCGAGAAGCTGGAAAACCTCGCCTTCTTCGAAAGCCGGGATTTCGTGGAGCGGATGCTCTGAGGTCGGGGCGAAAAAAACGCCGCACCCGGCGAACGGATGCGGCGCTTGGGAATTTCTGAGCTGGTGACCGCGCCTACGCCGCCGCCGGAGCGGTGCCGCCGCCGCGCTTTTTGCACTCACCGCGGCCTTTGCCCGGACGACCGGCCTTGAGTTCTTCGGCGGTCACGCCGCCGCTGTTGTCCTTGTCGAGCTTCTTGAAGATTCCCGCCGCTTTGGCGGGATCCTTTTGCGCCCGAGGGCCGGCCTTGAATTCGGCTTCGCTGACCGAGCCGTCGTTGTTCGCATCGAGCTTCTTGAAAATCTCGCCGGGCTGCGGATGGCCGTGCTTGCCGCCGCGGCCGGGTTGGCCCTCGGCCAAAGCGAAGGTGCTGGCGAGCGCGAGGGCGCTCAAGGTGGTGATGAGGAGTTTTGTCGTCATGATGGTTTGATTGTTGATTGTCTGCCGCAGCCGCGGAGTGCGGATGGAGCATGCTGCGTGAAACGAACCGACCGGGAAAAAGTTTCCAAAAAATGCTAAGGCACTCGGAAAAGCAGCCGAACACAGCGCATGAGCGATGATCCGTTCTCCCAAAGGACTCCGCCATTTCCGCAGCTCCAGGCAGATGTTCACGCGGACGTTTGCGCTTCGCTGTGCCTGCGATATTATCGGTTTATGCTCGACTGCCTTTGGATGCCCAGCGTCCTCCTCAGCTTCACGGCCACCTCTTTCGCCGTGATCGACGCGACCTCGACCACGAATACCTCGGATCCCGGAGACGGCGTCCCGTGGGCGAATGTCGGCAGCGTCAACGGGGGTTCCGGCGAGTACCTCGGAAACGGTTGGGTGCTGACGGCGGCCCATGTCGGGGCCGGGCCGATCGCGCTCGATAGCGGCACCTTTCAGCCCGACGGACGAGTCATTCGACTGACCAATCCTAACGACAGTTCGGCCACGGACATCTTGCTGTACCACGTCGTCGTCGCGCCGAACTTGTCCGGATTGACCATTTCCGCGACTAACCCAGGACAAAACGCCGCCGTAACCATGGTTGGTTATGGACGCATTAGCACCTCCATCACTCTTAACACCTATTCGACGGCCTATCCGGCACCAAACGACACCAAATCCGGTTTTGACTGGTCGGGGTCCGGTGTAAAAAGTTACGGCACGAATGAAATCTCACGGTTGTTCAACGAATTCGGCGCACTGCTACCGGTCGTGTACACGCAAAATAATTTGGGTTACGGCACGTTGCAGGTATTTGGCCTGACTTTCAGCGGAGCGGGACAAACGAGTGATGAAGGTCAGGTTGCAACGGGGGATTCCGGGGGCGCGGTTTTTTACAAGCGCGTCAACGCATGGGAACTCGCTGGGATGATTGATGCCAGAGGCTCCTGGGTTGACCCGCAACAGGCCTCTGTTTACGGCGACGAAAGCTACATCGGTGATCTCGCGACTTACAAAACCCAGATCGACGCGCTCGTTTCCTCGACCGCAGGCGGCGCGAGTTGGACCGGGGCGAACGGCTCCACGTGGGCGGACGCGAACTGGAGTTCCTCCCCCGTGCCCGGCGCGGCGAACAACGTCCACACCGCCACCTTCAACAGCGCTGGCGGCGTCAATGACACGATCAACCTCGGGGGCGGAGTCACCCTCAACACGGTGCTCTTCGATACTGCCAGTGCCGCCGCTTACACCATCGGCAGCGGCACCGTCGGCAGCCAGACGCTCACTTTGGAAAATGGCGGAGCCATCACGACCAGCGGCACCGTCACCAACGGCCAAGTCGTCAATGCCGCCGTCGTCCTCGGCACCGATCGGAGCGCTCAGACCTACACGATTTCCAACAACGCCACGACCCCGGCCACCGCGCTGACTTTGGCCGGCAATATCACCGGCGCGGCCAGTGGCGGCGTGGCCGGCGCGAAAACCCTGGCCGTGGTCGGCGCGGGCGACACCGACATTACCGGGGGCATCGCGAAAGGTGGCGCGACCTCCATCGCCGTGACGAAGGCCGGGACCGGCACGCTGAATCTCGCCGCCGGGAGCGTGCTGACCCTCGACTCGCTGACCGCCAATGACGGCACCACCACAGTCAACAGCACCCTCGGCACCGGCACCTCCGTGACCGTGAACGACACCGGCGGCGGAGCGGCGACCTCGTTGAAATTTGGCAGCGTGAGCCAGACCCTCGCGTCCCTGACAATCGGAGCCGGTGCGACCGTGACCTTCACGAGCGGCCCGGCGTCCTTCACCGGATCGACGAGCGGAAAGGCGGCGGGGTTCGGTTCGGGGCCATCGTCCGGCGGCTTGGTGCCGGAGCCGGGAACGACGGGGCTGCTGCTGGCCGGCGCGCTCGGCCTGCTGGCGCGGCGCACACGCTGAGCGCGGGTCTTTCGTGGACGGAGTTTCTGCCGGCGGGCAAAGTGCGGGCCGATGAAAACGTTCCGCCGTCAGTGGCTCGCTCTACTCCTTGTCACCGCCTGCACCTGGCCCGGTTCCGCCCGCGCCGGCGCGGCGAAACCCGCGCGGCCGCACATCATTTTCATCCTCGCCGATGACCTGGGGCCAGGGGATCTCGGGTGCTACGGCGGCCAGCAGGCGCCCACGCCGAGGCTCGACCAGTTCGCGAAAGAGGGCACGCGGTTCACGCAATATTACAGTGCTTCGCCGGTCTGCTCGCCGTCGCGCGCGGGGCTGCTGACGGGCATGTTTCCGGCGCGGTGGCGGATCACGAATTATCTCCAGACGCGAAAAGGCAATCGCGCCAGCGGGCAGGCGGATTTTCTCGATCCGCAGGCACCGTCGCTCGTGCGCCAACTCCAGGCGGCGGGCTACGCGACGGGGCACTTTGGCAAATGGCACCTCGGCGGCGGGCGCGATGTGGACGACGCACCGAAGCTGACGGCCTATGGCTTCGATGAGTATGCGAGCACTTGGGAAAGCCCGGAGCCGCATCCCGACATCGAGGGCCGCCAGCCGAAGGTGAAGCGCTGGGAGCGCACGGCGTACTTCGTGGACCGGACGCTGGATTTTCTCCGGCGGCATCGCGACCAGCCGTGCTTCGTGCAGGTCTGGCCGGATGATGTCCACACGCCGTGGGTGCCGGACGGAAAGGCGACACGCGGCGACACGCCGGAGAATTTTCATCCGGTGCTGCGGGAGACGGATCGGCAACTCGGGCGGCTCTTCGACGGCATCCGCGAACTCGGCCTCGACGAGAAAACGCTGATCATTTTCGCGAGCGACAACGGCGCGCACCCAACCTTCGACGGCGCGCGTTCCGCCGGGCTGCGCGGGAGCAAGTGGAGTCTTTATGAGGGCGGGCTTCGTTTGCCATTCATCGTCCGCTGGCCGGGGCGCGTCCCGGCGGGTCGGGTGGATGAAACGACGGTGCTGGCGGCGGTGGATTTGCTGCCGAGTCTGTGCGCTATCGGCGGGGCCGCTCTGCCCAAAGATGCGACGCTCGACGGCGCGGATCTCAGCGCCGCGCTGCTCGGGCAGACGGTCGCGCGCACGCCGCCGCTCTTTTGGGAATACGGCCGCCCTGCCGGCCCGTTCATCTACCCCAAAGGCCACGACCGCAGTCCGAACCTGGCGGTACGCGAGGGCTCGTGGAAATTACTCATCAATGCCGATGGTAGCGCCGCAGAACTCTACGATCTGGCCGCCGACCGCGCGGAGGCGCACGACCTTTCCGCCGAAAAACCGGAAATCGCCAAGCGGCTCAGCGAAGCCACTCTGCGGTGGTGGAAGGCGCTGCCCGCCCCGCCGGTCGCGCCGTGAGTGGGGACGATGTTGTGAGAAAAGGGGAGCGCGGGCATCCTGCCCGTTCGAGCCGGCTTCCAGCCGGCGACCCGCACGTGATGCGATCAACGTATCGGTGACGCGCCATCGAACCTTCGACACCGGCAGGATGCCGGC
>CAYQBV010000017.1:0-18316 GCA_964415705.1 uncultured Chthoniobacter sp. | reverse complement strand
CTCTCCCCATCCGTTTTTCGCGAGGCTGCGTTTTCTTTCCGCCGAGATCCCCTACTCCCGCGGCGCGGGGATGTTCCGCGGATGGCTGCGCACGAGATCGGGCGCGCTGTGCTGCTCAGCCATGCCGGTGATCGACCATTCACCCGCGTGCTTGTCGTACTCCGCGTGAAAGGCCGTCAAGTTGGCGTTGGCGATGAATTCCGGATGCTCGACGAGCACGTCATACGGTCCGGGCCGGCTGAAGATTTTCGTCATGATCGGGACCAGATCCAAAACGAACAACGTGCCGAAGATCACGAGGAACTGGAACAGCCCAGCCATCCATTTCTGCTTCTGCTGGCTCAACTCCTTTTCGTCCGCATCCGGTGAAGGCAGGAAAATCACATTGTAGAGACCGACCGTTTCTTCCATGGGGTCGAGCACACCGTTCATCTTCCGCTCGATGCGCTGAATGACCGGCAGAAAGGTTTCGTCATGGCGCTTGGAATTGCTGCCATAGGTGACTTCCAGCGCGGCGGTTTGATCGGCGAGCCGCTTCAGTCGCACCGGATGCTCCGCTTCCATGGTCGCTATCTCCGCCGTCACTTTCGCCAGCTTATCCTTGCGGATGCGCTCCTTTTCCTTGGCCTCCTCCAGAAACGTCTCGCGCCGGCTGGCGAGCCCATCGAGGTAGGTATTGCGGTCCGCGAGCCGGGCCGCCGAGATCTGCCTGTCGCTGGCGGACTGTGCTTCCATGAGGCCAGCTAGGGACGCGCTCAGCCGCGTGGCGTCGGCCGCCACCAGCCTGTCCCGCGCCTGCATATCCTTGGTGCGCGGCCCGGCGCCGGGCTTCTTCGGCTCAGGATAGAATTCATTCGGCTGGCCGGCGGCCTCCTTGGCGATGGCCTCCACGAGCCGTTGATGCAAATTGACCTTCTCATCACGCTCCGCCTTGGTCTTGGCGATCGTCTCCTTCTGCGCCTCGATGGCCGCGAGCACATTGCGCGTCTCCACACTCGCCGGGGCCACGAACTCCGGATCGCTCGCCTTCTTCTTCTCCTCGTCCATCCGGTCGTCAGCATAAATATCCGGGTTCAGGATCGCCTTTTCCAATTCCGGCAGCAGCGCCTGGAGCCCATCGCGCTTCGTGTTGTATTCCTCGTCCAGCGTCTTCCGCGACGCGGCGGCTTCGTCGCGGATTTCCTGCCGCTCGACGGACAGATCTCCGCGTTTCCCCGCCTCCTCCTCGCGCAGCTTGTTCAGCTTGCCCTGCAGTTCGGTCTGCACCCGGAAAGTGATCGCCGGCCGGTATTGATCCAAACAAAATGGAAACCCGATCGCCACGCTGATGACCGCCGCCAGCCCGAAACGAAAGATCACCTGCATCGTGCGGCGCCACCACGACTGAAACGGGCGATAAGTCGCGAGCAGGATGCGATCGGTATTCATGATCACGAAGGCCCACGCCAGCGACATCAGGATCACCGAGATCCACGGCGGATCGACAAAGCGGCTCTTCGCGTAAAAAATCATGCCGAGAAACGACATGATTGTCGGGATCAGCACCGTGCTCCCGAGCACCGCGATCCGTTCACGCTCGCTCGGCGGGCAATGCTTCAGCGTCTCCCAGCGCGCCCCGGCCAGCCAGTACATCGGGCGCATCGCGCGATCCCAGCGCCCGGGCTGGTTCGGGTCGGTTACAGTTTCAGGAGAAAGAGGCCAGTGCATACGTGGCAGTGGGGTCTGGGGTCTGGGGTCTGGGATGGTGAGTGGTGGCGCGGTGCGGCGGGATCGTAACAACGAAATCCGCCAGCACCAGCAGAATGAAAACCGGGGATCGCGCAGTAATCTTAGGCGGCGTCCAAAAGATCATCGTCGCGTCCGGCAGGGATCCTCACTCCTCCAAACGGAGGTCGCTGATGCGGCGCATGACGCGCTCGCTGAGCCGCTGGTAGAGGTCGCGCCCGCCTCCGGTGAGGTCGGCTTTGGAGAAAAAAATGGGCTCGCCGACGACGAGGGTGATGGGGGTGAAGAGGCGCGGTTTTCCGCCGCGCGGAAAGGCGGCGCGCGCGCCGAAGATGCGCATGGGCACGACGGGGGCGCGGGTCTTCGCAATGACCAGGCCGAGGCCGGGGAGCGCGGGCAGGAAGTCGCCGTCGAGGGTGCGCGAGCCTTCGGGAAAGATAACCGTGGAGTGCCCGGCGCGGACGAGTTTGATGACGGTTTTCAGCGCGCTCATGTCGGCGCGATCCTGATCGACAGGAACGACGTTCAGCTTCGGCAGGATGGGGCCGAGCACGGGCCAGTCGAGGAGCGTCTTGCGGGCGAGGTAGTGGATTTCGCGGCGGCACGCGATGCCCGCCAGCGGCGGGTCGAGATAGCTCTCGTGGTTCATCGCGAGGATCGCGCCGCCCTCCTCGATGATGCGCTCGCGGTGCACCACGCGGAAGTCGAAGCACGTCCGCGCGAGGAACTCCGCGAGGCGGTAAAAGCACTGGTAGTGAACACCCACGGCGGAAGAGATTGGTGATTAGTGAATGGTGAATGGCGGCACGGACGGCGAAGAGAAACCAATCGCCATTCACCGATCACCAATCACCAGCCCCTTCAGCTTCAGCCGCCCGACGATCTCCCCGGCCACGCCGTCGATGGTGAGATTCGAGCTGTCGATGACGTGGGCGTCTTCGGCGATGATGAGCGGCGAGGTGCGGCGGGTGGAATCCACTTTATCGCGCGCAGCGACGGAATCCGTGAGGCCCTGACCAGCGCGGCGGCGGGCGCGGACTTCGGGAGAGGCGTCGATGTAGAATTTGTAGGGTGTTTCGGGAAAGACGGCGGAGCCGATGTCACGACCTTCCATGACGATGTCGTGGTCGCCAGCATAGGCGCGCTGCTTTTCGACGAGCACCCGCCGCACCTCGGGGATGGTGGCGATGGCGGAGACGTTGGCGTTCACTTCGTCGGAAACGAGATGCGGCGTGGGGTCGATGCCGTCGAGGAGAATGGTGGATTCGCCGTCGGCGATGCCGCATTGGATTTCGGTGAAATGAAGGAGCTGGTGCACGCGCCCGGCGTCGGCGGTCGGGACGCCTTTTGACACGGCGAGCCAGGTGATCGCGCGATACATCGCGCCGGTATTCACATAGACAAAGCCGAGCCGCCGGGCGAGCGCGCGGGCCACGCTGCTTTTGCCGGACGCCGCCGGTCCATCAATGGCGATAACGAGGTGCGCGGCCACGGCTCAGCGGGTGGGAAGCGAGGTGATGACGCGCGTCTGCGCCTCGGTCGGCTGCTTGAGCAGCTTCTCCAGCGTGGCGTAGAAATTCGGATACGAAGTGTTCACGCATTCGGTGCCGGTGATCGTCGTTTCGCCCTCGGCAAACATCCCCGCGACGGCAAAGGCCATGGCGATGCGGTGGTCGCCGAAGCTGTCGAGCCGCGCGCCGTGCAGCGGCGTGCCGCCGATGATCTCCAGCCCGTCCTCGGTCTCGGCGACCTGCGCACCCATGAGCCGCAAATTCATCGCGACCGCCGCGAGCCGGTCGGTTTCTTTCACGCGCAACTCGCTGGCGTCGGAGATGACCGTCTTGCCATGCGCGAGCGCGGCGGCGACGGCGAGGATCGGAATTTCGTCGATCACGTTCGGGATTTCCGCGCCCTTGATCTCGGTCCCTTTGAGCCGCGCGCCCTGGATTTCGACGACGCCGATCGGCTCGGCCTGCGCGTCGATGACCTCGCGGATGGCTGCGCCCATGCGGACGAGCACCGCCAGCACGCCGGTCCGCGTTTCATTGAGGCCCACGTTTTTCACGAGCAAACGCGAGCGCGGCTGCGCAGCGGCGGCGACCAGCCAAAAGGCGGCGCTGGAGATGTCGCCCGGCACGCGGAATTCGCGGGACTCCGGCGTCTGCCCGCCGAAGACGGAAACGGTCAGCCCCTGCTTCTGCGGGCGGACGAGAAAGTATTCGAGCATCCGCTCGGTGTGGTCGCGGCTCTGCGTGGGCTCGGTCACGCTGGTCTTGCCCTTGGCAAACATCCCCGCGAGCAGCACCGCGCTTTTCACCTGCGCGCTGGCCACCGGGCTCACGTATTGCAGCGGCTTGAGTTTGCCGCCTTCGATGACGAGCGGCGGGCGGCCGTCCTTGCCCTCGGCGGTGATCTTCGCGCCCATTTTCGTGAGCGGCTCGATGACCCGGCGCATCGGCCGCTTCGAGAGCGAGGCGTCGCCCACGAGCCGGCTGCGGAAGGGCTGCCCCGCCAGGATGCCCGCCATCAGGCGCATCGTGGTGCCGGAATTCCCGCAGTCAATTTCGCCCGTCGGCGCGGTGAAAACGCCGCGCATGCCGTGGACGATCAGCGTCGTCTCGTCCGCGACCTCGATGGCCACGCCGAGCGAACGCATCGCACCGACCGTGGCCATGCAGTCCTCGCTGGGGAGGAAGCCCTTGATCACGCACGGCCCGTTGCTCATCGCCGCGAGCATCACGGCGCGGTGGGAAATGCTCTTGTCGCCCGGGACTTCGAGTTCGGTTTGAATGGTCGGGGCGCGGCGGATTTTCCAGTCGGACATCGGTTATTTCAGGGGCCGCAGACGGTCGCGCTGCGTTTTGGCTTCGGTGAGAAAATCGGTCATGGGCGGTTCGCGGTCGAGGAGTGTGAGGATTCCGCGGAGTTTTTCAATCATCGCTTCCGCGGATCTGCGCACGGCGGGGCCGTTCGTGCGCAGAATCTCCGCCCACATCGCCGGCGGACCGGCCGCCACGCGGGTGGTGTCACGGAAACCGGGACCGCTGAACTCGAACGCGCGCGGGTTCTCCGCGAGGACCGTCTGCACGAGCGTGGCGGCGACGAGATGCGGGAGATGGCTGACCAGCGCCACGATTTCGTCGTGCTCGGCGGGCGCGACCTCGAGGACGCGGCAGCCGACCTCCTGCCAAAAAGCGCGCAATTCCGCCACCGCTGCGGGATCGGACGCGCCGTCCGGCGTGAGGATGCACGCCGCATCCTCAAACAGCTCCGCCCGCGCCGCGCGGATGCCGGTCTGCTCCGAGCCGGCCATCGGATGACTCCCCACAAAGCGCCCGCGCCCGCGGAAAATCTCCCCCAGTTCCGCCACCACCGCCGCCTTCACGCTGCCCACATCTGTGACGATCGTCTGCGGCGAAATCGCGTCCGCAATTTCGCGCGCCAGCGCCGGCATGGCCCCGACCGGCACGCACAGAATCACCAAGTCCACACCTGCCACGATCGCGCGCACATCCGTCGAGACCGCGTCGGCGATCCCCATCGCCTCGATCTCCGCCACCGCCTCCGCGCGCCGCGCCCAGAGCGCCACGCGCGACCCGCCCAGCCGCCGCGCGGCCAGCGCGAGGGAGCCGCCGAGCAGGCCGGGACCGAGGATGGCGAGGGAGTTCATCGGGTGGAAAAAAAACCGGCCCGCAGGCGCGAGGGCTTGCGGGCCGGGCTGAAAGAATCAGCGGAAGTCGCGCTTTACGGGACGAGGAAAGTCTTGCCGGAATACGGATCCTTCACCTCGGTGCCGGGCGGAAAGCCGCGGGCATCGATGTAACCGCTCCCACCGTGCGGGCTGGTGACGAAGCCTGGCTTGCCGGGGACCGCCTTGCCGTAGGGCACCTCGCCGACCTGCTTTGGCTGTTCGACGACCGGATTTTCCACGTTGGTTTCGTCGGGCTTCGGCTTCTCGGGCTTGTCGGGCCGCTCAGGCTTGTCCGGCCGCTCAGGATTTTCTTCACCATCATCGTGCTTTGGCTTTTCCTGCAGAGTCTGGGTCTGGTGAAAGCCACCCGGCTTCTTTTGCTGCGGGCGCTGCGTGGGTTCGCAGGCACTAAAGAGGGCGAGCGTAGCGGCGAAAGTCGAGGGTAGGATGAGACGCTTCATAAGTTGGCAAGGCATGTAGCCGAGCGCGGCAAAGGTGACAACGGAAATTTCGGACGTCCGCTGGAGCGGCGGAGCAAGCCCCAAGCGTCATCCAGAGCGGAACGGATGCTTTTTCCACACCCTCCCCTGCCCGCCTCAAAACTCCAACCGCACCACGCCGCTGCCCTTTTCAATGTGCCCGATCACGCGCCCCGTGGTCAGCTTGGCTGCCTTTTCCCAATCCCCCGCCCCCACCACCACGGCCATGCCGATGCCCATATTGAAAACCTGATACATCTCGGTGCGGTCGATCTTTCCGCCGTCGCGGATGTGCTGAAAAATCGCCGGCACTTTCCAAGCGTGCGTGTCGATCACCGCATCCAGCTTCTGCGGCAGCACCCGCGGCAGATTGTCGAGCAAACCGCCGCCGGTGATGTGCGCGAGGCCTTTCACCATGCCCGCGGGCAGCGACGCGAGCAGCGGCTGGTAGTTCCGGTGGACGCGCAGCAGTTCGTCGCCCAGCGTCTTCGCCACTCCGGGCAGCTTGCTGGAAAGCTTCAGTCCCATCTGCTCGAAAAGAACTTTGCGCGCCAGCGAGTAGCCATTCGTATGGAGGCCGTTCGAGGCGAGGCCGAGGATCACGTCGCCCTTTTTGATCCGCGAACCGTCGAGCACCTGCTTCCGGTCCACCACCCCGACGATGGTCCCCGCGAGGTCGTATTCCCCGCGCTGATACATCCCCGGCATCTGCGCCGTCTCGCCTCCGATCAGCGCGCAGCCGCCTTCCTGGCAGGCCTTGGCAAAGCCCTTGATGAGCTGCGTGAAAACCGCCGGCTCCAGCCGCTCGCCACCGATGTAATCCAGAAAAAAGAGCGGCCGCGCCCCGACCACGGCGATGTCATTGATGCAATGGTTCACCAAACACTGGCCCACCGTGTCGTGCTTGTTCGCGGCAAAGGCCAGCTTCAGCTTGGTGCCCACGCCATCCACGCTGGAGACCAGCACCGGGTCCTTCATCCCCTTGAAATTCGCCCGGAACAACCCGCCAAAACCGCCGATCTTCCCCAGCACCTCCGGCCCATGCGTCCCCTTCACCAGCGCATGAATCCCACTCTTCACGCGGTTGCCGAGGTCCACATCCACCCCCGCGGCAGCGTAGGCCTTCTTCGATTTTGGGAGACGGTTTGCGGAGGTCGTTTGGGCAGCCATGAAAAGGGTGGCGAGGCTAGCGGCGAACCCCGCCGGGTCAAGACCCGCTTCCACACGATCCCCCTCCCCGACGGCCCCCCCGCCACGAAACGGAGTTTCCCCCTTACCACTCCGTTCCCTGACCCTCTGTTTGAGAACGGGGGCGATCCTTTCCGTGTGTTCCAGCCCCGCGCCGACAGCGAAGTAGCCGCATTCTTGCCGTGCGGGAGATTTTCGGGTTGGCTTTCGGCATGTGGTATTTCCGCCGGCACCGGCTCTTCTCCATCTGGCTCTTCTCCGTCTGGCTCATCGCCTTGGCGCTGGCCGTCTTTTCGCCGGTCCAGTCCCGCTCCGAGGATCGCCGCGCCCCGGTCGCCGTGCCCGCTCTCCGCGCGTGGGAGGCCGAGGCCATCGACGCTATCGCCAGCCTGGCCGATCCCGCGAAGCTGGCCACGCTCGGCGTGCGGGGTTCCAACCAGCGCATGCAAAAGATCATCTACTGGCTGCTCGCGGTGAAGAAAGCGGGAGGAAGCCCCGAAGCCGTCATCGACGCGGCCCTTGCCCGCTTCGGATGGCAAGGCACACCCCAAGGCGACGAAACCAAGCTCACCATCATGCGCAACCTGCAGCGGGCTCTCCTCGCCGGTCTCGACAACCCGGAGGGCATGGCGGAGATGCGCCGCGGCGGTGCCCCGACCATTCGGAAAGGGCCCTTTCTCGGCGATGAAATGGGGATCGATCACGTCCTGCCCCGCGCGGCGGTGCCAGAACTCGACAACGTCCTCGCCAATCTCGAACTCATGCCCACGCAAATGAACCGGAACAAAGCCGACAAACTGCAACCAAGGACGCAACAGATGGCCCGGCGTTTCGTGGCCTCAGGGCTCCTTGATCCGGCCTCCGTCCCCTGGGCTGCGCCCTTCGCCAGCCCGCCGCCCGGCTCCAAGCCCGCCCCACCCGCGGCCCCCGCCCTGCCCGTGGCCCCGCCTGCCGCCGCAGCCGCTTTGGCCGGCTCCACACGCTCGCCCGTTTTCCACAAAGCCAGTTGCTCCGCACTCGCCGCCATCGTGGAAGCGAACCTCGTCTCCTACACCAGCCGCGAGGAAGCCATCCAAGCGGGCAAACGCCCCTGCCCGAAATGCCAGCCCTAAAAGCCGCGAATAACGAATAAAGTATCTGTCCCTTTTGCTTTTCCTCGCTCCCAAAGTTAGCGCAGCGCTTGGGGAGCGCCGTCCCGCCGAGACGAACTTTCCGGCAGCGACGCAGCTATGGGAGACGATGATCCCGCTGGGCGAGGCGGAGTGAAGTGCGTTTTGGCGGGACGCCAAAACCAACACGCGGGACGCGTGTGCTCCCCGGAGTGAGCGGTGCCGCGTCTTCCGCAAGCTGGAAAATATCCGGGCTAAAAAACCTTGTCGAAAAGCTCCGGCTGGTCGTCGTCTCCGAGCAAGTCTTTGCGGCTCTGGCGGCGCTCCATGATGAATTTGTCGAGCGTGGGATCGACGGGCACGGGGTAGTCGGCGTTGAAACACGCGAGGCAGAAGTTTTTCTCCTCCTGCCCGGTGGCGCGGACCATGCCGTCCACGTCCAGATAGCCGATGCTGTCCGCGCCGAGGTAGTCGCGGATTTGCTCCAGCGTGCATTGGTTCGCGAGCAGCTTTTCCGGGTCGGGAAAGTCGATGCCGTAGTGGCAGGCGTGCTTGTGCGGCGGGCAGGAAATGCGCATGTGGACCTCCTTCGCGCCGGCCTCGCGCAGGTTCACCACGCGGGCGCGGGCGGTGGTGCCGCGGACGATGGAGTCGTCCACGACGACGACGCGCTTTCCGGCGACGGCTTCTTTGATGAGGTTGAGCTTCACGCGGACATTGAAGTCGCGGATGAGCTGGGTGGGCTGGAGAAAGGTCCGGCCGATGTAGTGGTTGCGGACAAAGGCGTGGTTGTAGGGGATGCCGAGCTCCTCCGCGAAGCCGAGCGCGGCGTAGTTGCCGGAGTCGGGGACGGGAACGACGAGGTCGGCCTCGACGGGGTGGAGGCGCGCGAGTTCGCGGCCCATGGCGGTGCGGACGCGGGCGACGTTGATGTCATTGATGATGGAATCCGGCCGCGCGAAATACACGTATTCGAACATGCAGAACGCGCGCTTTTCCGCCTTGAAGGGAAACTCGGAACGGATGCCGTTTTTGTCGATGACGACCACCTCGCCCGGCTCGATGTCGCGGATGAATTCCGCGTGGATGAGATCGAACGCGCAGGTTTCCGACGAAAGCACGTAGGCGCCCTCCAGCATGCCGAGCGAGAGCGGGCGGAAACCGAACGGATCGCGCACGCCGATGATCTGCTGCTCGCCCATCATCACGAGCGAAAAGGCACCCTGGATTTTCCGCAGCGCCGCGAGCACGCCGCTGCTGTCGCGCGGCTGGGCGAGCAGATGCAGGATGATCTCGCTGTCCACGGTCGTCTGGAAAATGGAGCCCTGCTGTTCGAGTTCGTCGCGCAGCACGGCGGCGTTCACGAGGTTGCCGTTGTGCCCGATGGCGAGTTGCCCGCGGGCGCAGTCCACCATGAGCGGCTGGGCATTGGTCAAATTGCTCGATCCAGTCGTGGAGTAGCGCACATGGCCGATGGCGCGCGTGCCTTTGAGCCGCTCCAAATCCGGCGGGTTGAAGACCTGCGAAACTAGGCCCATGGCCACGTGGCGGTTGAACGGCGTATTCGGCCCATCGGCCGTGACGATGCCCGCACTCTCCTGCCCGCGATGCTGGAGGGCAAAGAGTCCGTAGTAGGTCAGAACGGCGGCGTTGGGATGTCCAAAAACGGCAAAAACGCCGCACTCGTGGGTAGGTTTGTGGTGCTTCACGCGGGTCGCAGGTCGGGCAGGACGCGAGACTAGCGGTCGGTCGGGAGCGGTCAAGCGATGCGCGGAAAATTCGTCAAAACTGTCCGCGCCGATCAAAAAGTGCAGCCGGTGCCGCTCGAAGATCGAGGCGACGCTCGGGTAGTTTGTTGAGCCGACCGGCGTCCACGGATCGTCCTCACCACTTGCTGCGATCGGCCGCGCAAAAGCCCGTTGCTCCGGCACGGCTTCTGCGTTAATCAGCTCCAAAACAAAGACATCATGGCTCTCATCCGCTTCGCTTTTTGGGGATCGCTTTTCGTGCTCTCGACGTTCGCCTTCACCGTGCTCTTCGAGCACGGTCCGTCGAACTATTTCGAGAGCGCGAAGAAGGAAAAGGAGACGCTCTCCCAGCTCTTTGGGAAAAAGGTGGAGCGCAAGGGCGACGGCAGCGACAAGCACCCGTAGCAAGCCAGCCCCGGGGGCCGGGCCGACCGGGGCGAGTTTTTTCACGCGGTCGGTTACGCGGCATTGTCAAAGCAGAACCGGGGGTGCTACGTTCCGCGCCCCGGATTTTATGCCTATACAAACCGAAAAAGAACTCCCCGACAACGCCCGTACACTGTGGCTCAAAGCCCGCAGCGCGGTCGAACTCCGCAACCACGGCTACGCGATCTCGCTGATCCAGGCCGTGCTGAAGGACAACCCCGCCTTCCTCGACGGACGCAAGCTGCTCCGCAAAGTCGAAATCCTCGCGACCAAGGGCAAGAAGACCTTTCTCTCCGGCCTCTCCACCGCCTCCATGCGCGGGGCGAGCGTGATGAAAAAGGACCCGAAAGCCGCGATGGAACTGGCGGAAAAAAGCCTGGAAACCGACCCGACGAATCCGCAGATCAACCACCTGTTGAAGGAAGCCGCGAAAGCCGCGGGCTTTCCCGAGATCGCAGCGTTCGCGCTGGAGACGATCGTGGAGGCCGACCCGAAGGACACCAAGACGATGCACGAACTCGGGGAGATGTACCTGACGATGGGGCTGCCGGACAAAGCGGTGGCGACGTATTCGAAGATCGCCGAGATCAACCCGTCCGACCTCAAGGCGGTGAAGAACAGCAAGGACGCGGCGGCGACGGCTTCGATGAAGAGCGGCGGCTGGGAGCAGGCGCAGAGCTACCGCGACGTGATGAAGAACAAGGAGGAGGCCATCTCGCTCGAACAGAAAGGCCGCGTGGTGCGCAGCGCCGACATGATCGACGAGCAACTCAACGAGCTTTACCCGCAGTGGGAGGCCGCGCAGGACAACGTGGATCTTTCGTTGCGCATCGCGAAGCTGTGGGAGGATCGCTTTGAGCAAAAGGGCGACCTCGAGAGCCTCGACGCCGCGCTTTCCTACTACAACCACACCAATGGCCTGGTCAGCGGCAGCGACCCGGCGGTGGCCCGCAAGCTCGGCGATCTGGCGCTGAAGCAGCTCGATCACGGCATCAAACAGCTCGACGACTGGTTCGCCAGCGGCGGCGATCAGCACGAAGACGCGGCCACATACCGAGCCGAGTTGGACGGCATGAAAGTGCAGAAAGCCGAACTGCTCATCACCGAGGCGCGCAAGCGCGTGGAGCGCAACCCCACCGATCTGCAGCTCCGCTTTGAACTCGGCGAGCAGCTGGTGATCGCGAAGCAATACACCGAGGCCATCGCGGAACTCCAAAAGGCCCGGCAGAACCCCAACGCCCGCCTCCGCGCGATGAACCTCCTCGGCCAGTGCTACACGGAGAAAGGCATGCTCGATCTGGCGGTGAAGCAGTTCCAGGACTGCGCGAGTGAGATCCTCGCCATGGACGCGACGAAAAAAGAGGTGCTCTACAAGCTCGGGCTGGTCTTTGAGCAGATGGGCCGAAAGGAAGAGTCGCTCAAGTGCATGAAAGACATTTACGAAGTGGATTACGGCTACCTCGATGTCGCCCGGCGCGTGGAGCAGTCCTACGGTCAGTAGCCGGGGAGCACCGCCCACTGCCGCCACCGCCGATGTCCTGGTTCACATTTTCCTTCGACGACTTCGCCTTTTCGTTCCTCAGCGTCCTGCTCGAGGGCGTGCCTTTCCTCCTCCTCGGCGCGCTCATCTCGGGGCTCGTGGATGTCTTCGTCTCGGCGGAGCGGATGCAGCGCATGCTGCCGAAAAACAACGCCGCCGCCATCGGCGTGAGCGGCTTGCTCGGGCTGATCTTCCCGATGTGCGAATGTGGCAGCGTCATCGTCATCCGGCGCTTTTTGAAAAAGGGGCTGCCGCTCTCGTCAGCGGTCAGCTACATGCTCGCCGCGCCCATCGTCAGCCCGCTCGTCGCCCTCAGCACGTTCGCCGCCTTCAAGGGCCAGAGCCCGTGGATCATGACTTCGCTCCGCCTGAGCCTCGGCTACTTCATCGCCATTGGCGTCGGCTTCATCGTGCATCGTCTGCCCGTCGGCGCGGTGTTGCGTGCCGACATCGCCGGACGCAAGCGCGCCGGCCTGAGCATCTCGTCCACCCCGGATGAGCAGGCGCCGCCGCCGGATTTCGCCACCATCGCCGCCACCGCCAGCCTGCCGAAAAAGCTCCTCCTCGCCGTGCAATCCGCGACCGCCGACTTCCTCGATGTCGCGTTTTACCTCATCATCGGCACCGCTGCGGCCAGCGTTTTCAACACGGCCGTCAATCAGGAGGTCATCCTCCCGCTCGCCACTAATCCCCTGCTCGCCATCCTCGCGATGATGGGCCTCGCCGCAGTGCTGGCGGTGTGCAGCACCACCGACGCCTTCATCGCCGCCAGCTTCTCCACCTTCTCCTACGCCTCGAAGCTCGCCTTTCTGCTCTTCGGACCAGTCTTCGATCTCAAGCTCCTCTGGCTCTACGGCATCCTCTTCCGGCGCCGCTTCGTCGCGTGCCTCGCGGTCGGACTTTTCATCGTCATCGCGCTGGTCTGCTGGCGCATCGACAGCTTGAAGCTCGACGAAACCCGGCCCCTTGCCGCACCCGCGATCTCACGTACTCTCTCGCCGCCATGAACAAACTCTTCTCCCGCTGGCTGCCCTGCGCCACCCTCGCCGCCTGGAGCGCCATCCTGCTCCATTTCTATTTCAGCGGCCGGGTCACCGCCTTCCTCATTCCCACCTTCCGCCCCTACGTCCTCATCGCCGGTTGCGTCCTGGCCGCGATGGCCGTCATCTTTCTGCTCTTCCCCGCCGACGCCAATTGCTGCTCCTCCGCCGAGTGCGGCCACGGCCTCTCCCGGCTCACCCTCGGCAAGATTCTCACCTTTCTCGTCCTGCTCCTACCCGTCACCGCTGCCGCCATGTTCTCCCAGGACAGCTTTGGAAAAAACGCCATCCTCAACCGCGGCATCGTCACCGACGCCAGCGGGCTGCGACCTCCGTCCACGAACAAAGACACGCCGCGCACCGCTCCCGATCTCTCGCTCCCGACCAAAGATCCATCGGCTCCCGCCCCGGATGCCGCCGCCAAAACCCCGGCCACCCCGCAGGACTACCTCACCCGCACGCCTGACGGGAAGATCGTCGCCGAAGTCCTCGACCTCCTCTACGCCGCGCAGGACAACGCCCTCCGCGCCGATTTTGAAAACAAAGCCGTGGTCCTCTACGGCCAGCTCATGCCCGACACCGCGAACAACGCCAGCGGCAAGCGCTTCAAAGCCGTGCGCATGTTTATGACCTGCTGCGCCGCCGACGCCCGCCCGGTGGCCACGCTCGTGGAAAGCGACACCCAGCCGAATCTGCCCGAGATGACATGGATCAAAGTCACCGGCACCGCGACGTTTCCGATCGAAAACGGCCGCCGCATTTCCGTCCTCAAAGCCGAGCACGTGGAGAAAACCGACCCGCCCGACGAGACGATGCTGTTCTGACGGCGGCGGCCTTACCTCTCCCCGCAGCAAGCAACCAGAACGATGCAGGACAGGCCTGAAGCGGACGCCTTCGAGAAGTGGGTTCGCTTTACCTGCGGTTTCGCGGTCGGTGGTCTCGTCTCGTTTCTCATCGTGCTCCGCGAATCGACCGCCTTCACCGCCAGTTCTTGGGCTGTGGTCGCAGGCATTAGCCTCGGCTCCGGCCTGTTCGCCGCCCGTTGGGGCGACCGATTCTGGCACGGCATCTCCGATTGGTTCCGCTGGTGGTAGCGCGACTTCGCTACTCGCTCATCACCAGCGTGCTCGCCGAGGCGGTCAGGAGGATGCGGTTATTACCGTTGATCTGCTGAAGCGCCGCGACAAACGCTCCGGGGTGGCTTTCGTCCTTGAGGGAAACGTTGTAGCGCAACTCCGTCATCATGCCGGCCTGAATGGACTCGACGGAGATCAACTCGTGGTGCGTGAGATACTGCGCGAAGCTGGGGTGGAACGCGGTATCGTAGTCCACATCGTTCGTCACCCGGATGCGGAGGAAGTGCGAGAGGCGCTTCGGCGCAAAGATGTCCGCTTTCGAAAAAACGTAGATCGCACCGCAAACGATCAGGGTGGTCACCGCCGCAAGCTCGTACTCCCGCGCCCCCACACCGAGCCCGGCGGCCATGGCCAGAAAGATGAAGCCGATGTCCCGCGACTGCCGCACGGAACGGCGGAAGCGGATGATCGAAAACGCCGCAAACATCCCGAAGGCCGTGGCCGAATCGCCCCGCACGACCATGATGACGACTGACACCACCGTGCCGAGGATGATCAGCGTGTGGACGTAATCCTGCGAGTAATCCGCGCCACGGTAGGTGCACTTGTAGATGAAAGCGATCACGCACATGAGCACGAAGCTCAGCACCAGCGCGAAGATGATCTCCGGCAAAGGCGGCGTCTTTTCGTTCAGGCCAATGAAATCGCTGAAGAGTTGGGTAATGTCGTTCATCGGTTTCAGGCGCACGCCGGCAAGGCATCGGGGTTGCTTTGTTGGTTCATAATTGATTGCTCCCTCACGCCAAGGCGGGCCCGGATCGGGCGCACCTTGGAGTCGCCGGCCGCGAGGGTGTTGCAGTATTTGCTGTAGCTGGCCATGCGGCACCCGGTGGCACCCAGCAGCCGCGAGAGCCAGTAGGGCACGGCCCCGGTTCCCTTGACCTCCATCACCGATTGCCCCTCGCCCAGCAGGTAGTGTGAAAAATTCCGGTCGTCCGGGACCGGCGTCAGATCGTGGAAGCGATAGCCGATTCCGAAGTCGAAAGTCATCCGCAGATCCGACGCCGGATCGACATCGGCCAGCGCCTGCCGCTCGTAGCGCATGCAGCAGACGGGGCGGAAATGCCGATCCCGCACGAACCGGTGGACTTCCTCGACCACCCGCTGATCGGCCGGGCTCCGCAGTTCGGGGGCGGGTTGGCCATCGGCCACCGCGAGCGCGGCGGCGATCGGCATCTGCACGCGCCTTTTCACCACGCGCCCATCGCACTTGTGCTTCACCTCGACGAACGACGTCGGCGACACCTGCCCGTCGCTGCTCCCATAGACACGCACCCGGAGTTTCCGGCGGCTGCCCTGACCGCAAATTTTCTCCCAGTAGCAATCCCGATCCGGGGAGTCGTAGTAGAGACTAATAATTGGGTAGAAGCCGTTCGAGGCGGCGTGTCCGTCCGGACACAGGCGCGGCAGAATTTCCGGCAGGAGTATCTGGCGCTGCCGGTCAGAAATTACAAATTTCAGCTCAAAACGGTCGAGGCGGTCGGACAAGGGAAAGGGCGGTGGAAGGTAACGGATCGGGGAGTGCTCCGAAAAGCGCGGTCACTCTTTCCAAAATGCCGCACTCCACAAGCGCGAATCGGGCTCCGGGATCAAATTTTCACCCACTCCACCACCTTAGTCCCCACCGAGGAATTTCTTGAACGAGCGAAAGATGCTCTGCGGCACGCTGCGCTTCGGCTCGGGCTCCCCGGGCGCGTCCGCGATCACGCCCCCCTGATGGATGCCGCACCGGTCGAGCGGCACCCGCGATTCCGGAATCTCCGCGTCGTAGGCCGTTCCCGCGCGCGCGCAGCCGCCGGTCGCGAGTTCATTGGAAATGGCGCACACGTTTACGCGGCGCAGCGGCACCGGCGATTGGAAGGCGCGCGCCGGGTAGCGCTGCGGCGGGGCGGCGTTCATCACCCCCACCCACACCGGCAGCGCCAGCGCCGATCCATAGCCCCGCGCCATGATCGTCTCCGGCGTATCCAGCCCCACCCACACGCCACAGGTCAGCGACGTCGTGTAGCCCACGAACCAGGCATCGTGGTAGTCGTCGTTCGTCCCCGTTTTGCCCGCCGCCGGTTTGGTAAAGCCCATCTTCTGCGCGCTCGCGGCCGTCCCCCGCTCCAGCACTTTGGTCAGCGCGCCCGTCACCATCCAGCTCACCGCCGGGTCCAGCGCCCGCGTCTGGATGTGCGCCGCCCGATAGATCGTCTCCCCTTCCGCGTCGTCGATCCGCTCGATGATGTAGCTCTGCCGCCGCATCCCACTGTTCGCGAAAACCGCATACGCCGAAGTCACGTCCACCACATTGGCCTCCATCGCGCCGAGGTAGGCCGCCGGCAGCTTCGGCACGCCATCGAGCCCCATCGCCGCCGCGACCTTCGCCACTTCATCCAGGCCCGCCCGCTCGCCCACCCGCACACTCATCGTATTGCGCGAATGGACCAGTCCATCCTCCGCGCGCAGGTTGCCGCCATACTTGCCGTCGGAATTTCCCGGCGTCCAATTCGCCGCCCCGCGAATCTCCCCGCGCCCGATCGGCCCATCGTCGATCAGCGAACCCGGCAGCATCCCTTTCCCAAACGCCGCCGCGTACACGATCGGCTTGAACGTCGAGCACACCTGCCGCGTCGCCGGCGACGCGATCGCCCGGTTGTATTGGCTCTCGGAAAAATCCCGTCCGCCGACCAGCGCACGGATGCCGCCCGAGGCATTGTCGATCACCACGAGCGCGCCTTGCAGATACGGCGGTGCCTCCTGCGCCGCCTTCGCCGCCGCCGTGAAGTCCGCCTTCTTCGGATGCTTGTATCCCGGCCTCGCCTCGATCTTCCGCAGCTCCGCATCGAGCGTTTCCTCGGCCTTCTTTTGCAGCCCCGGATCGATCGTCGTGTAGATCTTCATCCCCCCATTTTCCTTCTGCGCGTCGGTCAGCAGCTCATCCAGCTCCCGAATTACCAGATCCATCGCGTAGTTTTCCTGCGCCGCAAAAGGCCGCTTCTTCGCCAGCGCGATCGCTCCATCCTTCGCCTTGTCCGCCTCGCCTTCCGTGACCTTCCCGAGCTTCGCCATCCGCGCCAGCACCACATCACGCTGCGCCAGCGCACCCTTCAGATTCTTGAAAGGCGAAAAGTGCGACGGCGCGCGAATGATCCCCGCGAGCAGCGCCGCCTCGCCGAGCGAAAGCTGCGCGGCCGGTTTGCCAAAATACGTCTGACTCGCCGTCTCAATGCCATAGACGGTCGCCCCGAAATAAATGCGGTTCACGTAGGCCTCCAGAATTTCGTCCTTGGAAAAATTCTGCTCGATCCGCGCCGCCACAAACGCCTCCAGCAGCTTGCGGTGGATGCTCTTCCGCGAGCCGAGCCCCTTGGGGTAGCTGTTCCGCGCGAGCTGCTGCGTCAGCGTGCTCGCCCCCTCCTTCGCCGAGCCGTGGGTCACATTGCGCACGAGCGCCCGTGCGATCCCGATCGGGTCCACGCCGCGGTGCTGGTAAAAGCGCGCATCCTCCCGCGCCAGCAGCGCCTTCACGAAATGCGGCGACACCTCCCCCAGCTTCACCGTCACCCGGTTTTCCCCCTGCAACCGCGAATACAGCTTCCCATCCACATCGAAGACCGCCGACCGCTCCGCCATCTCCCGGATCTGGCGCATGTCGAAAGTCGAAGCCCAAAAGCCGTACGCCACGCCCACCACGACCACCACCAACAGACCCACCAACCCCGGCAGCCACAACCACCGCCGCCACGATTGCTTCGTGCGCGGTTTGTTTTTCGATGATCGGTAGGGCCGGGCCACGGGGGACGATTTAGGATTTAGGAATTCGGATTTAGGATTTACCAAAGCTGCCTGCGGCGGCGGCCAGCGCGGACTAACCCGCGACAGCGCATTTCTTAAATCCTAAATCCTCAATGCTAAATCCTAAATGCTGATCGACGTCCTCTCCCTTTTTCCCCAGATCGCCGCCGCCCCGCTGGCCGAGAGCATGATCGGCAAAGCCCAGGAACGCGGCCTCCTCACCATCCGCTCCCACAACCTCCGCGACTGGGCCACCGACAAACACCGCACCACCGACGATACCCCCTACGGCGGCAGCCCGGGCATGGTCCTCAAATGCGAACCCATCTTCGCCGCCGTCGAAGCCGTGAGGGATTTAGAAAGTAAGGAGAAAGGCTTGGGAAATCCCCCCCCACCCTGCGACAGCCTTCACCCCGACGCCGAAGGCCCATCCTCACTTCCTAAATCTTCCTTC